>CAWDTC010000001.1:0-39382 GCA_963805045.1 Candidatus Aminicenantota bacterium
GTCCTCCAGGAGGTCACCGGCACGGCCAAGAAGGGCCTGCAGAAGGCCTTTTGGAGCCTCAACCGGCGGCCCCCGCAAGGCCAGGCCCAGCAGCCGCCGATGATGATGGGCGGCGGCCGCTTCGGCCGGGGCCTGCAGGTCCAGGTCGGCACCTACAAGGCCGTCCTGAACGTCGACGGCAAGGAGGTCGAGACGAAGACCGTCGTCGTCAAGCCCGACCCGCTCGTCGGGAATACGAACTGACCGCGGTTTGATCTCCGGAACGGGCCGCGCCGTGGCGGCGACGTTCCGGGGCGCCGTGTGGAAACTGGCCCGAGGGGCCGGAGGAAGCCCGAGAAGGAGGAGTCCGTGAAGAGAGCCCTGCGCGTATCCCTGTTGGCAGCCGTTCCGATCGCCCTGGCCGCGGCCTGGCTGGCGGCGCCTGCGGCGGCGGGCCCCGCCCGCGGCGCCGCCGCGCTCATGCCCGTCCCGGAGAAGCTCACGCTCATGGACGGCCGCTTCCGCATCGACGAGAACCTGGCCGTGGCGGGTCAGGGCCCGGCCGGGGAGAGGGCCTTCCACGCCGCGGCCCGGTTCATGACCCGCCTGGCCGGCCGGACGGGGCTGTTCTTCAAGCAGGATTACCTTGTCTCCCCACCGGCCTCCGCGAAGCCCGCCGTCTCCTATTCCTACCAGAGGGTCGGCAAGCTCGAGCCGAACGAGGACGAATCCTACACCCTGACCGTCAAGCCCGACGAGGTGGCCCTCTCCGCCGCGACCGACATCGGCGTCCTGCGCGGCTTCGAGACCCTGCTCCAGCTCCTCGACGCCGACGAAGCCGGGTATTTTTTCCCGTGCCTCGCGGTCCAGGACAGGCCGAGGTTCACATGGCGCGGCCTGCTCATCGACGTCGGCCGCCATTTCGAGCCGGTGGACGTCATCAAGCGGAACCTGGACGGCATGGCCGCCGTCAAGCTCAACGTCTTTCACTGGCACCTGACCGAGGACCAGGGCTTCCGGGTCGAATCGAAGGCGTTCCCGAAGCTCAACCAGCTCGGCTCGGACGGGATGTTCTATACGCAGGACCAGATCCGGGACGTCATCGCCTACGCCGCGGACCGGGCCATCCGGGTCATGCCCGAATTCGACATCCCCGGCCATTCGACGAGCTGGCTCGTCGCGTATCCGGAGTACGCCGCCGCGCCCGGCCCCTACGAGATCGAGCGGCACTTCGGCGTCTTCGGCCCGGCCTTCGACCCTGCTAACGAAAAGGTTTACGGCTTTTTCGACAGGTTCTTCAAGGAGATGGCGGGGCTCTTCCCCGACCCGTACATCCACATCGGCGGGGACGAGGTCAACCCCGACCAGTGGAACGCGAACCGGGCCATTCGGGCCTACATGAAGGCCCATGGGTTCGCCGACAACGACGCTCTCCAGGCCCATTTCAACAGCCGGATCGTGAAGATCCTGACCAAGTACGGCAAGAAGATGGTCGGCTGGGACGAGGTCTTCCAGCCGGGGCTGCCGAAGACGATCGTCATCCACTCCTGGCGCGGCCCGGAGTCCCTGGTCGCGGCCGCCCGCAAGGGCTATCAGGGCATCCTGTCGAACGGCTATTACATCGACCTTTGCCAGCCGGCTGGCGAGCACTACCTGAACGACCCCATCCCGGGCGGCTCGCCGCTGACCGACGCCGAGAAGGCCCTCATCCTCGGCGGAGAGGCGACGATGTGGGGCGAGATGGTCACGCCCGAGACGATCGATTCGAGGATCTGGCCCCGGACGGCGGCCATCGCCGAGCGCCTCTGGTCCCCGGCCTCCGTGACGAACGTCGAGGACATGTACCGGCGGCTCGAGTTCGTCGAGACAAGCCTCGAGGAGCTCGGGCTCGACCACGTCAGGTACCAGGCCATGATGCTGCGGCGCCTGTCCGGGGCGAAGGAGGTCCGGCCGCTCGAGGTCCTGGCTTCCGTCACCGAGCCCCTTAGGGGGTACGAGAGGAGCAATCAGGGCATCACCTATTCGACACTCTCGCCTTTCACGCGCTTCGTCGACGCCTGCTTTCCCGAGTCGCTCGCCGCCCGGACCTTCCGGGTCAAGGTCGGGCGCTTCCTCGAGACCCGCGACCAGGGCCTGGCCGCGGAGCTGAGGGCCTCGCTCGTGTGCTGGAAAACGAACCACCCCTTGGTCCTGCCCTTCCTCGCCTCGTCCCCGGCCCTGCGCGAAGTCGAGGGGCTGTCCATGACCCTCGAAGCCGTTTCGGGCATGGGCCTCGAGGCGCTGGAGCTCCTCGCGTCGGGCAAGACCCCCGAAAAGGGCTGGGCCGAAGGACGGGCCAAGCTCCTAGAAGAGGCCAAGAAGCCCAAAGCGCACTGCCGGCTGGCCGTGGTCGACGCGGTCGAAAAGCTCGTCGGGGCCTGCGCCCCCGCCGGAAAATAGCGGCCCGGCCATGGTGCCCGGCTACGACGTCACCCGGGTCCGCAAAGACTTCGACGTTGGCCTCCTTTAGGCCGCCTCGTTTTCGGACGTTGAATGGTATAATGCGGCCATGAGACCTGGCCCGGCCGCCACGGCGCTTCTTCTCCTCGTCGTCCTCGCTCTATCCGCGCGCCCGGCCCAGGCGGTCCCCGCGCGTGCGGACGTCCCCCCCGTCGTCATCACGGACAGCCTCGGCCGCCGCGTCGAGATCCCGGGCCGCGTCGACCGCATTCTCTCGCTCGAGCCGGAGGTCACGCGGATCATCGTCGCCCTCGGGGGAGGGGAGAGGCTCGTCGGCATCGACTTCTTCCTCCGCAACCAGGACCGCGTGTTCCCCCTTCTCTTTCCGGGTTCGCGGGCGCTCGCCGTCGTCTCGAACCAGGGCCAGGACTTGAACTTCGAGGTCGCCATGGGCCTCAGACCCGACGTTATCTTCACCTCGCCGTCGGAGCCGGCCACCGCGGACTCGATCGCCCGGCGACTCCGGGCCCCGGTCGCCGCCCTGGCCTCGGTCGGGAGGTTCCGTTCGCTGCTCGAGGAGATCGGGACGGTCGGGCGGGTCCTGGGCCGGGAGGAGCGGGCGGCACGGTTGACTGCCTATTTCCGGGACCGGCTCTCGAAGCTGGCCTGGGCGCTCGGGACGGTCCCGGCCGGCACCGAGCCACGCGTCTACCTCTCATTCTGGGGCTCGCTCCTGCGGACGCCGGTCGCCTATGAGCCCGTGGACGCGGCCGGGGGTGTCAACTGCGCCGCCGGGCTCCTGCCGTCCTACCTGGGCACGGCCGGCGCGACCGTGCCCCTCGAGACGATCATCCGCTGGGACCCCGATATCATTCTCGTCCAGGGGAATTACCCGCCGCGGGAGCGGACGGTCACGGTGGAGGGCGTCCTCGCGGACCCCCGCCTGGCCTCCCTCCGCGCCGTCCGGAACGGCCACGTCCATTACACGTTCGGCTTCTGGTACTGGTGGGACCCGGCCCTCGTCCTGGTCGAATCGCTCTACCTGGCCCGGCTCTTCCACCCGGAGCGCTTCCCCGGCTTCGACCTCGAGGCCGAGGGGAACGCCGTTTACAGGGAATTCTACGGCGTCGAGGGCGCCTTCACCGCCCTCGCCAAGGTCCTCGGCTGTCATGAGTGGCTCCGCAAATAGAACGCCGGCCTGGCTCGTCTGGGCGGCTCTGGCCCTGCCCGTGGTCCTCCTCGTCCTCTCGCTCAACCTCGGCTCTTATCCGATCCCGCTCAAGGCCGTTTGGACGACGCTCAGCCACGGGCCGGCCGCGGCCCCGGGGGCCGCCGCCTCGCCCTATGCCGACATCCTCTTCCGGGTCCGGCTGCCGCGCCTGCTCCTGGCCCTCTTCGCCGGCGCCGCCCTGGCCGTCTCGGGGGCCTCGCTCCAGGCCCTCTTCCAAAACCCGCTCGTCTTCGAGTTCAGCCTGGGCATCTCCTACGGGGCGGCATTCGGCGCCGCCCTGTCCCTCGTCTTCCTGGGCCGGGCCTTTCCGCCCCAACTCACGGCCTTCGCCATGGCCGTCCTGGCCGTCCTCCTCGTCGTGCTCATCGCCGGGCGGTCCGTCTCGGGGGTCGTGCCCATCCTCCTCTCCGGGATCATCGTCTCCGCGCTCTTCCAGGCCCTCCTCTCGCTCGTCGAGTTCGTGGCCAACCCCTATGCCCTGCAGGCCCTCATCTTCTGGCTCATGGGCAGCCTGTCGCAGGCCGCCTGGGGCGACCTGGCCGTGACCCTGCCCGTCATCGGCCTCGGCGTCCTCGCCCTCATCCTCCTCCGCTGGCGGATGAACGTGCTGTCCCTGGGCGACGACGAAGCGAGGGCCCTCGGCATCAACGTCCGGCGCGAGAAGGCCCTGGTCATCGTCGTGGCGACGCTCGTCACGGCTGCCGCGACCTCCGTCACCGGCGTCATCAACTGGGTCGGCCTGATCGTCCCGCACCTCGTCCGCATGGCCGTCGGGGCGGACAACCGCAAGGTCCTGCCCCTCTCGGCGGCCTTCGGCGCGAGCCTGCTCATCGTCGCCGACGACATCGCCCGCAGCGCCGCCTCGTTCGAGATCCCCATCGGCATCCTGACGAGCGTCGTCGGCATCCCGTTCTTCATCGTGCTCCTCAAGCGGTCGGGGAGAGTCTGGCGGTGAGAGTCCGCGTCGAGAACTTGGCCTTCGCTTACGAGGACTTCCGCCTCGAGGTCGGGCCGCTCACTTTCCCCGGCGCCCGGGTGACGTCCGTCGTCGGCCCGAACGGCGCCGGCAAGTCGACCTTCCTCAAGTGCCTCGCCTCCGTCCTCCCGGCGCCGCCGGGGACCCTCCTCGTCGAGGGCCGCGACCTGGCCGCGCTCCGGGGCCGGGAGCGGGCCAAGCTCGTCGCCTATGTCCCGCAGGAGCCGTCCTTCACCTTCAACTACTCCGTCCTCGACTTCGTCCTGACGGGGCGGGCGGCCTTCCTGCCGACGTTCGGGGCGCCATCGGACGAGGATGTCGGGCTGGCGGAGGAGGCCCTCCGCTATGTCGGGCTCGACGGCCATCTCCGCCGTACCTTCCTCGAGCTGAGCTCCGGCGAGAGGCGCCTCGTCCTCATCGCCCGGGCCCTGGCCCAGGGGTCCGACGTCCTGCTCCTCGACGAGCCGACCTCGTTCCTCGACCCCCGCCATGAGGTCGAGACGATGGCCCTCTGCCGCCGCCTGGCCGACGAGAAGGGGAAGACGATCATCGTCACCCTCCACAACCTGGAGATGGCCGTCCGCTATTCCGACGTCATGGTCTTCATGAAGAACGGCCGGGTCGTGGCCTCGGGTCCGCCGCGCCAGACCCTGAGCGAGCCGCTCCTCCGGGAGGTCTACGACCTGGACATGAGGATCGTCGAGTGCGGCGGGCAGGTCTTCTTTGCGAAGTAGCCGCGGCTCTTATCCGATGCGGTCACTCGAATGGTGCCGAGACCCGGTCCAGCTCCTCGATGTCGCCCTCGGAAAGGCGGAACGACATGGCCGCGGAGAAGTCCGCGACCTGGCCGGGTTTCGTCGCGCCCGGAATGGCCGTGACGGTCTCCCCGTGGCTGACGATGAGCCAGTTGAGGGCGACCTGGGTCGCCGTGGCGCCGTATTCCGGGGCGATGCGGCGGAGGGCCTCGACGACCGGCTGGCTTTTCGCGAGGCCCCGGCGCCGGAACGCGGGCATGAATCTCCGGAAGCCCGGCGTGCGCCGGACAAGGCCCGGGTCGTCGTGGAATTTCCCCGATAGGATGCCCTGGGCGAGCGGCGAATAGGCGATGATGCCGATGCCCATGTCCACGGCCGCTTCGAGGACGCCGTTCTTTTCGCTGCTGCGGTCGAGCAGGCTATAGCGCACCTGGTTCGAGACGAGAGGCAGGCCGAACCCGGCGAGCGCGCGATGGGCGCGCTCCATCTGACGCCGGGAGAAGTTGCTGACCCCGACGAAGCGGAACTTCTTCTCCTCGACCAGCCGGGCCATGGCCTCGGCCTGGCTCTCGATCGAAGAGAACGAGAGCGGGTTGTGGATCTGGAAAAGGTCGATGGGGAAGGGGGCCAGGCCGGCGAGCCGGTCGCCGATGGTGCGGGCGATCGACGAGGACCTGCGGCCGAGCGGAGTCCACTTGGTGGCGATGACGACGTCGCCCGGGGCCTTGCCGAGCGCTTTCAGGCTGCGGGCGAGGGCCTTCTCCGATTCGCCTTTGCCGTAGCCCTCGGCCGTATCGAACCAGTTGATGCCGCCCCGGAGGGCCAGCCCGACGATCTCATGGATGACGGCGTCGTCGATGGCCGCCCAGTATCGCCCGGCCAGGTTGCCGCCCTTCGAGAACTGCCAGCAGCCGAGGCCGACAGGCGTAACGAGCGGCCCGCTCCTGCCGATGCGGCGCGGCGAGATTGGTTCCTGCCCCGGCGTCTTAAGCATGGCGCGGCTATTTCAGCTTTTCCATCCCCTTGAATTCCCGGTAGGGGCTGAAGTAGGAGAGCGTGTCCCTGTCCTCGTCGGTCAGCTTCTTCTGGACGAGGCGGGCCAGGAGCTCGCCCAGGCCCGGGCCAAGCATGAAGCCCTGCCCGCACATCCCGGCGCCGAAGACGAAGCCGCCGAGCTCCTTCGCCTCACCGACGATGGGCAGGCCGTCGGGGGTCATGGGATAGAGCCCCCGCCAGGTCCGGCGGACGCGGAGGTTGCGGAGCCGCGGCATGACCTCGACCATGCGCCGCGAGACCATGGGCAGGAACGAGCTCGTCTCGCGCACGTCTGATCCCCAGAGGGACGGGTCGGGCGTGATGCAGAAGATGACCTGGCCGGTGTCGTGCTGGTAGAAATAGTAGTTGGCGGAGCCCTCGACCGGGCGGATGTCGACGATCATCGGCTCGAGGAAACGGGCCACGGCTTCGGTCACCGCGGCCTCGTGGGAATCGGGCCGGACCGGGATGTCGAGCCCGGCCAGGGCGGCGACGTCGGCCGCGCTGCCCCCGGCGGCGTCGACCACGGCCTCCGCGCCGTACTCACCCTGGTCGGTCCGGACGCCGACGGCCCGGCCCCCGGCCGTGAGGATGCCGGTGACCTTCTCGTTGAAACGAAACTCGGCTCCGAGCTTCCGGGCCCGGGCGTAGAAGGCGTGGCTCGCGAGGAGGGGAGAGGCGTTGCCGTCCTCCGGGGACAGAGTGCCGCCGAGGAGCCCGTCCGGGTTGAGGTCGGGCGCGACCTCGCGGAGCGCGCGCGCGTCCAGCCAGTCGATCCGCAGCCCGTGGCGATTTCTGGAAGGGGAGGAGCCCCTTCAGGCTCGCCTCCTCCTCTCCGCGGTAGGCGACGAACACGTAGCCGCCCTTCCGCCACTCGATGGCGTCGCCGTGACGCTCCTCCCAGGTCGAGAAGATCTCGAGGCTGCGGAGGCAGACGCGGATCTTGGCCGGGTCCGAGTGCGTCGCCCGGAGCCCGCCGATGGCCCGCTTGTTCGAGCCCTGGCCGGGGCTCGCGCCCTCGTCGACGACGAGCGTCCGGAGCCCGGCTTCGGCCATGGCCATGGCGGCCGGGGTGCCGACGCTCCCCGCGCCGATGACGACGACGTCGAACGCCTTATTCGCGGCCATGGTCGCCTCCTTCGCCCGCCAGGCCGGAGAAGACGCCGAGCGGGATCTCGACGAACAGCGGCCGCTTCGTCTGGTCGACGACCTCGGATTCCGGGACCCCCTCCTCGCGGAAGAGCCGGTGGAGGAGGGGGGTGCAGGTCTTGGCCCCGCACGAGCCCATGCTCGTCCGGGTCACGGCCTTGATCTCGCTGATGTCCCGGACACCCTCTCGGATGAGCTTTCGGATCTCGCCGGCGGTGACGCGCTCGCAGCGGCAGATGATCGTGTCGTCGGCGGTGCGTTCGACGTACCGTTCCATCGGCTCGCTCTCCGTCTCGGCCTGGAGGCGGAGGCCGGCGATCCTCTTGGCGTAGGCCTTCGGCGCCCGGACCTTGACGATGACCGTCCGGTCGTTCGCCTTGAGGGCCCGGACCGCCGCGACCTCGACCCGTCCGAGGGCCTGGCCGCCCGTGTCCTCGACGACGACGGAGTCGCCGGGCTTGAGCGTCTCCTTGAGGAACTCGAAGGGGACGGCCACGGTCGGGAACTCCGGGTCCTTGCGGTAGTCGACCATGGTGATGGCCAGCCCCGGGCAGATGGCGACGCACTTCTCGCAGCCCGGTGCAACCCTTGCCGTCCCGGTTCCCCAGGAACCGGGGCAGGTCGCGGATGTCGGTCGAGTCGATCTCGATGAGACGGTTCGGGCACACGGCGGTGCACGGGTCGCAGGGGATCTCCTGGTTGCAGTGGAGGACCGGGAAGACGCCGCTCTCGGCGTCGGGCACCGCTTCATCGGAAGTCGCCCCGGGCTTGGACTTGAGGATGTCCGCCGTCCGGTACCAGTCCTCGGAGATCGTCGCCGACGTCGTGGCCGAGGGCCCGGGCGATCTCGAGCCCGCGGATCTTGCCGGAGAAGATGGCCGCCGAGGCCTCGGCGATCTCCTCGGCGTCGCCGGCGGCGAAGACGTTCATCCCGAACTCGCGGGCCTTCTCGGTGAACTCGTTGACCGGGTCCAGGCCGACGGCGATGAGGAGCGTGTCGCAGGCGAAGGACTTCTCGGTCCCGGGGACGGGCCGGAAGCGCCCGTCGACGCGGGCGACGGTCACCGACTCCACGGCGTCCGTGCCGTTGGCGCTGAGCACGGTGTGGGACGTGTGGATGGGGACGCCCAGGCGGGCCAGCTTGTCGCGGTGGACCTTGTAGCCGCCGCACTCCGGCATGACCTCGACCAGGCCGACGACGGAGATCCCGGCCTGGAGGGCGTGGTAGCCGGCGATGAGGCCGACGTTGCCGCCGCCGACGATGAAGAGGCGGCCGGTCGGGCCGGACGAGGTCGCGGTTGACCAGGGTCTGGAAGGCGCCGGCGCCGTAGACCCCGGGGAGCGTGTTGCCGGGGAAGGCCAGGTTCTTCTCGCGGGCCCCGGCCGCGACGAGGAGGACGTCGGGCGAGACGAGGACGTAGCGCTTCCCCTCGACGAGGAGGCCGACCTTCCGGTCGCTGAAGACGCGCCACGGCCGTCGTCTGGGTCCAGACCTTGAGGGTCGGGAGGGAGCGGACCTCGGCCTCGAGCCGCGTCGCGATGTCGATGCCGCGGGTCCCGGCGTAGACGGCCTCGATCGAGCCGAAAAAGCGGTGGGTCTGGAGGACGAGCTTGCCGCCCAGACGATGCTTGTCGTCGATGACGAGGGCCCCGATGCCGCGCCGGCCGAGCTCGATCGCGGCCGAGAGGCCGGCCGGCCCGCCGCCGATGATGAGGACGGCAACACGGAGCTCCTCGGGGGCCCGCAGGGGCGGCAAAGATGAGGCCGAAGGGTCGGCCGCCGGAAGGACCGGCAGGCCGTCGACGGGCTCGACCCGCAGGCCGGGCCGGACGAGCTCCATGCAGGACTTGACCGGGACGCCGTCGGCCAGGACCAGGCACTGGGAGCACTGGCCGTTGGCGCAGAAGATACCCTGCGGCGCGCCGTCCTTGGCGTGGTGGCCGAAGATGCGGATCGCCGTTGGCGAAGAGCGCGGAGGAGATCGTCTCGCCCTCGAGGGCGGTCGTCGGGCGGCCGCGCCAGGTGAACGGGATCTCGGCGCGCGGGGGGAGGGGCAGAATGGGGTGTCGGTCGATGCGGTACACGGCGGGTCGATCTCCTTGACGTGTCGTCAGAGAGGCCTTCGGGCGGCCTTCTCTCTCTGCGATGCCGACCGCAAAGAAACGCATTATAGCACAAGGCCTGGGCCGGGGCCACGGACTTCCGCCCCTTGTCAAAGCGGCCCGCCGTTGTTACGATGGAGACGGCGTTCGCGGCCATCCGCACCCGCCGAAGGAGGTCTGATGCGCATCCTCATCCTGGCCCTGTCCCTCCTCGTCCTCACGGCCGTCGCCCCTGCGCCGGCCGCCGAACGGACGGAAAAGCCGGCCCTTCACGGCCGGAACTGGATGGCCATCACCGGCAAGCCCCTGGCCGCCACGGCCGGGGCGATGATCTTCATGAAGGGCGGCAACGCCGTCGACGCCGCCTGCGCCATGCTGGGTGCCGTCTGCACCATGCACGACGTCTTGACCTGGGGAGGGGAGACCCAGGCCCTCATCTTCAACCCGAAGACGGGGAAGGTCCTCGGCCTCAACGCCCTCGGCGTGGCCCCGACCGGAGCCACGGCGGCCTTCTATAAAAGCAAGGGATACGAATACCCGCCGGCCGACGGGGCCCTGGCCGCCGTGACCCCGGGGACTCCGGGCGGGCTGCTGACGATGCTGGCCGAGTTCGGCACGATGAGCCTGGCCGATGTCCTCGAGCCGTCCCTGCACATGGCCGAGGGCTACCCGATCGAGAAAGAGCTCTGCGACATGATCGAGCGGGCCAAGGCCAAGATCAAGCAATGGCCGGCCTCGGCCCGCGGTCTTCCTGCCCCATGCGGGCGAGGCGATCGAGGGACCGCGGCCGGGCGAGGTCTTCCGCCAGCCGGACCTCCTGCGGACGCTCCAGCGGCTGGTCGAGGCCGAGCGCAAGGCCCTGGCCGAGGGCAAGGACAGGAAGGCGGCGATCTACGCGGCCTACGACCGCTTCTACCGGGGCGACATCGCCCGGGACCTCGTCCGCGGCTCGGCCGAGGCCGGCGGCCTCATGACCCTCGAAGACCTCGACCGGCTGGAAGGTCCACATCGAGGCGCCCGTCTCGACGAACTACAAGGGCATCGAGGTCTACAAGCTGACGAGCTGGGTCCAGGGCCCGGTCATGCTCCAGGCCCTGAACATGCTCGAGACGATGGACCTCAAGGCCATGGGCTTCAACAGCGCCCGCTACATCCATGCCCTCTTCCAGGTCATGAACCTGGCCTTCGCCGACCGCGATTTCTACTACGGCGACCCCTATTTCCCGCCCGAGGAGCCGCTCCGGGGCCTGCTCTCCAAGGCCTATGCCCGGGAGCGGGTGCAGCTCATCGACTGGGAGCGGAACGACCCGGACATTAAGCCGGGCGACCCTTATCCCTTCGAGGGGAAGACGAACCCGTATCTCCGCTATCTCGCGACCTGGCTCGACTGGGGCCGGGAGCGGACGGCGTCCCTCACCCGGGAGGAGGCCGAGGCCTACGAGCGGAGCTTCCGGACGGGCACGACCTCCATCGAGGCGGCGGACAAGGAGGGCTGGGTCGTCTCGGTCACGCCGAGCGGCGGCTGGGTCCCCTGCGTCATCGCCGGGACGACGGGGGTCGGACTGAGCCAGCGGGCCCAGAGCTTCGTCCTCGACGAGTTCAAGAACCCCTTCAACGTCATCGAGCCGGGCAAGAGGCCGCGGGCGACCCTGACGCCGGGCCTGGCCGTCAAGGACGGAAAGCCGCTCCTCTCCTTCGCCGTCCAGGGCGGCGACACCCAGGACCAGAACCTCCTCCAGCTCTTCCTCGATATCGTCGAGTTCGGCATGAACGTCCAGGAGGCCTGCGAGGCGTCCAACATCACGAGCTACCAGATGCACGATTCCTTCAACGACCACAAATGCCTGCCGGGCAAGATCGACCTCAACGCCAAGGTCCCGGCCGAGGTCCGGGAGCGGCTCAAGGCCATGGGGTACGTGATCACGGTCAAGAAGTACACCTCGGGCCCGATCAACGCCATTTATTTCGACCGGGAGCACGGCACGTTCTGGGGCGGCAGCAGCAACTACGGCGAGGACTACGGCATCGGCTGGTGACACCGCCGCGCGCCGGCCGCGCGGGATTGACTGCGGAGGCACGAAGTCCTATATTTAAGGGCGGCTCGGCCGCCCCGCCGCCGGCGCGGCCTGGAAGGCTCGGATGAGGAACCTGCTTCTGCCCGGACTCCTGCTTTCCTTTTCGCTCCTCCTCTCCTTCATCGGGATGGCCGCCGGCCGCGTCCCCGACGGCGAGAGCCGGACGGTCCGCGTCCTCCCCGCCGCGACGCCGAACGCGCACTACGTTTCCAACCGCCCGCCCCTCGCCACGAGCCCGCTCGTCAAGCTTCCCATCGGGGCCGTCGAGCCGAGGGGCTGGCTGCTCAGCCAGCTCCAGCTGATGCGCGACGGGGTCACCGGCCGGCTGGCCGAGCTCAGCCGGTTCCTCAAGGACGACAGCGGCTGGATCACGCTCAAGGGCCAGGGGTGGGAGGAGATGCCGTACTGGCTCAAGGGCTACGGGGACCTGGGCTACCTCCTGAAGGACCCGGCCATGAGGCGGGAGACGGAGCGCTGGCTGGGCTATGCCATCAAGTCCCAGCAGCCGGACGGATTCTTCGGGCCGGCCGACAACAAGGCAGAACCATGACCTCTGGCCGAACATGGTCATGCTCGCCGCCCTCGAGAGCTACTACGACGTGTCGGGCGACCGGCGCGTCATCTCGCTCATGAGCCGCTATTTCCAGTACGAGTACCATCTCCCCGTCGAGAGCCTTCTCCCGGGGAGCTGGCAGAAGCTCCGCGGCGGCGAGAACCTCGAGAGCGTCTACTGGCTTTACAACCGGACGGGGGAGAATTTCCTCATCGACCTCGGCCGGCGCCTCTTCGAGCGGACCTCGGACTGGACGTCCCCGATCCTGACCCCGGAGCGGGACCGGAACCCGGCCGAGAGCTCGTTCTACCACGGCGTCAACATCGCCATGGGCTTCCGCGAGCCGGCCGTCTACTTCAAGCAGGCCAAGGACCGCAAGCACCTCGAAGCGGCCGAGCGCAACTACCGGCAGGTCATGGACGACGTACGGCCAGCAGCCCGGGCGGCATGTTCGGGGCCGACGAGAACATCCGGCCGGGCAAGAGCGACCCGCGCCAGGGGGCCGAAACCTGCTCCATGGTCGAGTTCATGGCCAGCTTCGAGTCCCTGCTCCGCATCACCGGCGACCCGGCCTGGGCCGACCGCTGCGAGGAGGTCGCCTTCAACTCCCTGCCGGCCGCCGATGACCCCCGACCTCAAGGGCCTCCACTATCTGACTGCGGCGAACCTCGTCTCCTGCGACAGCTCCGGCGAGCACGATTTCCAGAACGGCGGCACGCTCGTCTCGTACGACCCCTGGAGCTATCGCTGCTGCCAGCACAACGTCGCCTTCGGCTGGCCGTATTTCGCCGAGCACCTCTGGATGGCGACGGCCGACAACGGCCTGGCCGCCGTCCTCTACGCGCCCTCGTCGGTCGGCGCCGTCGTGGGCGACGGGACGCGGGTCGGCGTCGCCGAGGACACCTATTACCCGTTCGACGGCCGCATCGTCCTGACCGTCTCGGCGGAGCGGCCAGTCGACTTCCCGCTCTACCTCAGGATCCCGGGCTGGGCGGCGAGGACCCGGCTCGAGGTCAACGGCCGGGCGGTGGAGGGGGAATTCGCGGCCGGGGAGTACGCCGTGCTCAAGCGGGTCTGGCGGCAGGGCGACCAGGTCTCGGTCGAGTGGCCGATGGACATCCGCATCGTCTCGCTGGCCCCGGGTCGGCGAGGCCGTCTCCGTCCGGCGCGGGCCGCTGTGGTACTCGCTCAGGATCGGGGAGGAGTGGAAGCGCTACGGGGGCACGGACGCGTGGCCGGCCTTCGAGGTCCTGCCCACGACGCCCTGGAATTACGGGCTCGTCGTCAATGCCTCGAACCCGGCGGCGACGGTGCGGCTGGCGTCCCAGTCCGCCCCGGCCTATCAGCCGTTCCGGCCCGACGCCGCCCCGGTCGTGCTGAAGGCCAAGGCCCGCCGGGTGCCGGGGTGGCAGGCGCAGGACCGGATGGTCGGCCCCGTCCCGCCCAGCCCGGCCGAGGCGGCGGGGCCTGCGGAAGAGGTCGAACTCATCCCCATGGGCTGCGCCCGCCTCCGCATCTCCTCGTTCCCGACAGTCAGGAAACAGTGAAGCCGTGGCGGCGGGCTTCGAGCGCCGCCGAATCTTCGTCAGGAGGGATTCATGTTCAAGGAATTCAAGGAATTCGCGCTGCGGGGGTCCGTCCTCGACATGGCCGTGGGCATTATTATCGGCGCGGCCTTCGGGGCCATCGTCTCGTCGCTCGTCTCCGACGTCCTGATGCCGCCCATCGGCTTGCTCCTCGGCCACGTCGATTTCTCCAACCTTTACGTCGTCCTGGCCGCCGGCAAGGTCGCGGGGCCGTACGCCTCGCTCGCCGCGGCCCAGCAGGCCGGCGCCGTGACCCTCAATTACGGCCTGTTCGTCAACAAGATCATCAGCTTCCTGATCGTCGCCTTCGCCCTCTTCCTCGTCATCCGGGCCATGAACCGGATGCAGAAGAAGGCCGAGGCCGTGCCGGCCGAGCCGACGACCAAGGAATGCCCGTTCTGCGGGACCCAGATCCCGATCAAAGCCGTCCGCTGCCCGAACTGCACGTCGGACCTGCGGAAGTAAGGCCGAGCGCGACCGTCCGGGCCCGGAGCGTCGGGCCCGAAATTCATCGCCGGAAGGGCCGGGCCGCCCCGGCCCTGAGATCCCTATGAAGGAGGCCGAAGTATGTTCAGAGGTCCATCCAGGTCCCGGTCGTTCCTGCCGTTCTTCCTTGTCCTCGCCCTCGCCGCCGGCGCGGCGCCGGGCGGTCAGACGGCGAAACCCAAAGCGCCGCCGACCCTTCAGAACCCGCGGGCCTACACGGCCTACCTCGTCGGCCATGCCCACATCGACCTGAGCTGGCTCTGGCGCTGGGAGGAGACGGTCAACGACATCGCCGTCCAGACGTTCAGGGGGACGCTGGCCCAGATGGTCAGGCTGCCGGGGCTGACCTTCGCCCAGAGCCAGCCGGCCGTCTACGAGGCCATCGAGAAGGCCTATCCCGCGCTCTTCGAGGAGATCAAGGCCAGGGTCAGGGACGGGACGTGGGTCCCGGTTGGCGGCATGTGGTGCGAGCCCGACCTCAATATGCCGGATGGCGAGGCCCTGGCCCGCCAGCTCCTCTACGGAAAACGATATTTCCTGGACAAGTTCGGCTACGACGTGACGGTCGGCTGGAACCCGGACGCCTTCGGCCACAACTGGCAGCTGCCGCAGGTCCTGAGCAAGGCCGGCATTCGCTCCTACGTGTTCGAGCGCTGCGCCCCGGAGAAGGCGCCTTATTTCTGGTGGGAGGGGAAGGACGGCTCGCGCGTCCTGGGCTATGTCCCGCCGGGCTGGTACCTCGTCGACCTAAAGGACGGCCTCTCCGGCGTCCTCGCGGACGCCGCCTCCCAAACCCCGATCAAGGACTTCCTCGTCCTTTACGGCGCCGGGGACCACGGCGGCGGGCCGCGGGACTCGGACGTCGCGGCCATCGAAAAGTACCGCGACGATCCCGCCCAGCCGAAGATGGTCTTTGCCGACCCGGCCGCGTTCTTCAAGAAGATCGAAGCCTCGGGGGTGGACCTCCCCGTCGTCCGCAGGGAGCTCAATTTCACCTTCCCGGCCTGCTATACGACCCAAGCCGAGACGAAGAAGCGGAACAGGTCGTCAGAAAGCCTTCTCCTTCAGGCCGAGCGCTTCTCGGCCCTGGCGGTCGCCTCGGGCTTCCGCGACTATTACCCGGAGCGGGACATCGACGAGGCCTGGAAGATCGTCCTCCGGAACCAGTTCCACGACATCCTCGACGGCTCGGCCATCGGTCCCGTCTACGAGGAGACCGCCCGCTTTTACAGGGAGGCCGCGGCGAGGGGCCAGCGGGCGCTCGATTTCTCGCTGGAGACGGTCTTGAGCGCGGCCGACACGCGCGGTGAGGGTGTCGCGGTCGCCGTCTTCAACCCGCTCGCCTGGAACAGGACCGAGACGGTCGTGGCGGAGGTCGGATTCCCGTCCCCTGCCGAGACGGTCAGAGTCGTCGATCCTTCGGGGAAGGAGCAGCCCGTCCAGGTCCTCGAGCGGAAAGCCGGCCCGGACCAAGCGCGATTCCGCCTGGCCTTCCTGGCGGCGGACGTCCCCTCGCTCGGCTACAAGATCTACAGGGCCGTTCCGGACGGGGCAGCCAGCGCCGCGCCGTCAACCGGCCTCACCGTGACCTCCCGCGGCCTCGAGAACGAGTTTTTCCGGGTCCGGCTCGACGATCGGACGGGCTGGATCGCGAGCCTCTACGACAAGCGGAGCGGCCGGGAGGTCTTCCTCGGGCCGGCGAACGTCCTTCAGTCCATCGTCGACGAGCCGGAGTCCATGTCCGCGTGGGAGCTCGGCCTCAAGGGCGAGCCCCTTGACCTCGGCGCTTCCGGCGCCTCCGCCGAGGTCGTCGAGTCCGGCCCGGTCAGGGGGATCGTCCGGGTCCGGACGCGCCTCGGGAACTCCGTCTTCGAGCAGGACCTGACCCTGGCCGCCGGCGTGCCGAGGGTCGACTGCAGCATGAGGCTCGACTGGCAGGAAAGGAACCTCATGATCAAGGCCGCCTTCCCGGTGAACCTCAAGACGGGCCAGGCGGAGTTCGAGATCCCCTATGGCTCGATCACCCGGCCGGCCGACGGGACCGAGGTCCCGGCCTTGCGCTGGGTCGACCTCTCCGACCGGGCCGCGGGCGTCGGGCTGAGCCTGCTCAACGACGGCAAGTACGGTTTCGACGTCAAGGGGACGACGGTCCGGATGTCCGTCATCCACGGCGCCACCGCGCCGGACCCCGAGGCCGACCGCGGCCGCCACGAATTCCTCTACGCCCTCTATCCGCACGCCGGCACCTGGCAGGAGGCGGACACCATTCGCCGGGGCTACGAGCTCGGCAACCCCCTCATCGTCCGGACCGGGATGTCGCACAAGGGGGCCCTTCCGCCGGTCTATTCGTTCCTGCGGGCCACGCCGTCGAACGTCGTCCTGTCGGGTCTCAAGATGGAGTCGGGCTACAACAGCCGGGCCATGATCCTCAGGCTCTACGAGGCGTTCGGCCGCAAGACCGAGGCCCGCCTCGCCTTCCCGTGGCCGGTCCAGGCCGTGGTCACGGACCTCATCGAGAGGCTGGCGGCCGGGGCAGCGGTCCTGACCTCCACGGGCGCGGCGAACGAGCTTGTCGTGCCGATGGGGCCGTACGAGATCAAGACACTGCGAATCGAGCGGAAAGGGTAGGGGGAGGGTCAGAAGGCTTCGAGGACCGTGACGTAAAGACCGGACGAACCGCGCGCCCAGGCGTAATCGAGCCGGACATTTGTCCCTTCGCGCGAGTCGATTCGGAACCGCAGGCCGCCGCCGACGGAATACCTGAGCGGATTGAAAGTGAACGAGGTCAGCTTCGGGGCCACATCACCCACTGCGGCAAAGCCCGCGGCGCTCAGCCGCTTCCAGATGTGGAGACGGTATTCGGTCTGGAAGGCCAGGAGGGACTTATCAATGTATCGCCCGGTCGAAATGCCCCGCATCATCCAGGCGCTGCCGAGATTGGATAGGTCGTAAAAGGGAGCGGTCCCGGCCACCGTCCGGCACAGGAGCTGGAACGCCAGAACGTGCTTTTCCATGACCGGCACATAGTACCTCAAGTCGAGGCGCACGGCCGTATAGTTGAAATCGCTGCCGAGGAATCGACCGCAGAAATCGGTCGTGAGCTGGAAATACTTGCCCCGGCGCGGGAAGATGATGTTGTCCCGATTGTCATAAGTCAGCGTCGTGCCGACCCCGGAAACGATCCCGCCGCGGCTGCCCGGGATGGTCCCAGCGACGAGCGATCCGTCGGGGCTGACCTTCTCGATGACGGTGCGCTTGAACTGATATTGGACGCCGGCGAAGAAGTCCCGGAAGAACTGCCGGCGGCCGGCCAACTGGAAGCTGAACGTGTCGGGAGTGTAGGTCTTCGGCCATCGAGGCCGGCGTGTTGTTCCCGATTCCGTAAAAGACCGTGGGGAAGATGCTGTAGTTGATGACGGCGTTCAGGATGAACGAGTTCCTCGGGAGATAGATCTCCGGCCGCAGGGAGATCCGCATCTGGTTGTTCATGGTGTAGACGAACGTGAGGCCGACCGTCGACGGACGCGTGTGCTCCTTGTCCTTGCCGAAGCGGTAGTTCGCGAGCCCGCCCGCCCCGAGCGCCAGGCGCGTCTCCGGTCGGTAATAGAAGTCGGGGACGAAGATGACGTGGGGCTTCCAACTCTTGGGCTTGGCCGGCTTGTCCGTCTTCTTTTCCGCGTTCTGGCTCGGCGCTGTCTGGCCGGCAAGGGATGGGACGGCGGAGACCAGGCCGAGGAACCAGCCTGCGACCACAACGAAGGCAACCCACGCGCGCCAGCGGCACGGGTCCCGGCGAACGCGCGTCAAGGGCATATCCTCTGTCCTGGCTGAGCGATACAAGGTTCCCTATCATAGCGGGTCGGGCAAGAAAAGTAAAACGAGCTGCGTCCAGCCGCCTTGACCGGCGGACGGGGCGTTGCAAAAAAAGACCGCCTGGCCTATAGTAAAAAACTTCTTCTGCCGGGAGCCCCCTTCCGGACGGAGCCCAACGCTCAAGGAGGCCTCTTGAAAAAGATCATCGTGCTCGGTTCGGGGATGGTCGGCCGCGTCATGGCCGCCGACCTGGCCCCGGACTTCGACGTCACCGCGGCCGATGTCAATCCGGCCAACCTCGAAAAGCTCGGCCGCGCGTCCGTCAAGAAAAGGACGGCCGACCTGGCCGACGGAGCGGCCGTCCGCTCGCTCGTCAGGGACTACGACCTCGTCATCGGGGCGGTCCCCGGCTTCATGGGCTTCGAGACGCTGCGCTCGGTCATCGAGGCCGGCCGCGACGTCGTCGACATCTCCTTTTTCCCCGAGGACGCGCTCGAGCTCGACGCCGCGGCCAGGGCCGCCGGCGTGACCGCGGTCGTCGACTGCGGCGTCGCCCCGGGCATGAGCAACATGATCCTCGGCCATCACGCCGCCCGGATGTCCGTCAGCCGCTTCCGCTGCTACGTCGGCGGCCTGCCCTTCCGGCGGGATTTCCCGTTCGAGTACAAGGCGCCGTTCTCGCCGGCGGACGTCATCGAGGAATACGTCCGTCCGGCCCGCTACGTCGAGAACGGCCATATCGTCGTCCGGCCGGCCCTCTCCGACGTCGAGCTCCTGGACTTCCCCGAGGTCGGGACGCTCGAGGCCTTCAACTCCGACGGCCTCCGCTCGCTCCTCAAGACGATGGCCGTGCCGGACATGATCGAGAAGACCCTTCGCTACCCCGGCCACGCGGACCGCATCCGGGCCCTGAGCGCCAGCGGCTTCTTCTCGGCCGACGAGGTCGAGGTCCGCGGCGGGAAAGTCCGGCCGCTCGACGTCACCTCGGCCGTGCTGTTCAGGCAGTGGCGCCTGGGCGACGAGGATGACGAGTTCACTCTGATGCGCATCCACGTCGAGGGAGAGGAGAACGGCCGGCCTCGCTCGGTCGTCTACAGCCTGTTCGACCGGAGGGACCGGCGGACGGGCTTCTCGTCCATGGCCCGCACGACGGGGTTCCCGGCCGCGGCCGTGGCCCGCCTCGTTCTGGCCGGGCAAGTTCTCGCACAAGGGGATCTGCCCGCCGGAGACCGTCGGCGTCGACGAAGCCAATTTCCGCTTCGTCCTCGACGAGCTCCGGGCGAGGCACGTCGACTACACCGTCAAGGGATGAAAGGGGAATCCATGTCCACACCAAAGACCCTGTCCGCCGTCCTTCTCGGCGCCTGCCTGGCCCTGGGCCCGGCCCTGACCGCGGCCCCCGGGAAGCCTCCTCGCAAGGCGCCCTCCGCGCCGGCCCCGGCCATCGGGGACGTGCTGAAAGGCATCGCCTACCGCTCGATCGGTCCGACGCGACAGAGCGGCCGCTTCGTCGATTTCGCCGTCCCGCTCCAGCAGCCCCGCACCTTCTACGCGGCCGCGGCCAGCGGCGGGCTCTGGAAGACCACGAACAACGGCCAGAGCTTCGAGCCCGTCTTCGACAACGAGAAGGTCTTCTCCATCGGGGACGTGGCCGTGGCGCCCTCCGACCCGAACGTCCTCTGGGTCGGCACGGGCGAGGCCAATAACTCCCGCTCGAGCTACTGGGGTGACGGCATCTACAAGTCCATCGATGCCGGCAAGACCTGGGTCAACATGGGGCTCCGGGAATCGCACCACATCGGCCGCATCGTCGTCCATCCGACAGACCCGGGGACGGTCTACGTGGCCGCCCTCGGTCATCTCTATACCGACAACCCGGAGCGGGGCGTCTACAAGACGACCGACGGCGGCAAGACCTGGACGAAAGCGCTCGAGATCGTCCTCGAGGGCCGGAACGTCGGGTGCATCGACCTGGCCATGGACCCGGGCAACGCGGACGTCCTCTACGCGGCCGCCTACGACCGGCTGCGCCGGCCGTGGACCTACGGGGTCGGCGGCCCCGGCTCGGGCATCTACAAGACGACCGACGGCGGGAAGACGTGGGTGAAGCTCGCCGCCGGCCTTCCGGGAGGGATCCTCGGGCGCATCGGCCTGGCCGTCTACCCCAAGAACCCGAACATCCTCTACGCCATGGTCGAGAACGCCAACAAGCCGGGCATGTCCGAGGCCGACCGATGGCAGGAGATCCTCGACGGCAAGTCGAGCCAGGGCATGATCGACGGCGAGGTCTACCGGTCCGAGGATGCCGGGGCGACCTGGCACAAGGTCAGCCCGGACAAGCGGAGCATCGGCGGCGCGCCGGGCTATTACTACGGCCAGATCGTCGTCGACCCGACCAACGACCAGAACGTCTTCGTGCTCAGCGTCGGGGTCCTCGGCAGCCGCGACGGCGGCAAGACCTGGACCTCGGCCTTCCGCTTCGGCGGCGACAACCACGCCCTCTGGATCGACCCGGCCGACGCCGAGCCACATGCTCCTCGGCTACGACCACGGCATGGGCGTGACCTGGGACGGCGGCAAGAACTGGTACCATCCGGACTTTCTGCCCCTGGCCCAGTTCTACGCCGTGGACTTCGACATGTCCGTCCCTTACCGTGTCGCCGGCGGCCTCCAGGACAACGGCTCGCTCATCGGGCCCAGCACCAAGAAGGGAGCGGCCGGGGCCCGGGATTACGATTTCGAGGGCGCCATGGCCGGGGTCAGGGGAGGGCCGCCGATCCGTCTCGAGGACTGGTCCACGGTCGGCGGCGGCGACGGCATGTACAACGTCTTCGACCGGCGGACCAACCGCTATCTCTACAACGAATACCAGTTCGGGCCGCTCCTGCGGACGGACCTCGTCACGGGCGAGACCAAGGACATCGCCTACCAGAAGGAGAAGCCCGAGACGCGCTGGAACTGGTGCTCGCCCATCCTCGTCTCGGCCCACGACAGCGACACGATCTACCACTGCGGGAACATCGTCGTCATGTCGGCCAACCGCGGCGAGACGTGGACAGAGATCAGCCCCGACCTGACGACGAACGACAAGACCAAGATGCGGGCCGACGGCAAGGGCGGCGACCAGAACGTTCCGTACTGCACGATCACGACCTTCGACGAATCGCCCCTCGTCCCCGGCCTCCTCTGGGCCGGCACGGACGACGGCAACGTCTGGGTGACGCGGGACAACGGCAGGAATTGGACGAAGCTCAACGACAGGATCGCCGGCAACCCGGGCTACTGGGTCAGCCGGGTCGCGGCCTCGGCCATCGACCCGGGCACGGCCTACGTGTCCTACAGCGGCCTCCGGAACGACGATTTCCGGCCGTTCCTCTATAAGACGACGGACTACGGCCAGACCTGGGCCACGGTCGTCGGGGACCTGGCCGAGGGCCCCGTCAACGTCGTCCGGGAGGACGCGAGGAACGCGAGCCTCCTCTTTGCCGGGACGGACTTCGGCGTCTATGTCTCGATCGACGCCGGCCGGCGCTGGACGAAGATGAAGAACAACATGCCGACCCAGCCCGTCCACGACCTGAAGGTCCAGCCCCGCGAGCACGACCTCATCGTGGCAACACACGGCCGCGGCCTGTTCATCGCCGACATCGGGCCCCTCGAGGAGCTCACGCCCGGGGTCCTGGCCGAGGACGCCCACCTCTTCGCCGTCAAGTCCAAGGTCCGCTGGGCCGGCTTCGAGCGGGGGAACTCGAGCTCGTCGAACTATGCCGGCCAGAGCGAGCCGGCCGGCATCGTCGTCAACTACTACCTCAAGGCCAAGCCCCAGGGCGACGTCAAGATCCAGGTCTTTAAGGGCCGCTTCCTGGTCAACGAGATCAATGGGACCGGGAACCCCGGACTGAACAGCGCCGTCTGGAACATGACCGGGCGCAGGGAAAGGACGGCCGAGGAGAAGAAATCCATCCAGGAGCAGATGAAGCGCGCCCAGGAGAGAGGGTACGGCGGCCGGTTCGGCGGCGACCTGAACTACGCCTCGTTCCCGGCCGCAGAGGGGGAATACTCCTTCGTCCTCGCCGTCGACGGCAAGACATACACGGCCTCCGCCTCGATCCTGAAGGACGAGTGGTATAAAGATTGAGCGGGGGAGCGCGCCATGCTGAACGGGTGGAATTGCCATGCCCCCATACTCGACGCCGGACATCGTCCGAAGGATCGGTCGCTTCTCCCGGGTGGGGCTCATCCACCTGCCGACGCCCTTCCGCCGGCTCGATCGCCTTTCGGCGGCCCTCGGCGGGCCGTCGATCTATATCAAGCGCGATGACCTGACCGGCCTCGCCTTCGGCGGCAACAAGTCGCGCAAGCTCGAGTTCATCGTCGCCGACATGCTGGCCAAGAAGGCGGACGTCGTCGTCACCTGGGCCAGCCTCCAGTCCAACTGGTGCATGCAGACGGCCGCCGCGGCCCGGCGCTTCGGCATCCGCCCGGTCCTCATCCTTTTCAAGACCTACGACGCCGAGCCCGGGCTCGACGGCAACCTGCTCCTCGACGCCATCCTCGACGCGGACATCCGCATCCGCGAGGCGGAGAAGGGGAAAGTCGTCAAGTCCGGAGCCGCGATGGCCGCGCTCGAAGCCGCCGCGGCCGAGCTCCGGTCGGCCGGGCACAGGCCTTACCTCGTCCCGGTCGGCGGCTCGCTCCCCCTGGGGGACATGACCGTCCCGCTCGGCGCCGTCGCTTACGTCGACGCCTTCGTCGAGCTCGCCGGCCAGGCCGGGGCGGCCGGGGTCCGGGTCGACGCCGTCGTTCACGCCACGGGGTCGGGGGGGACCCAGGGCGGGCTCGTCGTCGGGGCGCGGGCCCTGGCCGAGGGCTGCCGCGTCGTCGGCATCAGCGTCTCCGACCCCCGGGGGCCGTTCTCGGACGACGTCCTGCTCGTCGCGCGCGCCGCCGCCGCCGCCCTCGAGCTTCACCTGGACGTCCGGCCCGACGACGTCCTCGTCCTCGACGACTACATCCGCGAAGGTTACGGCGTCGTCGACCGCGAGGTGGCCGAGACGATCCGCCTCGTCTTCCAGACGGAGGGGATCGTCCTCGACCCGGTCTACACGGCCAAGGCCATGGTCGGCCTCGTCGACCTCATCCGGAAGGGATATTTCAAGATGGGCGAGAACGTCGTCTTCTTCCACACGGGGGGCACGCCGGCCCTCTTCCCGAACCGGAGGAAGATCCTGGAATACCTGGGCCGCGGCTGAGGGCAAAGGCTCCGGCCGCCTAGCGCGTCCGGACGAGGTCGCCGAGACGGCCCTCGAGGTCCGCCACATCGGTCTCCGCCACGGCGAGCGGCAGGGATTCGAGGGCGTGGGGCGCCTTGAGCCCGCTCCCGGTGAGGATGAGGACCTTGGCCCCGTCGTCGGCGATGCGGCCCGCGGCGCGGAGCTTCGCGAGGGCGGCCAGGGTCACGGCCGATTCCGGCTGGCAGAACAGCCCCTCCGCGGCCGCCAGATCCCTCTGGGCGGCGAACATCTCCTCGTCCGAGACGGAGACGATCAGGCCGCGACGGTCCCGGATCATCCTGAGCACGGCGTTGCCCCCGGGCGGGGCAGGGTTGGAGATGGCGTGGGCGGCCGTGCGGGCCTCTTTCAGCCGCTCGTAGGTCGCCCGCCCGGCCTCGAAGGCCGCGGCCAGCGGCGCGCAGCCGGCGGCCTGGACGCCGACGAAGGTCGGGAACCCGGAGGCCAGGCCGGCCCTCTCGAGGTCCTCGTAGGCCCGCATCAGGCCCAGCAGGTGTCCGCCCGAGCTCAGCGGCACGAAGACATGGCTCGGGAGGCGCCGGCCGAGAGCGACGAAGACCTCGAATCCGGTGACCTTGTAGCCCTCGACCCGGAAGGGGTCGATGGAGTTCATGAAATAGACGCCGAGGGCCCGGCCGATGCGCAGGCTTTCATAGAACAACCGGCCGTAGTCCCCGCGGACAGCGACGAGGCGAGGGCCGAAGATCCCGGCCGCCCTCAGGCTTGTCGCCGAGGTGCCCTCCTTGAGCAGGACGAAGGTCTCGAGCCCGGCCCGGGCGCCGTAGGCCGCCGTCGAGGCGGCCATGTTCCCCGTCGAGACCGTGCCGATCTTCCGGAAGCCGAGCGCGACCGCCTTCTGGACGGCCACGGCCGTGCCCCGGTCCTTGAAGCTTCCGGTCGGATTCTGGGCTTCGGCCTTGGCGAAGACGTCGCCCAGGCGGAAACGACGGCCGAGCGCGTCGAGCCGGACGAGCGGCGTTTTGCCTTCGCCCAGGCTCAGCCGTGGCTCGAACCGGTCGAGCGGCAGGAAATCGGCGAAGACCTCGAGCGGATGGGTCCTTTCGCCATGGATGGTGGGCTTCGCGGCGCGGCCGGCCGCGTCTAAGAAGAGCGGCTCCGCGCAGTCCGGGCAGAAGGGCGAGAACGGGTCGTGAGGGAAAGACTTGCGGCAGAAGAGGCAGGTGACACGGTCCATGGGCGGCTCCTTCGTCGGGGCGGGATTATACCCCGATCCGGCCGCCGTTGAAAAGCGCGCCCCGGACGCGGTAAAATCCCTGCGCCATGGACCGCCGAGTTGCCGCCAAAACGGACGAACACTTCATGAGGGCGGCCCTCCGCGAGGCGGGCCGGGCCGCGGCGAGGGGAGAGGTGCCCGTGGGCGCGGTCGTCGTGCGCGACGGACGGATCATCGCCCGGGGCTCGAACCGGCCCGTCTCAACCTGTGACCCCACGGCCCACGCCGAGATCGTAGCCCTGCGGCGTGCGGCGCGCAAGGCCGAGAACTACCGGCTCCCCGGCTGCGACCTCTACGTCACCGTCGAGCCGTGCCCGATGTGCCTGGGCGCCGCCGTCCACAGCCGGGTCCGTCGGCTCGTCTACGGCGCGGCCGATGCCAAGTCCGGGGCCGTGCGGTCGATGATGAGGTTCCCGTTCGCGAGGACGAACCATCGCCCACAGGTCACCGGCGGCGTCCTGGCCGAGGACTGTGGACGCGTGCTCGTCGAGTTCTTCCGCCGCCGGCGGGGCTGAGGTCTGTTC
Organism: Candidatus Aminicenantota bacterium; assembly: GCA_963805045.1. Lineage (GTDB taxonomy): Bacteria > Acidobacteriota > Aminicenantia > Aminicenantales > Saccharicenantaceae > DATKJS01. Next base: position 25,230 of record CAWDTC010000001.1, read on the forward strand.
AATAGGCCCGTTTTCGGATATAATTTCGGGCTCCGGGACGTCGATTCCCGACGGAGAGGTGGCCGAGTGGTTGAAGGCGTCGGTCTCGAAAACCGATATATCGAGCGATCGGTATCGCGGGTTCGAATCCCGCCCTCTCCGCCAGTTCCCGACCCGCCCGGCGTGCCGGCGGCGACCGCTTCCTCGAACCGTCCATGAGAGCCGTTCCCATCGCCCTGACCGGGTTCGGGCACGTCAGCCGGGCCTTCCTGACCCTCCTGCGCGAGAAGAGTCCCACGCTCGAGCGCCGCTACGGGCTGCGCTTCGACCTCATGGCCGTCGTCAAGTCCGAGGGCTGCCTGTTCTCCGGGGAGCCGCTGGCCGTCGGCCGGCATCTCAAGGACGGCGCGACGGCGGTCGAGAGCCACGCCGCCTGGCACGAAGGGATGACGCTCTCCGACCTGTTGCCGAGGGCGGGCCAGGGGGGCTGCCTGGTCGAGTGCACGCCGAGCGACCTCAGGACCGGGGAACCGGGCCTGCCCTACATCCTCGCCGCCCTGGAGAACGGCTGGAACGTGGCCACGGCCGGCAAGGGGGCGCTCGTCGTCGCGTTCCGCAGGCTCCGCACGCTCGCCGCGGACCGGGGCCTGGCCCTGAGGTTCTCCGGCGCCACCGCGGCCGCCCTCCCGACGGTCGACATCGGCCTCATCTCGCTCGCCGGGGCGGCCATCGAGGGCATCCAGGGCATCCTCAACGGCACCTCCAACTACATCCTGACCAAGATGGCCGAGGGCCTGAGCTACGAGAGCGCGCTCCTGGAGGCCCAGCGGTGGGGCATCGCCGAGCCGGACCCGTCCATGGACGTCGGGGGATGGGACTCCGCGGCCAAGCTCCTCCTCATCGCCAACACGTGCCTGGACACGGATTACGGCCTGGGCGACGTCCGCGTCGCGGGCATCGACGGGCTGCCGGCGGGCTTCGCTACCCAGGCCGCCGCGGAGGGCAAGTCCGCGAAACTCCTGGCCAGCGCGACGCCGGCGAAGAGCGGGGAGGGCTGGAGCCTCGAGGTCCGGCCGTCGCTGCTCGACGTTTCCCACCCTCTTTTCCACGTCAGCGGCACGGAGAAGGGCATCACCTTCACCACGGACACGATGGGGCCGGTGACCCTGACCGGCGGCCGCTCCAGCCCCCGGGGCGCGGCCGCGGCACTGCTCAAGGACCTCATCAACATCTATCGGGACCGCCTCTAGTACAATCGAGAGGGACAGTCCCCTAAAGGGACTGCCCCTCTTTCTCGCAAGGGCGGGGGTTCATTGACCCGACCCTGGTTTTTTGATAACTTAGGGCCTCCGCCGGCGCGCGGACAAGGCCATTCCATCGGAACGGAGAGGTGTCCGAGTGGCTTAAGGAGCACGCTTGGAAAGCGTGTGTGCGCGTAAGCCGTACCGCGGGTTCGAATCCCGCCCTCTCCGCCATCCTCGAGCCGGAGAAGGAGGCACAGCATGGACAGCAAGGACCTCATCGCCATCGAGGACCTGTACGGGGCCCACAACTACCACCCCCTGGACGTCGTCATCGCCGAGGCCAAGGGCATCTGGATGTACGACGTCGAGGGCCGGAAGTACCTGGATTTCCTGAGCGCCTATTCGGCCGTCAACCAGGGCCACCGCCATCCCCGGATCATCAAGGCCCTGACGAACCAGGCCAAGAAGCTGACGCTGACCTCGCGGGCCTTCCGCAACGACCAGTGGCCGCTCCTGGCCAAGGAGCTCTGCGAGCTGACCGGCTACGAGATGGTCCTGCCGATGAACTCGGGGGCCGAGGCCGTGGAGACGGCCATCAAGACGGCCCGCAAGTGGGGCTACCAGAAGAAGGGCATGCCCCAGGACAGGGCCGAGATCATCGCCTGCGCCAACAACTTCCACGGCCGGACGGTGACCATCATCGGCTTCTCCACCGAGCCCCTTTACCGCCAGGACTTCGGGCCCTTCACGCCCGGGCTTCCCGGTCATCCCCTTCGGCGACGCCGACGCCCTCGAGAGGGCGATCACGCCGAACACCGCGGCCTTCCTCGTCGAGCCCATCCAGGCCGAGGCGGGCATCCTCATCCCGCCGGAGGGCTTCCTGAAGAAGGCCCGCGAGATCTGCACGAAGCACAACGTCCTCTTCATCGCCGACGAGATCCAGACCGGCCTCGGCCGGGTCGGCAAGCTCTTCGCCTGCGAATACGAGGGCGTCCGGCCCGACATGGTCATCGTCGGGAAGTCCCTGGGCGGCGGCTGCTACCCGATCTCGGCCGTCCTCGCCGACCGCGAGGTCCTCGGCGTGTTCAAGCCGGGCGAGCACGGCTCGACCTTCGGCGGCAACCCGCTGGCCTGCGCCGTGGCCCGCGAGAGCCTCCAGGTCATCCGCGAGGAGAAGCTCGTCGAGAACGCGGCCGAGCTGGGCGGTACTTCATCGAGAAGCTCCGGAAGGTCGCGCAGCCGGAAGATCAAGGAAGTCCGCGGCCGCGGCCTGCTCATCGGCATCGAGCTCAGCCGGAGGCCGGCGGCGCCCGCCGCTACTGCGAGGAGCTGATGAAAGAGGGCCTGCTCTGCAAGGAGACCCACGAGAACGTCATCCGCCTCGCGCCGCCGCTCATCATCAGGGACAAGGACATCAACTGGGCCCTCAAGCGGATCAAGGCCGTCTTCAAGCGGCTGGACAACAACTGATAGAATTGCCGCGGAGCCGGCGCTGTCGCCTTTTGGGGACAATGTTGCGCGGGATGGGGCCGGCCTTCGCCCGAACCCGGAATTGGCATAACTCTTGCTTCGACCTCGGACAGGAGGACTGAGATGAAGAGAAGCGTAGGACTCATCCTGTTGGCCATGGTCTCTTTCATAGGCTGCCTCGTCTATGTCCCGCAGGGCGATTACGGCTCGCCCGAGGCCTCGCCCGCGACCCCGCCCCCGCAAGGGGACCAGGTGGACAATCAGTGGAATTATGACAATCCCGACGTATCCGACTATTATTCCTACCTGGGATCGACCGGCGCCTGGGTCTCTTATCCAGCCTATGGCTATGTCTGGATCCCGGGGGGGATGGGCTACGGATGGCGGCCCTACTGCCTGGGACAATGGGCATGGACCGACTACGGATGGAACTGGGTTTCCACGGAACCCTGGGGATGGCTGGTCTATCACTACGGCCGCTGGGGTTGGGACGGGCGGCTGGGCTGGTTCTGGGTGCCGGGGAACGTCTGGGCTCCGGCCTGGGTCGCCTGGAGATGGGGCGACGCCTACATCGGCTGGGCGCCCCTGCCTCCCGGCGATGACTTCTCCATGGCGTACGGCTTCAGGCGCCGGAATTTCAACATCCCCGGGGATTACTGGTGCTTCGTGCGGGGCCAGCAGTTCATGGACCCCCGGCTCGACCGGTGGATCGTCCCGCGCGAACGGAATGTCTCCATCATCAACGACACCCGAATGGACGTCAATATCCACGTCCGCGACAACCGCGTCTTCAACGACGGCGTCGACGCCAACTACGTGCAGCAGCGGACCAATCGGACCGTCGAGAGGTACGCATTGACGGATGCCCGGCGTCCCGGCGAGGCCCAGATCGGCGCCCGGAGCGTCTCCGTCTACCGCCCGACGTTCCGACCCAGCCAGAACGCCCGGCCGAGGCAAGTGATGAGCCCGGACCAGGCGGCCGCCCGCCGGTCCCAGTCCTCCAGGCCCGCCGCCGGGGCCGGCCTCGACGAGGAGTTGGCCGTCCGGCAGCAGCACCAGGTGGAGATGCAACGCCTGAACGAGGACCAGCAGGCCGAGGTCCGGACGATCCAGCAGAAGGCCGACGCGGAAAGGTCGGCCCTGCGGACCCCTGCCGAGCGCGAGAGGGCCGCTGCGGCCACCAAGTCCAGGCTCGCAGATGTCCAGAAGAGGCAGGCGGGCGAGAAGGCCCAGATGGCCCAGCGGCACAAGACTGAGGAGGACCAGGCCCGCAGGAACAAGCTAGAGGAACGAGAAGCACTAGGAAGGACGGCCGGCCCTCGCCGTGGCGACGAGCGCCGCGGCCAGGATTAACACCCCTCCCGAGACGGTTCTCAGGGAGGGGTTTTCTTTGAGGAAGAGCGCGGCCAGGGCGATGCCGTAGACGGGCTCGAGCGAGCTGATGATGCTCGCCGTGCGGGCCCGGACGCGCTTCAACCCCTCGATGAAGAGCGTGTGCGCTCCGGCCGTGCCGAAGATCCCGAGCAGGGCCAGAAGGCCGAGGTCGCGCGCGGTGACGGCCGGCGGCCGGAGAACGACGAAGGGCAGCAGAAAGAAGGCGGCGACAAGGTCCTGGTGGAAGGCCACGGCCAGGCTCGAATGCCGGCCGGCGAGCCGCCGGTTGATGAGGGAGAGCACGGAGAAGGTCAGCCCGGAGCCGAGACCCCAGGCGACGCCCAGGCCCTCGGGGCTCCGCAGGTCGCGGCCCGGGGACGATGAGGAAGACGCCGGCGACCGCGAGCAGGGCCAGGCCCAGGCTCGACGGGTCCCAGCGTTCCCGGAGGAACCAGGGCTCGAGGAAGGCCGTGAAGACGGGGAAGCTCGAGAAGGAGAGGACGGCCACGGCCACCGTCGAGACCTGGACGGACCGGAAGAACATCGTCCAATGCGCGGCCAGGATGAGCCCGCAGAGGGCGAGAAGGAGCCGGTCCCGCGCCTGGCCGACCCGCAGCGTGCGGCGGCCGGCCGCCGCGAAGAAGCCGAGGGCCAGGGCGGCGAGGGCGGCGCGGCCGAGGACGATCGCCTCCGGCGCGAGCGGCAGCCACTTCCCGAAGAGGCTAGCGAAGCCGAAGAGCAGGACGGCCAGATGGACCTCGAGGAGGGCGGAGGGAGCGGGCCGGGGGCCGGCTTCGGCGGTCATGGGCGCCTCTCATTATACACATTCGCCCCGACTTGTCCCGGTTTCTCCTTGAAATTTCGGCCGTTTGTGTTAAGATAAGACTTACTTTTTTCCAGGGGGCCAGAGGTTCCCTGACCCGCCGCGGGCGGCCGTCATCCATGTCCTACGAGATTTTCGCCAGGAAATACCGGCCCCGGACCTTCGAGGAGGTCATCGGGCAGAGGTCCGTCGTCCAGACCATCCAGAACGCCATCACCTCCGGCCGCATCGCCCAGGCCTACCTTTTCTCGGGCGTCCGCGGTACGGGCAAGACGACGGTGGCCCGCATCCTGGCCAAGGCCCTGAACTGCGTCGACGGGCCGACGCCGCACCCCTGCAACACGTGCGAGTACTGCATCGCCATCAACGAGGACCGGGCCATCGATGTCCTCGAGATCGACGGCGCCTCGAACCGGAGCATCGAGGACATCAAGGCCCTCCGTGAGGCCCTGAAGTACCGGGCCATCTACACCCGCTACAAGGTCATCATCATCGACGAGGTCCACCAGATCTCCCGGGACGGCTTCAACGCCCTCCTCAAGACCCTCGAGGAGCCGCCGCCGAACACCGTCTTCATCTTCGCCACGACGGAATTCAACAAGGTCCCGCCGACCATCGTCTCGCGCTGCCAGCACTTCGAGTTCCGCAAGATCTCGCACAAGGACATCATCAACCACCTCATGGAGATCACGCGGAAGGAGGGGATCACGGTCACGCCGGCCGGCCTGGCCCTGATCGCGGGGGCGGCCGAGGGCAGCATGCGCGACGCCCAGAGCCTTCTCGACCAGGCCGTGGCCTTCAGCGGCGAGAACATCGGCGACGACGACATCAAGACGATCCTGGGCACGATCGGCCAGGACATTCTCTTCCGCTTCTCCACCGCCGTCCTCGACGAGCGGCCGCAGGACATCTTCCCGCTCGTCGACGGCCTCATCTCCTCCGGCACCGACCTGCGTTTCTTCTTCGGCAAGCTCATCGGACATTTCCGGGACCTCCTCCTCGTGAGCTCGGTCGAGCGTCCCGAGGACTACCTCGTCGTCACGGCCGAGGAGCTCGAGGCCCTCCGGGGCCTGGCCGGGAAGGGGACGGCGGAGGACTTTCTCCGCTACGTCGTCGCCCTCCAGCAGGGGGAGCAGGGCCTGCGCTACGCGACCCAGCCCCGGATCTATGTCGAGACGTTCCTGATCAGGCTCTGCCAGTTCCGCAAGATCGTTCCCCTCAAGGAGCTCCTCCAGGACGTCGCATCCCTGACCAGGGCCGGCGGGGGCCCGCCGCGGACAGGGGAGCCCCGTCCCGCGACGCCCGCCGGAAGGCCGGCGGCGCCTCGGACGCCGCAGGCCGCGGACGGGGGCCCCCGGGCGCCCGAAGCGGCCGCTCCCGGACACGTCCAGGGCGCGGCCTCGCCCGGCGGCGCCGCGCCCGCGGCCAAGCCGGACGTCCGCTCCGCCGACAAGGCTGTTTTCGGCCGGGTCCTCGAGAGACTGGCCAAGGACCGGGCCCCGCTGGCCGCGCTCCTCGGCCAGACGACGTCGGTCCGCATCCGGGAGGGGCTGATCGAGGTCTTCTTCGAGAGGGGCAAGGGCTTCTTCGGCACGACCATCCAGGACAAGGACGTCAAGGCCGTCGAGGCGGCGGCCCGGGAGGTCCTCGGCCGGGAGATGACGGTCCGCTTCGCCGAGGAGGGCGGCGCGGCCCGCGAGCCTGTCCGGCCGGCGCCCGGGCGCGAGATGGACTCGGCCCTCAAGGACCCCGCGGTCCAGTATTTCATGAACACTTTCAAGGCCCAGATCCTGTCGGCGGACCCCGTCAAGCCCGCCAAGGACAAGGACCCCAAGGGCTTCGGACCCGGGGAGGGCGGCTCATGAAGAACATCATGGACCTCCAGAAGATGCTCAAGACGGCCAAGGAGATGCAGGACCGGCTCGAGAAGGAGATGGCCGAGATGCGGGCCGAGGGCACGAGCGGCGGCGGCATGGTCACCGTCGTCCTCGACGGCCGCAAGCGCCTCCTCTCCCTCCGGCTCGAGCCGGAGGTCGTCGACCGGAACGAGATCGACATGCTCCAGGACCTCATCGTGGCCGCCTTCAACGACGCCGCGGCCAAGGTCGACGAGGCCCTCGGCGCAGAAGCTCGGCGGCCTCGACGGGCGGCCTGAAGATTCCGGGGATGGGCTGATGTTCGAATACGCCCGGCCCCTGCACGACCTCATCGAGGAGCTCCGCCGGATCCCCGGCATCGGGGCCAAGACGGCCCAGCGGATGGCCTTCCATTTCCTCGGCCTGCCCGCGGAGGACGTCGACCGGCTGGCCGAAACGATCAAGGAGGCCCGGCGGAAGATCTTCTACTGCTCCCGGTGCAACAACATCACCCACGTCGACCCCTGCCTCATCTGCTCCGACCCCCACCGCTCCGACGAGGCGCTCTGCGTCGTCGAGGAGCCGTTCAACATCTCCTCCATCGAGAGGACGGGCGCCTTCCACGGACGCTACCACGTCCTCCTGGGCGCCCTCTCGCCCCTCAAGGGCCGCGGCCCGGACGAGCTCCGTCTCGAGAAGCTCGTCAAGCGGGTCCGGGAGGGGACGTTCCGGGAGATCATCATCGCCACCAACCCGACCGTGGAAGGCGAAGCGACGGCCTTGTACCTTCTCAAGGTCCTCAAGGACCTCGGGGCGAAGATCACGCGGCTGGCCATGGGCCTGCCCGTGGGGTCGGACCTGGACTTCGCCGACCAGGTGACCATCAAGAAGGCCCTCGAGGGCCGGACCGAACTCAAGGAATAACGCCCACACGAAGGAGTCATCCATGCCTAAGAAGAACATGCAGACGATTGACGGGAACACGGCGGCGACCCACGTCGCCTACGCTTATTCCGAGGTCGCGGCCATCTACCCCATCACGCCGTCCTCGACGATGGGGGAGCTGGCCGACGAGTGGTCCGCGCAGGGCCGGAAGAACATCTTCGGCCAGCGCGTCGACGTCGTCGAGATGCAGTCGGAGGGCGGCGCCTCGGGCGCGGTCCACGGCTCCCTCTCGGCCGGCGCCCTGACGACGACCTTCACCGCCTCCCAGGGCCTGATGCTGATGCTTCCCAACATGCACAAGATCGCCGGCGAGATGCTGCCGACGCTCTTCCTCGTCTCGGCCCGCTCCCTGGCCTGCCAGTCCCTGTCGATCTTCGGCGACCACAGCGACGTCATGGCCGCCCGGAACACCGGCTTCGCCCTGACCTGCGCCGGCTCGGTCCAGGAGGCCCAGGACCTGGCCATCGTCGCCTCCCTTTCGACGCTCCGGACCCAGATCCCCTTCCTCCATTTCTTCGACGGCTTCCGGACCTCGAACGTCGTGGAGAAGGTCGACGTCGTCCCGTACGAGACCCTGGCCGGGCTCTTCGAGCCCCAGTACCTCGAGGCCTTCCGCAAGAGGTCGCTCAACCCCGAGCGGCCCGTGCTCAAGGTCGGCCAGCAGAACCCCGACGTCTACTTCCAGGGCCGCGAGACGACCAACCGCCATTACGCCGAGGCCCCGGGCATCGTCCAGCACTACATGGACAAGGTCGCCAAAGCCATCGGCCGGCAATACCATCTCTTCGATTACTTCGGCGACCCTCAGGCCGAGAAGGTCATCGTCATGATGGGCTCGGGCGCAGAAACGGCCGAGGAGACGATCAACTGCCTCAACGCGCGCGGCGCCAAGCTCGGACTGGTCAAGGTCCGCCTCTACCGGCCGTTCGACGCCGCGGCCCTCGCCGCCGCCGTCCCCGCCTCGGCCAGGAAGATCGCCGTCCTCGACCGGACCAAGGAGCCCGGCTCCCTCGGCGAGCCGCTCTACCTCGACGTCGCCGTGGCCCTGGCCGGCCGGCCGGTCAAGGTCATCGGGGGCCGCTACGGCCTGTCCTCCAAGGACTTCACGCCGGCGATGGTCAAGGCCGTCTACGACCACCTCGACGGGCAAGGGCTTTCACGGCTTCACCGTAGGCATCGAAGACGACGTCACCCACCTGTCCGTCCCGGTCGGCCCCGTCCTCGACACGGAGCTTCCCGGCACCGTCCGTTGCAAGTTCTATGGCTATGGCTCGGACGGCACGGTCGGCGCCAACAAGAACTCGATCAAGATCATCGCCGACAACACGGACATGTACGGCCAGGGCTATTTCCAGTACGATTCTAAGAAGTCCGGCGGCGTCACGATCTCCCACCTCCGCTTCGGCAAGCAGCCCATCCAATCGCAGTATTTCTTGAATACGGTCGATTTCGTGGCCCTCCACAAGCCGTCCTACATCGGACGCCTCGACATCCTCGAGGGCATCCGCGAGGGCGGCACGTTCCTCATCAATTGCGACTGGCCGGCCCCGAAGGTCTTCGAGCACCTGACCGAGGACATGCAGCGGACGATCATCGCGAAGAAGGTCAAGGTCTACGCCATCGACGCGCTGAAGATCGCCGAAGAGGTCGGCCTGGGCCTGCGCATCAACTCCATCATGCAGGCCTGCTTCTTCAAGCTCTCGGGCGTCCTGCCCGAAGCCGAGGCCATCGCCCTGATGAAGAAGGCCGTCGAGAAGACCTACGGCCGCAAGGGCAAAGAGGTCGTCCAGATGAACTGGGACTCCATCGACCGGGCCTCCGCGGCCCTCGAGGCCGTGCCCGTGCCGGCCAAGATCACCAAGTCCGCCCCGGTCACGAAGATCATTCCCGACGACGCCGACGCCTTCGCCAGGGAGGTCATCGACCCGGTCACGCGGTTCAAGGGCGACTCGCTGCCCGTCTCCAAGATGCCCTTCGATGGGGCCATCCCGACGGGCACGGCCCGGCTGGAGAAGCGCGGCATCGCCGTCGAATGCCCGAAGTGGATCCCCGAGAACTGCATCCAGTGCAACCAGTGCAACTTCGTCTGCCCCCACGCCACGATGCGGGCCAAGCAGGTCGCTCCGGCCGACCTCGCCGGCGCTCCCGAGGGCTTCGTGACCATCAAGTCCAACACCAGGAACGAGCGCGGGCTTCTCTACCGGGAGCAGTGCTACATCGAGGACTGCGTCGGGTGCGGCTCCTGCGCCGAGGTCTGCCCGGCCAAAACCAAAGCCCTGGTCATGACCCCGATCGCCGAGCTCCGGGCGGCCGGCGAGTCGAAGAAGGCCGAGTTCTTCGACAAGCTGCCCGACAACGTCATCGACGGCATCAAGCCCGACACCCTCAAGGGCAGCCAGTTCTTGCGGCCGCTGTTCGAGTTCAGCGGCGCGTGCGCCGGCTGCGGCGAAACGCCCTATGTCAAGCTGGCGACCCAGTTGTTCGGCAGACAGGATGATCATCGCCAACGCCACGGGCTGCTCGTCGATCTACGGCGGCACCTTCCCGACCTCCCCCTATGCGGCCAACGCGGAAGGGAAGGGGCCGGCCTGGGCCAACTCCCTGTTCGAGGACAACGCCGAGTACGGCTTCGGCATGCGGCTGGCCGTGGACGCCAGCCGGCGCCAGCTGGCCGTCGCCATCGACGCCGCCCTGGCCGCGGGCACGACGCCTGCCCTCGCCGACGCCCTGGCCAAGATGAAAGCGGCCTGGACGGCGTCCGGCGACGAGGCTATGGCCGCGGCCAAGGCCGTCCGCGCCTCCTTGCCCGCCGCTCTGGCCAACGCCGACGGGTCCAAGCCGTACCTGGGCAAGATCGACGAGCTCAAGGACTACCTCGTCGAGAAGAGCGTCTGGTGCATCGGCGGCGACGGCTGGGCCTACGATATCGGGTACGGCGGCCTCGACCACGTCCTGGCCATGAACCGCAACGTCAACGTCCTGGTTCTCGATACGGAGGTCTACTCGAACACCGGAGGCCAGGCGTCCAAATCCACGCCCATGGGCTCGGTGGCCAAGTTCGCCTCGTCGGGCAAGAAGACGGCCAAGAAGGACCTCGGCCGGATGGCCATGAGCTACGGCTACGTCTACGTCGCCGCCGTGGCCATGGGGGCCAACATGAGCCAGTGCCTCAAGGCTTTCCTCGAGGCCGAGGCTTACCCCGGCCCCTCGATCATCATCGCGTACTCGCCATGCATCAACCACGGCATCGACATGCGCAAGGCCCAGGCGGAGCAAAAGCTGGCCGTGGATACGGGCTACTGGATCCTCTACCGGTACAACCCGCTCCTCGCCGCGGACAGGGAAGAACCCCTTCCAGCTCGACTCCAAGGAGCCCAAGTTCGAGTATGGGGCGTTCCTCAAGAACGAGATCCGCTACCGGACGCTCATCCAACAGTACCCCGACATCGCCAAGGACCTCTTCGCCCGCGCCGCGGACGTGGCCAAGAAGCGCTACGCCGACTACAAGAAGATGGCCGCATAGGCCGACCCGCGCACCGTTCCCGAGCCCCGGGGGGATCGTCCCGGGGCTCTTATTAAATTCGGGTATCAGAGGCGGCCCTTGCCGCCGCCCACGACGACGAGAAGGGACCTCGCGGGGTCGAGGACGTCCCCGATGAAGGCGTTCAACTCCTCGAGGCCCACGGCGTCCAGGCCGTCGAAGACGCCCTCGAAGGCCTCGAGCCCTGGGCCGAGGATCTCCCACTGGCCCATCATCAGGGCCCGCGGGTTCTTCTGCTCGAGCGAGCGGAGGAGGTGGGCCCGGGCCAGGCTCTTGGTCATGGCCAGCTCGTCCGCCGCGATCCCGGTCCGATGGAGCCCGTCCAGGGCCGCGTCCAGGGCGGCGATGGCCCCGTCCCTTTTCTCGGTCCCCGTTTCGAGATAGGCCTCGAGGAGGCCGCATCCCTTCATCCAGGTCAGGCGCGCCCCCACGTTATAGGCCAGTCTTTGGTCGGCCCGGAGCGCCCAGAGCCTGGATCCCGGCCCGATGCCGAGCAGAACATGGAGGAGATAGCCCTTGGCGAAGCCCGAGGCCGTGGGGGGCGGAAGGAGGAAGGCCCGGCCGACGAAGGCCTGTTTGGCCTCCTTTTCCAGCCGGACCGCGTGTCCTTCCGCGAGCGCGGGCGCGGCCGCCGCGGCCGGTCCGGCGGCGCGCGCCGGGAATTTCGTGAAATATTTCTCGAGGAGCGGCTGGACGCGGTCCCGGCCGAGGTCGCTCGACACGGCGAAGAAGACGGCGTTCCGGGTGAAATGAAGGCCATAGAAGGAGACGATGTCCTTCTTTCCGAGGGCCTTGAGGCTGGCCTCGGTGCCGAAGGTCGCCCCGCCGTATCCCCGGGCGCGGAAAAAAGCGGCCAGGGCCGCGGCGTGGCCGGCCTCGACGGCGTCGTCGCTCTCGGCCTTGGCGTAGATGGCCATGATCTTCTTTGCGTTTTCGATGCGCGGCCCGGTGACGAGCGGGTCCTGGACGATCGCCGCGGCCGCGCGCAGCCCCGCCTCGAGGTTCTCCGACAGGCATTCCAGGGTGACGACGGACGAGTCCTCGAACACGGAGAGCCGCAGGCGGGTCGCCTGGGCCATCATGTCCTGGGCCACGGAATAGTCCGGGATCTCGAGGGTCAGGCGCGTCGCGAGGTAAGCCAGCCCGTCCTCCCCGGCCGGGACGGCGGCCTTGCCGGCCGGGACGAAGAGGTGGACGACGGTCGTGGGCGAGACCCCGTCGCGTTGGAAGAGGCAGACCTGCCCGGTGGCCAAGACAAACCTCTCGGGCGCTTCCTTCCAGGGCGAGCCCCCGGCCGCGCCCGTCGGGCCGGGAGGCCCGCCGGCGGCGACGGCGAGCACGGCGAGGCAGGCGGCGAGGAGCGCCGGCAAGACCCCCGCTCCGCCGGGATGGGCGCTCCGTCCTCATTTGGTCCCTCCGGTCTTGCCCGGCTTCGCCGGCACGATGGACACGGCGACCGAGCCGCCCCGGCCGAAATAGGCCATGGCCGCCCTCCTCAGGTCGCTCGAAGTCGTCCGCGCGATATGGTCCAGGAACCGGCCCGGCTTGTCCCGGTCGTTGAGGAGCATGAAGCGGGCCAGCGACGAGGCCAGGCCGAGGCCGGATTCCTCGGCCTGCTCTGAGGCGAACCGGAGCTGGGTTTTCGCGCTCCCCAGGAAATCGAAGGCGTCGAACCGTTCGTCGCCCGGGTAATCGTCCTTCGAGAAATTCTCGGCGTGGCACCGGCGGAGGTAGTTCAGGGCCTCCCGGGCCGCGGCCCGGACGTTCTTCGGGTCGAGCTTGAGGGCGACGATGACGGCCCCTCCGGACCGGCCCTGAAAATAGCTCATGGTCATGCTCTGGACGAGGTCCCAGCGGCTCCGCAGGGCGATGTTGAGGAGCGGGTTGACGCCGCGGCCGAGGACCTCGGCGAGCAGCTCGACCGCGTACTGGTCGGGGTTATTGAAGTCCGGCCCGACCCAGCCGAGGAAGAGGTAGCCGTCCCTGACGTCCTTCTCCTCCTCGAAGGTCGAACTCGCCTTGAGGACGGCGGCCTTGGGGATCGTCCGGAGCGGGACGTCCGCCGTCTTGAGCGGCCCGAAGACCTCGCGGACCCGGGCCTCCATCTCGTCGGCCCGGAAGTCCCCGACCGCCGCCAGGGAAGAGTTGTTGGGGACGTAGTATCTCGCGTGGAAGGCGGACAGGTCATCGACCCGCGCGGCGCGGATGACCTCGGGCCGGCCGGTGACCGGGCGGCCGTAGGGATGGCCGGCGAACAGCCGCTGAAGGACGAGGTCGGGGCCGTGGCGCTCGGGGTCGTCTTCGGTCTGCTTCACTTCCTCGAGGACGACCTCCTTCTCGCTGTCGAGCTCGGCCTGGCCGAGGGCGAAACCGAAGACGATCTCGCGCTCCTTCCGCAGGGCGAAGTCGACCTCGCCGGAGGGACAGGCGAGCTCGAAAACGGTCAGGTCCTGGCCCGTGTTGGCGTTGAAATAGGCGCCGCGCCGGCGGAGGTCGCGGCCGACCGCCGACCCCGATCGGAATTCCGTGCCGCGGAAGAGGAGGCAGTGCTCGAGGAGGTGGGCGACGCCGTTCGTCGCTTCGATCTCGTCTTTGGAGCCGGCGTCGACGGCCAGGGCGATGTTGACAAGGGGCAGGTCCTGCTTCTCTTACAGGAAGACCTTCAGCCCGTTCGGCAGGACGAGCGAGCGCCCGGGGCGCTCGCCGCCGGCCGTCGCCGCGGACGGGGAGAGGGCGAGAAGGATGAAGAGCGACACGACGGAGGTCGGACGGGCCGAGCGCACGCTTTCCTCGGAGCGAAGCCGCTGCAAGTTCTTATCCCAGTTTATCACAGCCGGGGACGGCGCATCCAGGCCTGCGAAGGGCCGTTCCGCGGGCCTTTGCCCCGGAGCGCCGAGTGTGCTAGAATCGCGAAGGTAAAG
>CAWDTC010000002.1:0-8694 GCA_963805045.1 Candidatus Aminicenantota bacterium
CGGGAGGAGCAGGCCGCAAGCGGCCCAAACGAAGAGGTTCCGGAGACGGTTGTTCATGGGCGCCTCCGCCGTCCGCTAGGACAGCCCTTCCTGCCAGGCGGAACGCCGGGGAAAATACATGAAGACGAGAAAGAGGGAAACGAAGACCAGGATGTAGAAATCGACGTTGCGGCCGGCGACGAGGAAGAGGACGAGCCCGAGCAGGCCGGGGACCTCGGCCAGGAAGAGCGTCAGAAGCGAGGCCTTCTCGACGCGGTGGAGGGCCGTCTTCGGGTCCTCGCCGGCGGCCCTGCGCAGCCACCGCGGGCGCAGGACCCGGACGAGGATGACGGCCAGGATGGCCATGGCGAAGACGGCGTAGCGGAGGAGCTGAAGGTCGGCCACGGCGAGGAAGCCCCGGAACGGCCTGAGCCGGACCCGGATGAACTCCACGATCCCGAGATAGAGGAGGAGGCTCACGATGATCGAAACGGCGATGAGCGACGCCGTCCTCAGATGGGCCCGAAGGTCGTCCTGGAGATCCATGCCAGCCTCCTTTCGCCGGACCCCCGGGGGGCCTGGAGGGAACGGATTATATGTGATTCGCCGGGCCGGCGCAATCGCCCCTCTCCCCGGCCGTCGGCCATGCCGGCGGAGCCCATCAGAAAAAAGAGAGACAGTCCCCCCGGAGGGGATTGTCCCTCTTTTCTTTATCAGTCGACGTAGAGCAGCAAACCCTTGAGGTACTCGGTCTCCGGGTGGTAGATGTTGACCGGATGGTCGAGGGCCTGGCGGTGGCGCTGCAGGATGCGGACCCGCCGGCCCGCCTCCCCCGCAGCTTGGAAGACGACCTGCTGGAAGAGCCGGTCGTCGACGAAGTGCGAGCACGAGCAGGTCAGGACCAGCCCTCGCGGCCGGACCCGCTGGATGGCCAGCCGGTTGATATCCTTGTAGCCTCGGCAGGCCCGGACGACGTCGGTCTTGCGCTTGGCGAAGGCCGGAGGGTCGAGGATGATGAAGTCGTAGTCGAGGTCGGGCTCCCTCAGGAACTCGAAGACGTCGGCCGTGAAGAAGATGCCCGAGTCGGACGGCAGGCCGTTGAGCTCGAAATTGTCCTGGGCCAGGGCGACGGCGGAGGCGGATGAATCCACGGAGTCGGCCCGCACCGCCCCGCCCTTCAGGGCGCAGACGGAGAAGGCGCCGGAGTAGGAGAAGGCGTTGAGGACATGGCGGCCCCGGGCGACCTCGCCGGCAAGCTTCCTCATCTCGCGCTGGTCGAGGTAGAACCCTGTTTTCTGGGAATGGGCGATGTCGACCCAGAACGGG
The DNA here is from genome assembly GCA_963805045.1 of Candidatus Aminicenantota bacterium. Classification (GTDB taxonomy): domain Bacteria; phylum Acidobacteriota; class Aminicenantia; order Aminicenantales; family Saccharicenantaceae; genus DATKJS01. The sequence continues at coordinate 1,306 of CAWDTC010000002.1, forward strand.
AGGCCGTTCTCGACGACGCGGACCCGGCCGGGAGGCTCGCCCAGGAGCGTCCCCTCGCTGTCCGCAAGCCCCTCCTCCCGCCGGGAGGGCAGGTCGGACCTCTCGTAGACGGCCCGGGGCTTGACGGCGGCGGTCAGCAGCTCGAGGACGAGCGGCTTGAGCTTCTCCATGCCCAGGGTCGCCACCTGGAGGACGAGGACGTCGTCGTAGAGGTCGGCGACGAGCCCCGGGAGATGGTCGCCCTCGGCGTTGACGAGCCGGACGGCGTTCGTCACGGCCGGTTCGAAGAAGCGGCGGCGCAGGGCGACGGCTCCGTCGACGTTCCGCCGCAGGGCGTCCTCGGGCGCCTCGTCGCCGAAGCTGAGCATGCGGCCGACGATGGAGGACCGGCGGTTGAAATACGCATGTCCGAGGAGGTCCCCGTCCGCGCTGCGGACCGGAAGGACGGCGCCGTCGTCGAACTCGGGCAGCCTCTGGACCGCGCCGGAAAAGATCCAGTGATGGTGGTTCCGGACGGCCTTGTCCTTGCCCGGCTTGAGGGTCGCGCCGTCCACGTCCCTCCCTCGCCTCACCCTGGCCGCCGGGCCTCGCCCGGCGCGGAGGAGCCGGACGACCGGGCGGTCGGGGGCGGAAAACTGGGCCTCGTCCATCTCCCCGGGCTCGAGCCAACGCACGGCGTCGTGGTCGGTGAGGCGGAAGTTGTCGTCCAGGAGCTCGGTCCTATAAACGATGAGCTCGAAGCTCGCCGCCGGGCCCGAAAACGGCACGGCGCACAGGAACTCGCCGGCCCTGGCGTGAACGCCCAGCTCCTCTTCGAGCTCCCGCTCGAGGCCGCGGCCGGGCGACTCCCCCGCTTCGAGCTTTCCGCCGGGGAATTCCCATAGACCTCCCGCCGTCAGCTCCCATTCGCCGCCTGGCGACGAGGACCTTCCCGGCCCTCTCGATGACGGCCGCCGTGACCTTCCGCAAGGGCGTCCCGTCCGTTTCCGTCGTCATCGCGTCCTCGCTCCCGCCCCATCTTATGCCAAGGGACGGAGGTGCGCAAGCGGCCGCCGGCCCGGCCGCGCCCGTGGGATGACCGGCGCGGGAACTTGTGCTAGAATGGCCCAGCCATGAAAGTCGCATTCCTCGCTTCGGAAGCCATCCCCTACGCCAAGACGGGCGGCCTGGCCGACGTGGCCGGCGCCCTGCCCAAGTTCCTCTCCCGCCTCGGCGCCGACGTCCGCGTCTTCATGCCCTTCTACCGGGAGGTCCGGAAGAAGGGCCTGCCCCTCGTCCCGGCCGTCGCGCGCGGCGCCTTCGAGTGGGGGGGCCGGACGGCGGACTATGCCGTCATGGAGCACCGGGCCGACGGGTTCCTCGTCGATTTCATCGTCCGGGACGCCTACTTCGACCGCGACGCGCTCTACGGGACACCGGCGGGCGATTATCCCGACAACGGCGAGCGCTTCGCCTTCTTCGCCCGGGCCTCGCTCGAGGCGATGAAGGCCCTCGGCTTCGCTCCCGACGTCGTCCACGGCCACGACTGGCAGTCGGCGACGGCCTTCGCCTACCTGAAGTTCGTCTACGCCGGCGACCCCTTCTTCGCGGACACGCGGTCCGTCTTCACCGTCCACAACCTCGCCTACCAGGGGCTGTTCGAGCGCGACGTCCTGCCCGCCGTCGGCCTGCCGGACTCGCTCTTCAACATGAACGACCTCGAGTTCTACGGCAAGGTCAATTTCCTGAAGGCCGGCATCCTCTACGCCTCGGCCGTGACCACGGTCAGCCCCCGCTACAGCCGGGAGATCCAGACGCCCGAATTCGGCTGCGGCATGGACGGGCTGCTGCGCGCCCGGTCGGACGCCCTGACCGGCATCCTCAACGGCGTCGACTACGCCGACTGGGACCCGGCCACGGACCGCCTCATCCCGGCCGAACTACACGCCCCGCGACCTGACCGGCAAGGCCCTCTCGAAGGCCGGCCTGCTCGGGACGTTCGGGCTCGAGGGCGCCCTGAACACCCCGGTCGCCGGGATGGTCACGCGTCTGGCCGCCCAGAAGGGCGTCGACATCGTCTGCGAGGCCCTCGACGGGATCTTCGCCCTCGGCCTGACCGTCGTCATCCTCGGCACGGGCGACCAGAAGATCCAGGACTTCCTCAAGGCCGCCGGCGAAGAGATACCCCGGCCGGCTCGGCCTGAAGATCGCCTTCGACGAGAAGGTCGCCCATACGATCTATGCCGGGAGCGACCTCTTTCTCATCCCCTCGCGCTACGAGCCCTGCGGCCTGACCCAGATGTACGCCTTGAAGTACGGGACGGTCCCGGTCGTCCGGGCGACGGGCGGGCTCGAGGACACGATCCAGGAGTACGACCCGGCGGCGCGGACGGGCAACGGGTTCAAGTTCTGCGAGGCCGAGCCGGCGGCGCTCCTCGGCGTCGCTCCGCCGGGCCCTCACGGTCCACGCCCGGCCCGTGGCCTGGCGCGGCCTCGTCCGCAACGGCATGGCCGCCGACCACTCCTGGACCCGCTCGGCCGGCGAGTACCTCGCGCTCTACCGGAAGATCTCCGGGCCGGCCGCGGGGCGTGAACCGGGGATGAAGCCCCGCGGGGACAGTCCCTATTTTCTCAGGTAGCCGGCGGCCGTTTCCGGCGGCACCGGGTTGATGTAGAAGCCCGTCCCCCACTCGAACCCGGCCACCTTGGTCAGGATCGGGAAGATCTCCAGGTGCCAATGGTAGATGCGTTCGATCTCCGGCCAGCCCTCGACGGCAGGGCCGGGGTCGGGCGCCTGGTGGAGGACCAGGTTGTAGGCCGGGTCGGCGAGCGTCTCCTTGAGCTTGCCGAGCACGGCCTTCATGGTCTCGGCCAGGGATTCGAGCTCGCCCTCGCGGAGCGTCGTGAAAAAGGGCGAATGGCGGAGCGGGAAGACGGCCATCTCGAAGGGGAACCGGGAGGCGAACGGCGTGATGACGGCGAAGTCCCGGTTCTCGAAGACGAGCCGCTCGCCGAGGGCCCGCTCGTCGCGGATGATGCGGCAGAAGACGCATTCCTTGAAGCTCCGGAGGAGGCGCTCGGCGCCGTAGATCTCCTCCTTGACCCGCTTCGGGATGATCGGCGTCGCCACGATCTGGGTGTGAGGATGGCTGAGGGAGGCGCCGGCCTCCTTGCCCTTGTTCTTGAAGAGCTGGGCGTACTGGTAATGGAGGTCCTCCTCGACGGCCAGGAGCCTCTGCTGGAAGACCCACAGGACGTCGCGGACCTGGCCGGGCGGCGAGGTCGCCGAGCTCCCGGTCGTGGTCGGGGTTCTCGATGATGACCTCGTGGACGCCCGTGCCCTCCATCCATTCGAAGATGCCCCGGGCGTGCTTGCCGGTCGACGTGCCGCGGTTGAGGGCCGGGAACTTGTTGGGGACGACCCGGACCCGCCAGCCGGGCGCGTCGGCCGCCGTCCCCGCCTCCCTGAGGGCGAAGACCTCCGGCGGGGTCTTGCCCTCGTTGCCCTCGCAGAACGGGCAGAAGCCCCGGGCCTCGGGGGCCGGGACGGCGGCGGGGCCGGCCGGACGGAAGTCGTCGGGCCGCTTGCTCCGTTCCGTGGCGATGATGACCCAGCGGCCGCTGATGAGGTCTTTTCTGAGTTCCGACATCATTCCCCGATGAGTTCCTTGATCTTCGCCTTGAGCTCGTCGAGCGAGGAGGATTTCACGACGTAGGCGTCGGCGGCCCAGGTCATGAAGTCCTCCTTGTAGCTCTGGTAGGCGGAGTTGATGATGATCGGGATGTCCTTGCGGAGGCCCATGATCTGCGTGATGAGCTCGATGCCGTTCTTGCCCGGCATGCGGATGTCCGTGATGATGAGGTCGAAGTCCTTGTCCTTGAGCTCCTGGCCAGGGCGGCGTCCGCGTCGTAGGCCGTGGTGACGTCGTAGCCGGCCCGGGTGAGCTCCTCCCCGTAGAGGAGGCAGAGGGCTTTTTCGTCTTCGACGACGAGGATCCTTTTCATGGTGTCTTCTCCCCTTCCTGGCTCTGGAAAATGAGCCTGAACCGGGCCCCCTTGCCGGCGCGGCTCTGGACGTCGATCTGGCCGCCGCAGGTGTCCATGACCCGCTTGATGAAGGGCAGGCCGAGGCCCATCCCCTTCTCCTTGGTCGTGAAGAAGGGCTGGAAGAGCCGTCCCCGGTCGGGGTTCGAGATGCCCTGGCCCGTGTCCCTGACAGAGAGGACGAAGGCCGCGCTGTTCTTCCGGTAGGCCCGGACCGAGACCGTCCCGCCCGGCGGCGTCGCGTCGAAGGCGTTGTCGAGGAGGTTCCGCAGGACCTCCCCGAACGAGGTCGGGTCGCAGAGGACCTCGGGCAGGCACGGCTCGAGCTTGACGTCGAGGGTGTAGTCCCGGCCCTTGGCCTGGATCTCGGGGCTCCGGAGGACGGACTCGATGGCCGGACCGACCTCGAAGAAGACGGGCTCCTTCATGCTGACCTTGAGGAAATGGCCCATCTGGTAGACGATGCTCTCCAGGCGCTGGATCTCGTCCCGGATGATGCTCAGGTTCCGCTGGCGCTTCTCCTCGGTCACCCCCGGCTGGAGGAGCTGGTCGGTGAAACCGCCGATCGTCACCAGGGGGTTGCGGAGCTGGTGGGTGACGAACATGGCCATCTCGCCCATGGCCGCCATCTTCTCCGCGTCGAGGAGCCGCCGGTGGAGCGTCGCCGAGTAGATGTAGTTGCTGGCGATCAGGCCGCAGAGGCTGGCCAGCTTGACGTCGCCGGGGCCGATCGGGACGCGGGTGAAGGCGTTGTCCAGGACGATCTCGCCGAAGACCTCGTCGCGGGCGATGAGGGGGATGCAGAGGAACTCGTCGACCTGGATGAGCTCGAGGAACTTCTGGTCGACGAGGGGCTCGTGCGCACGCGTCGCGGACGAGGTAGATCTCCTTGCGGCAGGCCGCCTGGGCCGGCATCAAGGCGCAGGTCGCCTCATCCATGGCGAAGACGACGTTCTTGATGCGGCGGCTGAGGGTGTCCTCGTTCTTGCTGACGAGGGCGCGGTTGTGCTCGATGATCTCGACGTAGCCGATGCCGGGCGTCGAGAGGACGTCCCAGATGTAGCCGGCCTCCTCGGGCGTCCGCGGCCCGAGCCAGATCTCGCCCCGCAGCCGGTCGCCCTCGCGGAGGAAGAGCATGGCCCGGTTGAAGCCGACCCCGGAGCCCGAGGTCAGGGCGGTCAGGATGACGAGGAGGTTGTCCTCGAGGGAGAAAGGCTGGAAGAAGCTCTGGGAGATGATGGAGAGGAGGGCCATCTCCTTCGGCGCTTCCTTCTGGAAGTCGGAGGACAGGAAGTTGTACTTCTCGATCATTCGGCCTTCCAGCCCTTGGGGACGACCCGGACGCCGCCCTTGCTGATCTTGAAGTTCCTGGCGTCGGCCTCGGCGTCGAAGCCGATCTCGAAGCGCTCGGGGATGACGCTGGACTTGTCGATGATGACCTTCCGGAGCCGGGCGCCCCGGCCGATCTCGACCCCTTCGAGGAGGATCGAGTCCTGGACCTCGGCCTTCTCGCGGACCCGGACGCCCGGGGAGAGGATCGAATTGACGACGGTCGCCGCCGTCAGCTCCGCCCCGGAGCCGAGGATCGAGTGCTTGACCGTGCCGCCGTCGACGAAGGCCGGCGGGTACTGGGGCTTGTAGGTCCGGATCGGCCAGGTCGGGTCCTTGAGGATCGACGGGGGGTCGGGCGAGAGGAAGGCCATGTTGGCCTCCCAGTAGGCGTCGATCGTCCCGATGTCCTCCCAGTAGCCCTCGAAGAGATAGGCGAAGACCCGGTTGCTCGGCGATCAGGCCGGGGAGGATGTCCTTGCCGAAGTCGTGGGAGCTCGCCGGCGTTCCTGGCGTCCTTGATCAGGGCCCGGATGAGGGCCGGCGTCTTGAAGAGATAGACGCCCATCGAGATGAGGCTCTTCGCCGGGGTCCCAGGGGGTGGCGAAGGGCTTCTTCGGCTTTTCCAGGAACTCGATGATGCGGCGGTCCTCGTCGACGCCGATGATGCCGAAGCGCGAGGCCTCGGCGGTCGGGATGGCCCGGGTCATGAGGACCGCGTCGGCCTCGGACCGCGAGGCGTAGAGGAGGAGCTTGCGGTAATCGGCCTTGTAGATGTGGTCGCCGGAGAGGACCAGGACGTCATCCGGGTTCTCCTGCTGGATGGTATAGATGTTCTGGAAGACGGCGTCGGCCGTGCCTTCGTACCAGCGGTCGCCGACCCGGCCCTGGGCGGGCAGCGACAGGATGAAATCGCCGCTCTCGGCGTGGAAGATGTTCCAGCCGTTGAGGATGTGCCGCTCCAGGGAGAGCGACTTGTACTGGGTGACGAGGGCGATCTTGCGGAGGCCGGAGTTGAGGGCGTTGGAGAGGCTGAAATCGATGATGCGGTAGCTGCCGAGGAAAGGGACGGAGGGCTTGGCCCGGTCGCGCGTCAGCGGATAGAGCCTCTCCCCTTTTCCCCCGCAGAGGATCATGACCAGGGTTTTTTTCGACAGCACTTCCATGGCGTCCGCGGTCTCGCTTATTCGGCGGCCCTCTCCCTGATCTCGACCTCGATCCGGCCGGCCTTGCCCGGGCCCAGTATCAAGGTCCAAATCGGCATGAAAGCTATAACCCTGATGGATTATATCAAATCCTTTCTCCGATTGGGAGAGCGTCTCGAGGGGCGAGGTCCAGAGCTCGACGGGGTCCCGGGGCTCGAACGAAAGCCGGCCGCCGTAGAGCATGACCCAGCCGCGGCGGTGGAATTCGACCTCGTGCGGGAAGGCCAGGAGGTTCCATTCGGAGCCGAAGCGGAGAGGCGGCGGTCTTGGCCGAGAGGTTCTCGATCTCCCAGGCGACCGCCAGCCGCCCGGGTCCGGGCTCGACGGTCTTGCGGACGGCGACGGGGAGGCGGTCGCCCATCCACCCAAACCCCTCCCCGCCTCTCGAGGACGACGGCCTGGCCATGCACGGACGCGGCGTAGGGCTGGTTGACGAAATCGCCCTGCTCGCCGAAATCGATGCGGCGGAAGTCCTCCTCGGTCGCCTCGGGGTGGAGGAAGTGGTCGAGGAGGGAGTAGCGGGGGTGCCAGTCGTAGCGCATCAGCTCCTTGGCCCGCGGCGGCAGCTTCTTGGCCATCTCGTGGATGCTCCGGCCCGCGCCGCCCTCCGCCTCGCGGGCGAAATGGTAGGTCTCGGGGCGGCGCGCCAGGACGTCGGAGAGATTCCTGGCCCAGGGCAGGTAGTCGACCTCGACCAGGCCCCCGCCGAAGGAAGGCTTGAGGAGGAGGTTGAACGTCTCACCCCTGAGGAAGAGCTCCTCGCGGCCGTCGAGGTCGTAGTCGAGGGTCGTCCAGCCGGGCGGGGCCGGCGTCGCCTTCTCGGCCTCGAGGA
>CAWDTC010000003.1:0-7089 GCA_963805045.1 Candidatus Aminicenantota bacterium
ATGCCGATCCAGATGAAAAAGACGATCCCCATGGTCTTGACGGCGACGCCGCCCAGAAGCTAGAAAGTAGAAGACACGAGATTCGAGATGAAGAAGAGGGTCGTCCAGGTGATGAGGATCTGCCGCGGGACCTTTGGAGGCCAGCCGGCTGAAGGCCTTGATCACGAAGATGAAGAGGATGGCCTGCGCGCCGCCCAGGTAGCTCTTGACGGCGGCCGAGTTCTTGTCCACGAGGAGCAGCGCCTCGCGCAGAGGCTTGAGGATATAGTAGGCCAGGAGGAGAAGGAAGACGTTTAGCGAGAGGAGGAGGGCCTTGGGCGCCTCGCCCGGCCGGATGTCGGCGAAGAGCCTGAGGAAGCGATAGAGCAGGCGCCCGCCCAGCGACTCCCGGCTCGATGCCGTCCCGGCCCCGACTTCCGCCATCCGCCCCTCCTTCGCGCGCGCCTCCCGTTCTCAGAACAGGACCGCGCCCTCCCCCCGGGCCTCGACCTGCGTCCTGATGGCGCGGAGGATCGACCCCACCCTCGCCTCGAGGGCCCGGACCTCCTCCTCGTTCAGGTAGGGGGCGAGGAGGAGGCGGACCCCGGCCTTGTCCCAGTCGACGAGTTTCCGGTAAAAGGCCCGCGAGCACCTCTGGATCTCGCACCCGGGGACCGTCTCCGCCACGGGCGCGAAGGCCCTGGAGAAGTCGACCGCCCATACCCTCTCCGTATTCCTCTGGATGAGGATGTCGCGGTCGCGCTCGGCGCCGCAATTGTCGGCGACGAGGTTGATGAAGACCCTCAGGTCGGCCATGGTCCGCTCGAAGGCCTCCGGGTCGCCGATCGGGAGTCCCTGGCCCTTCCGGGCCGTCTCGGAGAAGGCGTCCTCGACGAAGATCTGAAGGGAGCCCGGATAATTGTTGATGGTCCGCTCGATGAGCGGCGGGATGAGGCCCAGGCCGAGGGCCTTGTCGAGGGCGTAGGCGGCGAGCTCGTACTTGTAGCTGTCGGCCAGCGGGTCCGGCCGGCGGCGGTCGATGTACTTGAACTGGGCCCAGCGCTTGGCCCCGCCGGCCTCCAGCCGGACCTTCCAGGGGTCGGTCCGTCCGGCCTCGCCGGGGATGACGAAGGCCGGCGTCGCCGTCTGCAGGAACCGCTCGACCTCGTCCGCGGCGCCGGGGCCGTTCGCCGTCGGCGAACCGGCGGGAGGGGGCGGCGCCGCTTCCTCGGTGTCCGTGTAGTGGTCGAACGTCCCGCCGTTGATGATGAGGGCATAGAGACGGCCGCCGTAGAGGGTGAAGCCGATCCCGGTGTCGATCATCCAGAGCTTCCCGTGGAAGAGGGGGATGATGTCCCCGGCCGGCGCGATCGGGCTCCGTGTTTCCCCCATGGCCATGAAGTTGTGGCCGATGACCATCTTCGTCGCCTTGAGGTTGGCCAGGATCCGGTCCATGTCCTCCTGGGAGATGGTGTTCTCCATCTGGCGGAGCCACAGCGGGCCTTCGGAGTTGTAGACGAGCTTGGGACGGAACTCCTGCATGAGGACCCGGGAGTTCGGTCCCCGGAGGGCGAACATCCCCAGTTCCAGCCGGAAGGCGTCGTTGAGGTCCTTGAGCTTCCAAGTCGAGAACTGGAGGTTGACCCCGGCGTGGGCGAAGACGACATCGTTGATCCTGATGACGACGTTCTTCGTCAGGAGCCATTTTCCATAGGTGTGGTTGAAGTTCTCGGTGTAGGCCTGGCCGGCCTCGTCCACGCCCCTGGCCCTCTTGGAGGCCTCGAGGATCTTCTCCCAGAAGGCGCGGTAGCCGGCGTCCTTGGCGAAGTCCGGGCCCCCGGGCCCGAGCCTGGCCCTCTCGGAGGCCGGCAGGCCCGACAGGTATTGCTTCATCCGGGCCAGCTTGAAGTCTTCGGGAAGGAACGCGTAGAACTGGTCGACGAACACGTACTGCGGGTAGTTCAGGGCGATGCCCGTGATCGTCGACTCCTCGTGGTTCCCGAGCAGGACGTGGACCATGCCGCCCGCGGCCGCGGCCTCTTTCTCGAGGCGCATGAGGAAGTCGAAGATGTCCTTGGCCTTGTCGCCCCGGTCCATGATGTCGCCGATCTGGACGAGGTGGGTCCTGCCGCCGGTCCAGTGGAGCTGCTCGTCGACGAGGCCGACCTTCGGCGCCTTGAGGATGGTCACGAAGTTGTCGAAGTCCCCGTGGAGGTCGCCCACGGCCACGATCCGCTCGACGCCGTGTCCATTCGCAGGGGATGTCGGCGGCGGGGGAAACGGCGGCCAGGGCGAGGAGGGCCGCGCCGAGGGAGAGGGCGAGGCGGCCCCCGAGCCGCCGGGAATCCCTACCCCTTTCGGATGACCACATCGACGCCACCTCATATATAAGCGATTTCCGGTCAAGAATCAATACCCGCCGCGGCCGTTGACTCCCGGGCGCGGGACTTGTTATCCTTGGCCCCGTCCGGAACGCCCAACGAGGAAGAGTGAAGCATGACGGATCGACCCGGCCGACGGAACCCGCCGCGGCTCCCGCGCGAAAGGGCTCGGGGCGGCCGCGCTCTCCTGCTCCTGGGCTTGGTCCAGGTCGGCTGCTCGCCGGCGGGACGGACGGCGGCGCCGGCCGCGCCCGCCCGGGTGAAGACGGGCCTCGAGGTCTTCCTGGAGAAGCGTCTCGGCCTGGTCGAGGGGAAACGGGTCGGGCTCATCACCAACCCGACGGGCGTCGACGCCGCGTTCCGGACGACCGTCGACCTCCTCGCCCGCAACCCCAAGGTCAGGCTCGTCGCCCTCTACGGGCCCGAGCACGGCGTCCGCGGCGACGCCCAGGCCGGGAGAATACGTCCCGTACTATTTCGACAAGAAGGCCGGCCTGCCCGTCTTCAGCCTCTACGGCCAGTCGATGAAGCCCGAGCCGGGGATGCTCAAGAGGATCGACGAGTTCATGCGCTCCTACGACACCCGGTCCGCCGGCAAGGTCCCGGAGAAGGGCATGGTCCAGGGCATCGACGTCATGATCTACGACATCCAGGACGTCGGGACGCGGGTCTATACGTACATCGCGACGATGGCCTACGCCATGCAGGCCTGCGCCGAGAACGGCATCGATTTCATCGTCCTCGACCGGCCCGACCCGATCGGCGGCACGGACGTCGAGGGCCCGGTGCTCGAGTTCCCCGCCTACAGCTCGCCCGTCGGGCTCTACCCCGTGCCCGAGCGCTTCGGCATGACCATGGGCGAGCTGGCCCTGCTCTTCAACGACCGCTTCCTCGCGAAGAAGGCGAAGCTGACGGTCGTCCCGATGGAGGGCTGGACGCGGACGATGTGGTTCGACCGGACGGGGCTGCCCTGGGTCATGCCGTCGCCGAACATGCCGACCCTCGATACGGCGGCCGTCTATCCCGGGTTCGTCGCCTTCGAGGGGACGAACGTCTCGGAGGGGCGGGGGACGACCCGGCCCTTCGAGCTCTTCGGCGCCCCCTGGATCGACGGCGACGACCTCGCGGCGAAGCTCAACGGGCTCGGCCTCGCCGGCGTCGTCTTCCGCGCGGCCTGGTTCACGCCCACGTTCTCCAAGTTCGCGGGCCAGCTCTGCGGCGGCTGCCAGGTCCAGGTCACCGACCGCGCGGCTTTCCGCTCCTTCGAGGCCTTCCTCCACGTGGTCAAGGCCATCCGGGACATGGCCCCGGACAAGTTCGAGTTCCACAAGGACTATTTCGACAAGGTCATGGGGACGTCCCGAGTCCGCGAGGCGCTCGAGGCGGGGAGGCCGGTCCGGGCGATCGTCGACGGCCTCAAGCCGGAGCTCGACGCCTTCCTCGAGCTGCGCAAGCCCTATCTTCTCTATAAATAGACGAGGTCAGAGGGGACACGTAGCCAAGATACATGTCCCCCTTTAAGACGGACTGTCCGCTAAGGGGACAGTCCCTATCCTCTTTAAGGATGGTTGACCCGACCCGGCTTATCCTCTAGAATGAATGTCCTTCCGATCCCGACCGAGGAGCGACGAGCGATGGCGAACCAAGCCCCCCCGGCGGCCCCCTCGGGCCCCCTGTCCCAGGTCCTGGACAAGTCCCCCCGGGACTTCGTCCGGGCCGACATCCTCAAGGTCATCGACAAGCTGGGCATCGAGCGGCTGACGTTCCACTACACGGCCCTCGACGGCAAGCTCAAGGAGCTGAAGATCCCCGCCACGGACCGCGCCCAGGCCGAGACCGTCCTGGCCGAGGGCGAGCGCGTCGACGGGTCGTCGCTTTTCAAGGGCATGGTCGACATGGCCCTCTCGGACCTCTACGTCGTCCCGCAGTACCGGACGGCCTTCCTCAACCCCTTCGACGAGGGCAGCCTGGACTTCGTCTGCCGCTATCTCTCCCGGGACGGCAGCCCGGCCCCCTTCACCCTCGACAACATCCTCGGCCGGGCCGCCGAGCTCTTCCGCGCCTCGACCGGGCTCGACCTCCGCGCCCTGGGCGAGCTCGAGTTCTTCCTGCTCCTGCCCGCAGGCGAAAGGACGTACTCGTCCCCGGGGCTGAGCGGCTACCACGGCTCCCAGCCCTTCACCAAGGGCGGACCCATCCTCAACGAGATGGTCCGTCATATCGGCCGCGTCACCGGCGCCGTCAAGTACGCCCACGGCGAGGTCGGCCTGGTCGATTCCGTCCACAGCGACGTCGAGGAGATCGAGGGCCGCCGGGCCGAGCAGCTCGAGATCGAATACCTGCCGCGGCCGGTCGAGGAGATGGCCGACGCCCTCGTCCTCGGGCGATGGATCATCCGGAACACGGCCTACCGGCACGGCGCCGTCGCCACGTTCACCCCGAAGATCGAGGAGGGCGTCGCCGGCAACGGCCTCCACTTCCACCTCGAGCTCGCCCGGGACGGCCGGAACGTCATGACCGGGCCGGACGGCGGGCTGTCCGAGGCGGCCCGCAAGCTCGTCGGCGGCCTGTGCGAGTACGCCGATTCCCTGACGGCCTTCGGCAACACGGTCTCCTCGGCCTACCTGCGCCTGGTCCCGAACCACGAGGCGCCGACCCGCGTCTGCTGGAGCGACCTCAACCGCAGCGCCCTCATCCGCGTCCCGCTCGGCTGGACGAACGTCTCCCACCTGGCGAAAAAGGTCAACCCCCGGGAGCCCGAGGGCACCCGCGGCGCCGGCGGCCGGCAGACGGTCGAGCTTCGGAGCCCGGACGGCAGCGCCCTCATCCACCTCGTCCTGGCCGGCATCGCCATGGCCGCGAACTGGGCTTTCGGAGGGAACGGGTCCCTGTTCAAGGAATACGGTCCGCTCGAGCTCGCGGACAGGCTCTACGTCAAGGGCAACATCTTCTCCGACAAGGAGCTGCTCGCGCGGCTCCCCGTCCTGCCGACGAGCTGCGTCGAGTCCGCGCGGCTTCTCCTAAAAAAGCGGGACCTCTACGAGCGCGACGGCGTCTTCCCGTCCTCGGTCATCGACTACGTCGCCCGGATGCTCGAGGCCGAGAACGACGAGTTCATGAACAAGCTGCTCGCCGGGCTGCCGGCCCACGAGCGGCTCCACGAGGTCCGCAAGATCATGCACAAGGACCTTCACAAGCACTGAGCGCCGGCGGTCAGCCCCGGCCCAGGGCCTTCTCGCGGGCCCGGAACTCCGGCCCGAGCGTCCGCCACAGGGAATTGAACCTCTCCTGGAGCGCGGCGTAGGTCGCGGCGTTCGCCGGCTCCGGCTCGGCCGTCCGCTTGTCGAGGCGGACCCGGGCGGAGGTGATGTCGCGGATATCCGCCGGCCGCCCCTTGTCCCGAAGATAGCACCAGATGGCCTGCAGGGCGCCGCCGTAGGCCGCGGCCTCCTGTTCTTTCAGGGTCACGACCGGCGTCCCGAGGACGTCGGCGACGATCTGGAGCCAGAGCCGGCTCTTGGCCCCGCCGCCCGTGGCCCGGACCTCGGCCGGCCCCAGCGCGCAGAGCGATAATCAGCACTGCCACCGCGTTCACCATGGCGGCGGCGAAGGGACCGAGGAAAAACCACACCGCGAACGTCACGGCCGCCGCCGCCACACTCCCAGCGTGAAATAGCCGCTTACCACGTCCGCCAGCCGCGCCACCGGCGCGCGCGCACCTTGCGCCTGGCGTACCATTTCGATCATCCGTCGCAGCACCGTGCCGCTCCCCACCTGGGTGGCCGTGAAGCGGAAGCTGCCGGAGCGGTTGAAAGCGCCGGCAAAAACCGAGCCGCCGGGCCTTCCTCCACCGGCATGCTTTCGCCGGTGAGCATGGATTCATCGATGGCCGATTCGCCGGCCACGATGGCGCCATATCCGCCGGAATGCGTTCCCCCGGCCGCGAGACGCGCGTGGTGCCCCTCTCACGATCGAGTGACGATGAGGCAACGTCGGCATTCACGTGCCGCCCGCTCGACGATCGGCGCTGACGTCGAGGCCGAGCAGGTAAGCGATCAGTGATCGCCAACTCGCGACCGTGCAGCGCTCACCGGCGTGACGCCTCCGGGCCGGCCCTGGTCGGTGATGGTGAGGGCCCTGGGCCCGGCTGGCAGGCTCGGCGCCCAACGCCCCCGCCAGCCCCAGGAGAGGGGGGTCCCGGGGCGGATAGCGCGCGTGGCGCGACGTCCCGTGACCATGGGGAGGTACTTCGGTGCCAACCCGTTCCCGGGCCGGATCGAGCGCACGTTCTCCACGGTGAACACCTCGTCCTCGGCCATCAATGCGACCACGAAGAGGGAGCGGCGGATCGCCAGCACTCCTCATCTCCGCCGGCGAAGGACCGTAGCGCAGCCCTCCCAGGGCCGCCTCGGTCTCGCGGACGGCGCGCACCATCGCGGCGAACTCAGCCGGTTCCAGGGAGAACTCCAAGATCTGGCGAGGGATCCTGACGGCTGAGCGTTAGGTGCTTCTCGATCAGGGTCGCGCCGAGCGCGGTCGCCGTAATCGCCACCGTGGTGCCCAAGGTGTGGTCGGACAGCCCCACCGGCACCGACCACGTCGCGGCCATGTGGGTAATGGCCCGCAGGTCGAACTCCGACGGTGGCGCCGGATATGCGCTGTTGCAACGGAGGAGGGCGATCTCCCTCGCCCCCGCCGCCCGGGCGGCGGCGACTGCCTCATCGATCTC
>CAWDTC010000004.1:0-18352 GCA_963805045.1 Candidatus Aminicenantota bacterium
TGTGTACCGCTTGAACAAGTTCCTATTTGTTCCGGGTCCCACCAGCCCATGTCCTGGGCGACCTGGAAGACGTTGTCCGAGGCCATGAAGTGGTCCGGGTCCTTCAGGTCGATCCCGGAGATGCGGGGGATGTTGGCCGAGATGCCGACGTTCTCGTCGGGGATCCGTTCCGCGGCCCAGACGGCGCCCTTCTGGAGCGGCCCGGCGCCGAAGATCTCGAACTGCCAGACCTCCTTGCCGTCGGCGACGGTGATGCACTCGCCGTAGTCGCCGTACCCGTACTGCTTGAGGAGCTCGCCGGCGAGCCGGATGGCCTCGCGGGCGGTCTTCGTCCGCTCGAGCATCAGCCGCTCGAGCTCCTCGATCGTGAAGACGCCCTCGTTGTTGACGAGCTCCTGGCGACCGCCGATGGTCGTCTCGCCGATGGCCAGGCCGTACTCGTTGAGGCAGGGGTAGGCCGTGTTGAGGAAGCGGAAGGTCTCGGGGACCTGCGGCACCTCGCCCGTCTGGACGACACCCTGGAGGTCCCCCGGCGTCTCCGTGTGCATCTTGCCGGAGAAGATCTTGTTCACGGCCTTGTCCGGCCACTTCTGGTGGGGGACGACGTTGAGCCAGGTCCGGTAGGGGCCGTCGCAGGTATGGCAGGTGATGACGGAGCCGTCGACCGTGGCCAGTCGCCCGGCCTCGATCGACGTGCAGCCGTCCCATTCCGAGGGCCAGGGCTTCGGGGCGGTCTTGTCCGCCGCGGCCGGGAGCGACCGAGACGTGACGAAGGCAAGGAGAACGAGGGCGGCGAGAACGAAGCGCGTCCGCCGGGGGCGTTTTGTTGACATCGGCAGGACTCCTTGAGAAGGCATGGATGAAGATTATTGAGGACGGCGGCCCGGCTGTCAATCTTTTTGTCGGGCGGGCCGCCCCCCTATTCGCGGACGATGGCGAGGTCCCATGGCCCGAGGGTCAGGGTGGCGGGCCGTCCGAGCGTCCGGCCGCTCAGGATCTCGACGGACCCGGGATGCCGGCAGGGAAAGGTCACCGTCTTGTCCGAAAAATTGAAGAAGGCGTGGACCCGCGCCCCGTCGGCGAGAACGGCGCGCTTCGTCCGGACGCACTCGGGCAGGCCGGCGTCCTCGGCCGCGATCCCCGCTCCGGCAAGAACCGCGGCCACGAGCTTCTCCTGCAGGACGTCGGAGAGAAGCGTTCCTTCGTAAGTCAGGCTTCCCTTCCCGTAAGCGTGACGTGTCACGGCGGGGTAACGGCCGAAGACCGGGTGGTCGTACCAGGCCAGCCCCTCCGCCCCTTCCGGGACGAGGTATTCGGCCCAGACCGAGACGGAGTTCGCCGCGCCCGCCTTGAACGGGTCGCCACTGAGCGCGAGCGGGGCCCGGAGGTTCGTGAACTCCTGGTAACGGAAGCCGCACGCCTCGCGGAGCGGCCCGGGCATGGTCGTCCAGCGCACGGTCGAGTTCTCGTCGCACGAAGCCGCTCTTGAAGGCCATGAGGACATGCCCCCCACCCTTGACGTAATCGGCCAGGC
The DNA here is from genome assembly GCA_963805045.1 of Candidatus Aminicenantota bacterium. GTDB lineage: Bacteria > Acidobacteriota > Aminicenantia > Aminicenantales > Saccharicenantaceae > DATKJS01. The sequence continues at coordinate 1,535 of CAWDTC010000004.1, forward strand.
GCACGAGGAGCTCGTCGCTCGCAACGTAGAGCGGAGGGACGAACACGAGGGCGTAATCCGAGAGGTTCCGGCTGCCCGGGAAAACGAAATCGGTCTCGACGTTCCGCCGGTAGAGGGCCCGGTACATCTGGTCGAGGACGGTCATGTAGCCCGCGTTCGCGTCGAACGGCATGAATTCGAGCCCGAGCCGCGAATCGAGGCTGTAGAGGATGGCCACGCGGTTCCTCTTCTTCAGGCCGGCGAGGGCGGGACCGACGCGCTTAAGCTCGTGGGCGATCCTCGAAACCTCGTCGTAGACGCGGCCCGGCTCGAGGTCGTGGCCGAGGACGCCCTTCCAGTAGGTCTCCTGGCCGTAGTGCAGCGAGTGCCAGTGCCAGTAGGCGACGAGATCGGCGCCGCTCAGGATGTCGGCGTAGGCGGCGAGGCGGAGCTGGCCGTCGTAGGGCGGGAACTGGCTTCGCGAGTCCCAGCCGGTCGTCTGGGCCGTCGTCTCCGTGACGAGGTAGTTCCCGCCCTTGAGCGACCGCTGGATGTCCCCGCAGTAGGCGATGAACTGGCCGTCCATCTCATCCTGGAGGTCCATGTAGACATTGACGGCCGGGAGGTCGAGCGAGGCGGCGACCTCGGCAGGGTCGACGTCGCCCGGGAAGCCGCCGACGAAGTCGTGAGTGACAAACTGGTCGGGCCGCTTGAGCTCCCGGACGATCTTCGCCTGCCAGGCCAGGAAATCCGCCGCGATATCCTGCTCGAAGCGCTCCCACTCGAGCTTGTAGCCCGGGTTGAGGGCCCCCTCGCGCGGCGGCAGGTCGTCGAAGCTCGCGATCCTCTGGCCCCAGTAATTCAGGCCCCAGGCCTTGTCGAGCGTCTCGGGTGTTCCGAACTTCCGCCGCAGGCGCTCGCGGAAGGCGGCCTGGACGCGCGCGTCGGCCGTGCCGGAGGGATGGCTCTCGTTGTCGAGCTGGTAGCCGATGACGGCCGGGTGGTCCCGGAATTCGGCCACGAGCCTGCGGATGATCCGCTCGGCGTACCTCCGGTAAACCGGGTGGGTCATGTCCGTCATCTGGCGGAGGCCGTAGGTATAGCGCGGCTGGTTCATCTGCTTGACCTGGATCTCGGGGTGCTCGCGGTAGAGCCAGGCCGGGATGGAATAGGTCGGCGTGCCCAGGATGACCTTGATGCCGGCGCGCTCGACGCGGTCGAGGACGCGCCGCAGCCAGCCGAAATCGAAGACGCCGTCGGCCGGCTCGAGGACACCCCAGCTCGACTCCCCGACCCTCAGGAAGTTGATCCCGGCCTTCTCCATGAGCGCCACGTCCTTCTCGAGCCGCTCGGTGGGCATGTACTCCCAATAGTACGAGGCGCCGTAAAGGACGGTGTCGAACCTGCGGGGCCGGTCCGCGCCCGCCGGCGACGGGGCCGCGAGAACGGCCGTCACGGCGGCCAGCAGGACGGCCGCCAGGAGGTTTCTTTTCATGGCGAAGCTCCGTTCATGGGGACTTGGACCCGGCGATCAGGCCGAGTACCGCGGCGTACATCTCATCGGCCGTCGTCCGCGCGCCCACGGTCAGGCGGAGGACCGGCACTTCGCGCCCGTCGTAGTAGTCGACGAGGGGCAGGGTCCGCATCCGGAAGATGACGAGCTTGCGGCGGATGGCGTGGAGCTCGTCGTCCGCCCGGCCGACCCGGTCGCCGCCCGTGTCGAGGGCGATCCTGTCGCGCAGCACCTCGGGCGTCGCTTCGAGGCAGACGACCGTCTCGACCCGGACGACGTCTTCCATCATCCGCGCCTGGCCGACGTGGCGGGGCAAGCCGTTGAGGACGAGCCTGTCGCCCTCGGAGAGGCCGGTCCGCCGGACGAAGCTCCGCAGGACCTTGAGGGCGATCGGGAACTCGTCGTCCTCGAGCAGGGCGCCGGTCGCGAGAGAACGCCGGACGACCTCGACCTCGTCCGCGGAGAGGTCCGCTCCGCCCCCGGCCGCGCCCACGGCACGGAGCTCCGCCCCGAAGTCGAAGTGGACGCACCGCCGCCCGGCCAGGCCCTTCTCGCCCATCAGCCGCCCGAGCGGGGTCTTGCCGGCGCCGGTAGGCCCGACAAGGAGCCAGGACGGCTGGAGCCGGAAGTCCATGGTCAGCCTCTCTCTTCCCCCTCCCCGGGCCCGCCCTCCGCCCGGCCCGAGCCCAGGTACTGGAAGGCCCGGTCCATGTCCCTGTGGCTGGCGACGAGGACGAGCGTGTCCCCCGGCTCGACCGAGAATTCCGCGCCCGGGCTCGAGAACGACTCGTCGCCCCGCACGACGGCGATGACCGTCGCCCCCGTCCGGCTCCGGAGGTCGATTCCGCCCAGGGTCAGGCCGGCCGGCCAGCTGTCCTTCCCGACGTAGTAGGATTCCGCCGTGCCGGCGGCGAGGATGTCGGCGATCCTGTCCATGGACGGCCGGATGGCCTCGCACGTGCCGCGGAGGACACCGTAGCACTCGCCGCGGATGACCTTGACCTGGGCGTCGATGATGTTCCGGGGGATGTGGAACCGTTCGAGGACGCGGGTGAAGATCTCGACCGAGGTCTCGAACTCCTCGGGGATGACGTCGTCGGCGCCGAGCGCGTAGAGCTCGTCGATCTCCGAGGCGTAGCGGGTGCGGACGATGATGAAGACGCCGGCAGCCATCTCCCGGGCCGCGCGCACGCCCCGCCGGGTCGTGGCCGGGTCGCTGATGGCGAAGACGACCGCCCGGGCCCGCTCGACCCCCGCCTCGCGCAGGATCGTCCGGCTCGAGACGTCGCCGAAGACGAGGGGGTCGCCGCGCTCGGCCGCGACCTTGAAGGCCTCCGGGTTGAGGTCGACGACGACGTAGCCGACCCCCGCCTCGGCCAGGACATGCGCCAGGTTGCGGCCGTTCAGGCCGTAGCCGGCGATGATGACGTGGTCCTCGGGCCTCCGCCCGGACGCCTCGCCCGCCCCCGGCGCCCGGCCCTTCCAGCGCAAGGGCCCTGGCGCGTTCGAGGCGAAGGCCGGCGAGACCTGGATGAGGAACGGTGTGGCCATGATGGTCAGGATGGACGAAGCCAGGAAGACCTGGAAGACGTCGCTCGGGAGGAGCCCGTTGGCCCGGCCGACGCCGGCCAGGACGAAGGAGAATTCCCCGACCTGGGCCAGGGCCAGGCCGGTCAGCCAGGCGATCCTGGAGCCGAAGCCGAGGAGGCGGACGGTCAGGCCGACGACGAGCGTCTTGAGGACGAGGATCGACAGGACCAGGCCGGCCACCACGGCCCGGGAATGCCAGGCGTCACCGACGTTGAGGAGCATGCCGACCGAGATGAAGAAGATGCTGTTGAAGACGTCCCGGAAAGGCAGGATGTCGGAGACGACCTGATGGCTGTAGGCCGACTCCGAGATGACGACGCCGGCCAGGAACGCGCCCAGGGCGAGCGACAGCCCGAGGGACGAGGTCAGCAGGGCCATGCCGAGGCAGATGAAGAGCGAGGCGATGAGGAAGACCTCGCGGACGCGCGTCCGGACGACGAGGTGGAGGACCCGGGGCATGAGGAAGCGGGCCACGACGAAGACGGCCCCGATGGCCGCCCCGCCGAGCAGGAAGCGGGCCAGGATGGCCCCGGGCGAGGCGACGCGGACGTTGGCCAGCACGGGCACCAGGGCGACCATCGGCACCACGGCCAGGTCCTGGAAGATGAGGATGCCGAGGGCGATCCGCCCCTGGGGCGAGTCGTTCTCGCCCCGGTCGGAGAGGATCTTGAGGACGACGGCCGTGCTGCTCAGCGAGACGAGGAAGCCGTAGAAGACCGCCTCCTTGACGGGGATGCGGAGGAGGGACAGGACGACGACCGAGGCGGCCGTGGTCAGGACGACCTGGAGCCCGCCTCCGACCCAGAAGTTCCTCTGGATCCGCTTCAGCCGGTCCAGGGTGAATTCGAGCCCGACGAGGAAGAGGAGCATGACGACGCCGACCTCGGCCAGGACGTCGACCGTGCGCAGGTCCTTGACGAGCGAGAATCCGCCCGGGCCGATGAGGATCCCGGTCAGCAGGAAGCCGACGACGGGCGGCAGCTTGAGCTTGTGGGAGACGAAGATGACGAGGACGGAGGCGGCCAGGATGATGACCAGCTCCCCCAGGACGGAAAGGCTCATGACCCTCTCTCGCGCTTATAGCACATCGAAAAAGGGCCGGTCAACACGCCCGATCCGGGGCCCGTGCGGCCGGCGCCGCGGAGGTCCCTCCTTCGACGTCATCGTCGGGGGTGAGAAAAGCGCCGCATTTTCCCCCCTCGAAATCACCGGGGCGGACGATTGCCTTGCCCTCGGGGCGGCCTAAACTGGGAGCGAACGGAAGGAGTGACATCTTTCCCATCCGAATCAAGGAGGCTGTTTTGAAAAAGTTTTTCATCGCTTCTCTCGCCGTTCTGTTCGTGACGGCTCTCTTGACGCAGCCGGCCGCTGCCGGCGTCGGCGTCAAGGGCGGTCTGGCCTGGCCGACCCTCGCCTTCTCGGTCCTCGACCGAGGCGCCCCCGCTGACGACACTCAACTACGCCGATGGGCGGGGTCTACTTCGGGATCGGCCTCGGGCTCTTCTCGATCCAGCCGGAGATCCTCTATGTCCGCATGGGCGCCCGGATGGAAGAGACGCCCGACTGGATGGAGGACCGCCTGGATTACATCCAGGTCCCCCTGCTCCTCAAGGTCAACGTCCTGCCCGGCCCCATCAGCCCGATGATCTACGGCGGGCCTTACGGCTCCTATCTCCTCGCGGCCAAGGGCGTGTCCTACATCAGCGGCGTCACCGAGTCGACGGACATCAAGGACCAGGTCAAGTCGACCGACTACGGCGTCGCCTTCGGCGGCGGCATCGACTTCAAGCTGGCCGTGGTCAAGCTCTCGGCGGAAGTCCGCTACAACCTCGGCCTGGCCAACATCGCCAAGAACGCCGAGGCCGGCTACTGGGTCAAGAACCGCTGCCTGATGGTCCTCGTCGGCATCGGCTTCTAAGACGCGGACCTCGAACGAACCCGGAAGGCCGCCCGGCCTTCCGGACCGACGGATGAGCCGGGGCGCTCTGCCTCGCGCGGGGCGGAGCGCCCTTTTTTTATCCCTCCCCGCGCCTGACGGGCGGCGCGCTCCTCTTTGACGCGCGCCGCCCGAATCGGTTAAGCTTGTCGCATGTCGAAGCGATCCGATGTCGCCGTCGTCGGCGGCGGGGCGGCCGGCCTCGTCGCCGCGATCAGCGCCGCCCGCCGGGGGAAGTCCGTCGTCGTGTGCGACCGCATGCCCCGTCTGGGCAAGAAGATCCTGGCCACGGGCGGCGGCCGCTGCAACCTTCGAACGAGGGCCTCTCCCCCGCCGCCTTCACCACGACTAGCCGGAACGTCGTCGCCTCGGTCCTCGACCGCTTCGGGAAGGACGACATCCTGTCTTTCTTCCATGGCTTGGGGCTCGAAACCTACGACGAGGAAGGCCGGGTCTTCCCCGTCACGGGCCAGGCCGCCTCGGTCCTCGGGCTCCTCGAGCGGGAGGCCCGCCGCCTCGGCGTCGCGGCGGAGCTCGGCTTCGAGGCGGTCGAGGTCCGCAAGGCGGACGCGTCCTTCTCGGTCGTCTCGGGCGACGGCCGGCGTGTCGAGAGCGCCGCGGTTATCCTTGCCGGAGGCGGCAAGGCCTACCCCGCACTCGGCTCGAACGGCAGCGCCTACCGGCTGGCGCAGGCCTTCGGCCACCACCTCGTCCCGCCCGTCCCGAGCGCCGTACCCGTCCTCGTCAAGGACCGGATGTGCCATCTCCTCCAGGGGGTCAGGACGCGCGCCAAGGCCACGGCGCTCGTCGAGGGCAAGCCCGCCGGATCGGCCGATGGCGAGGTCCTCTTCACCCAATACGGCTTGTCGGGCACGGCCGTCCTCGACGTGAGCGAGGGACTCTCGGTCGCCCTCAACCGCGACGGCCTGACGAGCGCCGCGCTCGTCCTCGACCTCGTCCCGTTCCTCGCCCGCCACGCCCTCTCGTCGCGCCTCCACCGGCGGATGCGGGACGGCTGGCCGGCCGCGGAGCTGGCCGCGGGCATCCTTCCCGACCGCTTCGCCTCCGTCCTTCCCGCCCTGCTCCCCGCGTCGGTCCGCGACCCGGCCGAGGCGGCCGCGGGGCTGGCCGCGGCCCTCAAAGAGAAGCGGTTCGCCGTCTACGGGACGCGGGGCTGGAACGAGGCCGAGTTCACCTCGGGCGGCGTCGACGCCCGCGAGGCTGAGCCGCGGACCCTCGGCTCGATATTCACCAAGGGGCTTTATTTCGCCGGCGAGATCCTCGACGTCCAGGGGCCGCGGGGCGGCTTCAACCTGGCCTGGGCCTGGGCGTCCGGCTTCGTCGCCGGCTTGACCGAATGAAAAGCGGATCGAGGAGGGAATCATGAAGAAGTTCAAGGTCGGCGTCATCGGCACGGGCTACATCGGCACGGTCCACATCGAGATGCTGCGCCGCGTCTTCGGGGCCGAGGTCGTGGCCCTGGCGGACAGCAACGAGAAGCTGGGCCGGGCGACGGCGGAGCGGCTCGGCGTCCCCAAGGTCTACGCGAGCGGCGAGGCGCTCATCGACGACCGCGACATCGAGGTCGTCCACAACTGCGCCCCGAACAACGCCCATTTCGCCCTCAACAAGCGGGCCGTCGAGGCCGGCAAGGACGTCCTGTCCGAGAAGCCGCTCTCGCTCACCGCCGCCGAGTCGGCCGAGCTCGTCCGCCTGGCCGAGAAGCACAAGACGCTGACGGGCATCAATTTCTGCTACCGCTACTACCCGGTCGTCCAGGAGGCCGCGGCCCGCGTCCGGCGGGGCGACCTCGGCGAGGTCCGGGCCTTCATGGGCCATTTCCTGCAGGACTGGCTCTTCTACGACACGGACTATTCCTGGCGCCTCGACCCCTCGATCGCCGGCGCTGCGAACGTCCTGGGCGACCTCGGCAGCCACTTCACGGACCTCGTCCAGTTCGTCACCGGCCGGAAGATCACGGACGTCATGGCCGACTTCCACACCTGCATCCCGAAGCGCAAGAAACCCAAGGCCGACGTCCTGGCCTTCAGCACCCAGGTCGGCGGCGAGACCGAAGTCGTGGACATCGGCGTCGAGGACTACGCCTCGCTCTTCCTCCGCCTCGACAACGGGGCCAGCGGCAGCTTCACGACCTGCCAGGTCGCGGCCGGCCACAAGGTCGACCTCGAGCTCAGGCTCTTCGGCTCGAAGGAATCCTACGCCTGGAGCCACGTCCATCCGAACGACCTCTGGATCGGCCACCGCGAGAAAGGGAACGAGACGTTCTACGAATCCTCGGCGCTCCAGGTCGCGGGGACGGGAAAGTACGACACCCTGCCGACCGGCCACCCCATGGGATACCACGACGCCGTGACGAATCTCTTCCGGGATTATTACGAGGCGCTCGAGGCCAAGCGGGCCGGCCGGCCGTTCGAGGCCCGCTTCCCCGATTTCCGGACCGGGCACGAGGCCATGTGCGCCCTCGCCGCGGGCATCGAGTCCCACCGGACGGGGCGTTGGGTCAGGGTCGCACGATAGCCGCGGGGCCGTCAATAGAGCATCGGCCCGTCCGAGTCGATGGGCTTCCGGGTGGCCGGGTTGCGCACGGCCTTCCACGGCTTCTCGGCGGCCTTGCCCCCGCTCTGCACGACCATCGTTCCGACGAGCGTGTCCCTCTCCGCCCTGGCCCTGAAGATGACGTGGCTCCTCTTGCCGTTCTCGTCCCGGTCGACCGAGAAGCCGACCTGGTCCCCGGAGACCGTCAGGTCGATGAGCGGCAGGTCCGTGCCGCCGACGTCGAGGCGTCCGGTGACCCTTTGGAAATGCTGGTCGAAGTCGAAGCGGCAGGCGTCGAGCCGCCCGCCCTCGGGCCAGGTCCAGCCCCAGGAGCCCGAGACATTGGCGGGAATGACCCACAGATAGACGTCGTGGCTCATGCCGTCGGTCTCGACTACGGCCGATTCGTCGGACTTCCACGTGTCCATGGCGAAATCGTGCGACACGACGCGCGTCCCCGGCCGCAGCTGTTCGAAGAGGATCGGCCTCAGCCGCAGGTTGACGGAGCTCAGGAGGTAGAGCGTGACCACCGTGGCCCCCCGGAAGTCCGTCAGGAAGAGGTCCTGCTGGAGGAAGCTGACGAGCGGCGTCACCCCTTCCCGCGCCGCGTTCTCCCGGCTTTCCTTGATCCTCTCGGGGTTGATATCGACGCCGGTGCCGTGCGTCCCGTAGAGCTTGGCCGCCGTGACGACGATCCGGCCGTCGCCGCAGCCGAGGTCGTAGAGGACGTCGTCCTTCCCGACGTGGGCCATCTGGAGCATCTTGGCCACGACCTCGGGCCGTGTCGGGACATAGGGCACGTCGAGATGGAGCTCCTGGACGAAAAGGCGAGCCGGAGCGGCCAGGAGGGCCGCGAGCACGAAGGCCTTCAGGCATCTTTTCATGACATCCCTCTCTTGTCCGGCCGCGTCGCGGCCTAGAACCTCACGCCAAGGCACAGGGAGGCTCGCGCCCCGCCGAGCTTGATCTTGACGTCGCCGACCGTATCCGAGGCCGTGATGTAGCCGAGGTTCACGCCGGCGAAGAGGACCTTGGCCATGACGAGGAAGCCCATCCCGGCCTCGAAGCCGAGCTTCGATCCGGAGACGGACGTCTCCATCGCCTCCTCCTTGTACTTCATGTCGGCCGCCCCGGCCTCGACCTTGACCTTCAGCCTCCCCGAGACCGTGGCAATGTAGGCCAGCCCGGCGGTGAAGAAGCTCTGGGTCGACTTGGCCGGGAGGTGGAGGTCCGGCGTCTCGCCGTTCTTGGTGAACGTGCCGAACCCGCCCACGAGGTAGAGGCCCCGATATAGCCGCGCCCCGACCTGGAATTCGGGGGTGAAGACCTGGCTGCCGTAGACGTCCTTGTAGCCCGAATCGGCGGGCTGGAGATAGCTCATCCCCGCCGAAACGAAGGCGTGATCGGCGGCCGGGAGCGACCCCGCCGCGAGCGCCAGGACCCCGATGATGAGGATCGCCCGTCGTTTCATGTTCGCGCGCATGGCCGTCACCTCTTCACGATCCGTGTCTCACGCCTGGCCGGCGCCTGAGCCGGCGGGGCCGCCGCGCCCTCGGCCGAGGTCGCCAGGACGGCGCCGGAACAGTTCAGCGCGTCGACCTTGTACGTGTAGCTCGCCCCCGAAACGGGGAACATGTCGACGTAGGTCACCGTGCCGGACGGGAGGTTGGCTTCGGTGAAGTCCTTGATGGCCTGGTAGTCGCCCGTCCCCGCGCGCCGCGAGAGCCGGTACGTTGTGACGTTGAAGGGCGCGGACTTGGTGACCGTGATCGTGATCCGGGCGTAGTCCCTGCGGATGATCCAGGCCCTCTCGACTTGGCGCTGGACCTGGAGCGAGAGCCCGATCGTCGGCACGAATCCGCTGCCCGCGGCATTGAAGGCGACGCTCGGGTTCGACGGGTCGTTCGAATTCACCGCGAAGGAGGCCGATGCGGCCCCGGTCGCGAGCGGCGCGAACCGGACCGTGACGGCCGAGGAGCCCATGGCCGGGACGCTGAACGGCGTCGCCGGGCCCCGGTACGTGAAGTCCGTCGAGCCCGAGGCGAAGGCGATCGAGGTCACGGTGAGCGGCGCCCCCCCGTCGTTATGGAGGACCGTGGTCAGGTCCTGGAGCGAGCATTCGTTGACGGCGCCGAAGGCGATGGCCGCTACCGGCACGCGCAGGAGCGGCTGGTTGGCCGGCGTCGTGACCGCGGCCTCGTTCGAATACGCCGGAGGCGCCGGCGTCGTTGGAGGCGCGGACCCGGTAATAGTACAGCGTACTTTCCGCGAGGCCGCTGTCAGTGAACGCCGTGGCGTCCGCCGGCGGCCGTGCCGATCTGGGCCCAGACGCCCGCGGCACCCGTCTTGCGCTCGACCAGGAAGGCGTCCTCGTTGTAGGAATTGTCGGTCCAGGTCAGACGGGCGCTCGTCGCGGACAGGGCCGCCGCCTGGAGCCCGGCCGGCGCCACCGGAATGGACAGGGCCGGCGTCGTCGCCGTGGCCGTGTTCGAGGGCGCGGAATCTCCGCCGGCATTGAAGGCCAGCACCCGGTAAGAATAGGTCGTGGACTCGACGACGGTCGTATCGGCGCAGGCCGTGACGTTGGCCGCCAGGGTCGCGACGGCGGCCCAGGGGTCGCCCGCGCCGACGCGGCGCTCGACCCGGAAGCCGGTCTCCGATGCCGAATGGTCGGTCCAGGAGAGGTTGACGCGCCGCTCGTTGACGACGGTCGCCGCGAGGTCCGTCGGCGCGAGCCGGCCGGGTCAGGACGGAAAGCTCGTTCGAATAGGCCGAGTCCCCGACCGCGTTGGTAGGCCCGGACCCTGTAGACGTAGGTCGTCCCCTCGTTCAGGCCGGTGTCCGGGAAGGCCGTGACGCTCGCGCCGACGGTGCCGATCTCGGCCCAGGTCCCGGAGGCGCCCGTCTTGCGCTCGACCTTGAAGCCGGTTTCGTCCGTGGAGCGGTCGGTCCAGGCGAGGTCGACCTCGACCGCCGTCACCGACGTCGCATGGAGGTTCGACGGCGCCGCCGGCGGCAGGGGCTCGCTGATGCGGGCGACGAAGGCGTCGTCGGAGGCGCCCGCAGAGCCCGCCGCCGGGGGTCAGGAGGGGGCCCACGGCGACCGGGAAGTTCGCCGAATGGGTGGTGCCCGTGACGTAGACGTTCCCCGCCCCGTCCGCGGCGATGCCCGCCGCCTCGTCGTCGAGCGAGCCGCCGAGGAAGCCGTTGTAGAGCAGACGGTCGCCCGTCGACGCTGACCGTGGCGACGAAGGCGTCCTTGGCCCCGGCCTCGATGAGATACGGTCCGCCGGTCGACCGGGAAATCGGACGGCGGAATCCGTGGCGCCGGCGACATAGGCGATGCCCGCGGCGTCCACGGCGATCGCGTTCCCCAGGTCGTCCCCCGAGCCGCCGATGAAGCCGCAATAGACGAACGCCGCGCCGGAGGCGCTGACCTTGGCCACGAAGGCGTCGTTCCCGTCGTGGTGGACGAGGTCGGGCCCGACCTTGACCGGGAACTGGAAGCGGGAATCGGACGTCCCCGCGACATAGGCGTTTCCGGAGGCGTCGACGGCGATCCCGTTCCCGATGTCGACGCCCGTGCCGCCGATATAGCCGCAGTAGACGAGGGCCGTGCCGGCCGCGTTGACCTTGGCCACGAAGGCGTCCTGGGCGCCGCCGTAGGTCAGGACGGGGCCCACGGCGACCGGGAAATGCTCCGTCGGGTAGGAGTCCGTGTACCCCGTGACGTAGGCGTTCCCCGAGCCGTCGACGGCGATCGCGGTCGCGGCGTCGTCCGCGCTGCCGCCGATGATAGCCGGCAGTAGACGAGCCCGGTGCCGGCGGCGTTGACCTTGGCCACGAAGGCGTCCCGGCCCCCGTTCGAGGAGAGGTCGGGGCCGCCCGTGACGGCGAGGTCGGCCGGATTCGGTCCAGCCGGCGACGTAGGCGTTCCCCGAAGCGTCGACGGCGATGCCGCTGGCCTGGTCGGCGGCCGTCCCGCCGACAAAGCCGGAGTAAACGAGCGACTGTCCCGTCGGCGTTGACCTTGGCCACGAAGGCGTCGCTGTACTGGGTGATGTTGCCGTGGGCGGAGAGCCCGGTCCGACGACGGCCGGGAAAGTCCTGCGAGGTCGTCCAGCCCGTGACGTAGGCGTTTCCGGAGGCGTCGACGGCGATGCCGGTCCCGGCGTCGTCCGCGCTGCCGCCGATGAACCCGCAATAGGCGAAGCCCGTGCCCGCGGCGTTGACCTTGGCCACGAAGGCGTCCGTGCCGCCCGAGGTGCTGTTGAAGGTCAGGTCGGGGCCGACGGTCGCGGGGAAGTCGTAGTATCCGGCCGACCCGGTGATATAGGCGTTGCCGGATGCGTCGACCGCGATGGCGGCGCCGCGATCGTCGGTCGAGCTGCCGAGATAGCCGCAGTAGACGACCGTCGCCGGGTCCAGGACGAGCGGCAGGGAGCGGTCGTAATCACCGACCTCGAAGCCGTAGGCGCGGGAGGGCCGGCGCGGAGCCTGCCGGCGCCCGGCGACGCTCGCCGGTCCGCCCGCCGTCTTCGAGCCGGAAGGCGGCCGGTACGGCGACCCGCTCGCCGCCGCGGACCTGATAGGCGATGGGTTTCTCGTCGCGTAATCCGCCGGCGGGAGTCTCGACGCAGAGCCGTCCCTCCGTGTCGACAGAAACGGCCGAAGCACCCCGGTAAGCGAAGCGGATGCGGGAGGGGTCGGCGCCCGGGCGGACGACGAGGTCGTACTCGAGCCGATCGGCCGTGCCGGAATAGAGGAGGTCGATGCCCGGCCAAAGGTCGCGGTAGACAAGGCGGCCGTAGGCGGGCACTCCGGTCCGCCAATCCTCAGGGCGGCCCCGGAAATACGAAAAGACGGCCTCCGACCTCTCCTCTCCCCTCGGCCGGACGGCCGTGTTCGCATCGACGAAATCGAGCCTCAGGTCCCAGTGCCGGAAAGCGATCGCGACCCCTTCGGAATTGAAGAAGAGGGCTTCGTCCCTGCCGGCGACGTAGTAATCGACGCGGGGATCGGCCTGCCCCCGGTTCGCGATGAAGGCCAGCGGCATCCGTCCGGGGTCGGCCAGGAGCCGGGGGACCGGGCGGACGGTGGACGGCGGCGGCCCCGATGCGCGGGGCGCGGCCGACGGTCCGGCCGAGACGGCGAGGACGAGGAGGCACAGGGTCGTTCGAGTGAACCATCTCATGGCCGACTCCCCTTTTGTCGCACGGGACATCTTCAGTTTTCAAGGCTAGAGAGAGGATGCAACAAGGATAGCACCGACATTCGCGGGGAGTCAACCGGCGGGGGGCCGCCCCGCCCTCGGCGAGGCGCGAGCGCCCCGGAGGTTATGGGGAAGTTCAGGTCGTGCCGGCCGAGATCGATACGGGCGCGCTCGCCGCCGTCGTCGTCCCGTTCCCCACCTGGCCGTAGGTGTTCCGTCCCCACGTCCAGAGGGTGTTGTCCGTTTTGAGGCCGGCCACGTGCGACTCGCCGGCGGCCGCGGTGGCCCACGTCGTATCGGTCCCGATCTGGATCGGCGTTTCACTGTTCGTCGACGTTCCGTTGCCGAGCTGGCCGTAGGCGTTGTAACCCCAGGCGTAAAGAGCACCCACGGTCTTGACGCCGATCGAATGGTCGCGCCCGGCGGCGACGGAGGCCCAGGTCGTGTCCGTGCCGATCTGGACGGGTGCCGCGACGTCGGTTGTCGTGCCGTTCCCGAGCTGGCCGTAGGTATTGACGCCCCAAGCCCAGAGCGTCCCGCCGGTCTTGATGGCCACCGCGTGGCCGAGCCCGACAGCGACCTCTTTCCAGTCCGCGTCCGTGCCGACCGGGAGGGGCGAGTTGCTGTTCGTCGTCGTCCCGTCGGCGAGCTGACCGTGGGCGTTCAACCCCCACATCCAGAGCGTGCCGCCGGTCTTGATGGCCGCGGCGGTGCCGTACTTCGCGGAGACAAATTGCCAATCCGCGTCCGTGCCAACTTGAACGGGGGTGTTGTGGTTGTCGTTCGTCCCGTCGCCGAGCTGGCCGTAGGAGTTCAGCCCCCAGGCCCAGAGCGTGCCGTCGGTCTTGACGGCGATGGTGAACGAATCGCCGGCCGCGACCGCCGCCCAATCCGTCTCGGAGCCGACCTCAACCGGGACGTAGCTCGTCAGGTTCGTGCCGTCGCCGAGCTCACCGGCGAAGTTGTCGCCCCAGGTCCAGAGCGTGCCCGTCTTCCTGATGGCGGCCGTGTGGTACGCGCCCGCGGCGACGGACTTCCAGTCGGCGACCGGCCCGACTTTGACCGGGGTCAGGCTGTCGACGTTCGTCCCGTTCCCGAGCTGCCCATAGAGGTTCCAGCCCCAGGCCCAGAGCGTGCCGTCGCTCTTGATGGCCACGGTGTGAGCCGCCCCCGCGGAGACCGCTGCCCACGTCAGACTCGTGGCGGTATTATTCTTGCTGCAGGCGGCGAACGCCAGGACGAAAGCCAGGGCGGTCGAGACCGCGAACGTGAGCTTGGGGGTTCTTTCGTGACTCATACTGAAGGCAGTATAGTGGCGCCCCCGGGAGAAGTCAAGGAAGGCCCGGTCAGGTCCGGCGCGGCTAGATCCCCATCTCGCTCAGCATGTTGATGACGCGGATCATCAGCGAGGCCAGGGCGGGATGCGTGACGGCGAAATGTCCCACGGACTTGTCGAGACTCGCCCGGAGGCTCTTGTGGTGGCCCTCCGGGACGTCACCCGTATTATCGAGGATCCGCCGGATGTCCTGGCCGAGCTTGTCGAGGAGCTCGCCGGAGGTCCGGTCGACGTGCTTGACCTTTTTCAGTTCGTCGTGCAGGTGAGAAAGCGAATCGCGCAGATCGTTCGTCGTCATGGCCGAAACCCTTTCTCCCGCCTGGGAATCTCGCTCATGATATACAACGGCCCATGACCGAAGTCAATGGACTCTCGACTTCCATAATCGCCGATTCGATTGATCGGGCGCGCCCAAGAGGAAAATCCTTGACAACCCCCGGGAGTTCCAATAAGCTCCTCCCTCTCTTATGGGACTTGAAGCCATTGGAACCAAACGACTGAAGCTGCGGTTTAAGGACTGAAAGATAAAACTGGAGGGTTCAATGACCACAAAGAAAACATGGTGTCTGGTTCTTTTCCTGGCGTTTATTTCTCCATTGGCCTTTTCGACTGAGGCGCCCGAGGCTCAGAAAGGGCCCGCCGCTGTCGCGTTCAACGCGGGCGATTTTTATCTCTCTCCCGAGGTGATCGGTGTGACCGCAGGCAGCAATGGAAAAATCGCGCTGGGTGCGAATGCCGAATACTTCTTATCGAAGGAAATCGCGGTCGGGGGGGACGCTTCCTTCTATCTTAAATCCCCCGGCGGTTTGTCCCTGTTCCCCGACATCGAATATCACTTCAATGTCCATGTCAGCAGCCTCGACGTTTATGCCGGAGCAGGCCCGTCCATTTTCTTCGGATTCGGCTCGACTGGCAGAACCTTGCTCGGCGGTAAGGCCTTCGGCGCGGCGCGCTACTTTTTCAACCCCAGCACCGGTGTCTTTTTAAAACTCGGATTCGCCTCCAACCGCGATGGCACAGCCGGCTTCTGGGCCCTCGGCGTCTCCTTCAAGCTCTAGTCTCCCGTCCTGAAAGGCGGAACGGAGGGCGAGGCCTGCGCCCCGATGGGGATTAGACTGTCGAGAAAAAGAAGCGCGCCCGGGGTGACTCGAACACCCGACCTGCTGATTCGTAGTCAGACGCTCTATCCAACTGAGCTACGGGCGCGCAGGGGCTTTTTGAGCGGGGATAATATAGCGCAAGAACGCGCTTTTTTCAATCAGGGCCGGCCGATCCTGAGCACCGCCGCGCCGGTGACCTTCCCGGTCCGGAGACGCCGCAGGGCCTCGTTGGCCTCTTCGAGCTGGAAGACCTGGACCGTCGTCCGGATGGGGATCTCGGCGGCGACCTTGAGCAGTTCCTCCCCGTCGGCCCGGGTGGCGTTGGCGACGCTGCGTCATGATCCGCTCGTGATAGAGATAGCGGGTGTAGTCCATCTCGGGGATGGGCGACATGTGGATGCCCGGCCGAAACGACCGTCCCTCCCCTGTCCACGACCCTCAGCGCGTCGAGATAGAGATTCCCGGCCGGGGCGAAGATGATGGCGCTGTCGAGCTTCGTCCGCGGGTCCTCCTGGGCCAGCCCCGTCCAGGAAGCGCCGAGCTTCTTGGCCAGCCGCCGGTGCTCCTCGCTCCTCGTGAAGACAAAGACCCGGCAGCCCCAATGCCTGGCGACCTGGATGGCGACATGGGCCGAGGCCCCGAACCCGTAGAGACCGAGCGTCCCGCCGGGCTTGATGCCGCTGAGCTTGAGGGACCGGTAGCCGACGATCCCCGCGCACATGAGCGGGGCCGCCTCCTCGTCGCTGAAGATCCGGGGGACGGCGTAGGCGAACTTCTCCGGCACGACCATGTACTCGGCGTAGCCGCCGTTCGTGTGGTAGCCGGTGAAGCGGGCGCTCTCGCAGAGATTCTCGCGGCCGCTCCGGCAGAACCGGCAGGTCCCGCACGCCGAATGGAGCCAGGCCGCGCCGACCCTGTCGCCGAGCTTGAACCGCCGGGATTTCGCCCCCCGCGCCTCGACCGTCCCGACGACCTCGTGGCCCGGGATGCGGGGCAACTTGACGTCGGGGAGGTCGCCCTCGGCGATGTGGAGGTCCGTGTGGCAGACGCCGCAGAACGCGACCTTGATCAGGATCTCCCCCGTGCCCGCCTGCGGGACGGGGACCTCCCGGAGGGCCAAAGGCCTCTCCGAGGCCGACTTGAAACCGGTCAGGACCATCGCTCTCATTTGATCACGCCCCTTCCCTGTCTTCGCATCTTCCCCCGCAGCCGCTCGATCCTCTTCTCGAAGTCCTTTCGCTCGCCGGCCAGACGCCCCATCGAGACGGCCAGCCCCTCCTCGGCCGCGCGGATGGCCTCCTCGAAGTTCTTGGCCTTGTGCTCATAGTACATCGAGAGCTCGCGGAACGAGAACGCCTCGTCACCGGCGCTCATCTCCCGCCAGAGCGAAACGGCCTTCTCCCAGTCCCGGCTCTTCTTGAAGTGCTGGGAGAGCTTCATCTTGGCCGTTTGCGAGGCGAGGGCCGTGAGCCGCCCCTCGAGGGCCTGCTCGAGGAGCGCCGCCGCCCGGGCCGCATCGCCCGCGCTCTCGAAGAGGCGAGCCACCCCGTAGAGGTCCATGGCGTCCGCCGCGCCCCGCTCGGCGGGCGTCCGGTT
>CAWDTC010000005.1:0-34524 GCA_963805045.1 Candidatus Aminicenantota bacterium
TAGGCCGATGACGAGGATGTCGGCCTTCAGGGTCCGGATGGGCATCACTTCATCAGGCGGCCGCTGTCGCCGACCTTCCACTGGCCGCCGGTCTCGACGTAGAGCATCGTCCGCAGGACGTCCGCTGCTTCTCGTTCTTGTACATGAGGTCGACGAGCATCCAGTCCTGGAGGCCCCGGAAGGCCATGTCCAGGACGGCCTCGTTGGCCCGGGCGATACTGGCGCCGTGGAACTTCTTGAGGACGGCCTCGTTCCGGCCGTAGTCCTTGATCTGGACGGGCAGGAGACCTTTCTGGACGGCGTCGGCCTTGATGAACTCCTCGACGGCGTTGCGCGGCTGGTAGACCGCGTCGACCGTCGTCCAGACGTACTCGTCCTGGGGGCTCGCGGACCGGCCGCCGAGGGCCTTGACGCCGAAATAGAGGCCGACGCCGACCGCGTCCACGGCCAGGAAGATGAGGACGACCTTGAGGATTCTATTCATCGGACCCTCCCCGCCCGCCCTCCGCCGCCGGCGCTTCGGCCTTCGTCCGGGCGGCGGCCTCGGCCTCGGCGGCCAGCAGCCGGAACCGGTCGGACGGAACGGCGCGGGCCCGCACCTTGCGGAACAGGGCCCGGCCCCGGCGCTCCTCTGGCCCCGATGTCGCGCCGAACACCTCGGCCTCGCGGTCCTCGGGGTT
This sequence comes from Candidatus Aminicenantota bacterium, assembly GCA_963805045.1. Lineage (GTDB taxonomy): Bacteria > Acidobacteriota > Aminicenantia > Aminicenantales > Saccharicenantaceae > DATKJS01. Next base: position 681 of record CAWDTC010000005.1, read on the forward strand.
CCGCTTGAAGTACTCCTCGAACTTGGCCTCGGCGAGCAGCCCTTCGCTCCGGAGGGCCCGGAGCAGGACCCGGGTCCCGACGCCGAAATAGCGCTTGAGGTAGAGGATGTCCTCGTAGCCGAGGCTCCGCGAGCGGAAGTCTTTCTCGATGAGGTCCCGGAGCTTGGCGCGCGGCACGAGGAAGCGGGAGGCGAAGGTCTGGGCGAACTGCTCGCGCGGGGGATAGAGCGACACGTACTCCTCGACGACGACGTCGGGGTTGTCGACGATGGGGCTCTCGGCGCGGTCCCTGAGGTAGTGCGCGTAGAGGTGGGCGGCGATGACGGCCTGGAGCCCGGGCGCCTCGTTGGCGTTGACCGCGGCGAAGGCCGCCCGGCGCTCGGCGTCGAAGACGAAGACCCCGGCGATCCGCGCCTCCTCCGGGAAGGGCTGGCGGACGACCCGGCAGCCGTTCGCCTCGCACAGGGCGAAGACGTCCCGGATGGGCTCGTTGCCGAGCCCCAGCCGGCGCCGCTCCTCGTCGGCCAGGCGTTCGGGCGAGACGTGGGAATATGCCGGGGCCAGGTCGAGCCGGCGGCCTGTCGCCTCCTCGAGCGCGAGGTAGCGCTCGGCGAAGGCCCGGAACTTCAGGATGTCCCGGCCGGGCGCGCTCGTCGACGGCCCCCGGCGCGAGGAGGGCCTCGAAGGCCGGCCGCGAGTCTCGTCGAAGAAATAGCCGATGTCCTTGTTGAGGTAGCCCGCGATCTTGCGCAGGGTCTCGAAGCTCGGCGTCCGTTTCCCGGCTTCGAGGAGGGAGATGTATTCCGAAGACAGGCCCAGGGCCTTGGCGAAGGCCCCCTGGCTGAGGTCGATCTCTTCGCGGGCCTTGCGGAGCCGCGGGCCGAGGAGCTTGTCCATGATGGCCACCCCCTGGCGGCGCGGCTAGGATAACACGAGGTTAGCGGGGTGTCAACGCCCGGCCGGGCGCCTTTTTTTGACACGCCCCGCGTCTTCTGGTAAAAGTAACCGTCCGGGCCGGGGGCCCGGGAGCTCATCCGCCGGGAGAGAGATGCGTCATGGCCGAGCAAAACATCCTCGAGCTTTTCAAGGGCGCCACGAAGGGCTTCTGCAACCTCGTCCTCAACCAGGTCCAGGACGGCGTCTCGTGCCTGACCCCCGCCCGGAAGATCGTCTTCTGGAACAAGTCCGCGGAGCAGATGACCGGCTTCGAGGGCGGCGAGATCCTGGGCAATCCGTGCTACGAGGACCTCTCGCTCTACGTCGACCGGGAGGGCGTGAACATCTGCCGGGAGAAGTGCCCGGTCGAAATGACGCTCCGGGACGGGACGATCCGCAGCCTGGACGTCTACCTCCGCCACAAGGACGGCTATCGCGTCCCGGCGACGCTCCGCATCCTGCCCGTCTTCCAGGAGGACGGGGCCGTCATCGGGGCGGTCGAGACGTTCGTGGGCACGTCCCCCCGCATCCGGCTCCCCCTGAGCGTCGCCGAGCTCGAGAAGACGGGCCTCCTCGATACGGACACCGGCGTCGCCACCAAGCCCTACTTGGACATGACGCTCCGCGACCGGCTGGAGGAGTTCCAGAAGTACGGCGTCCCCTTCGCCTTGGTCTACGTCGACGTCGATAACTTCAACAAGACCCTCGAGAAATACGGCCGCTTCAACGCCAGCAAGATCCTGAGGACGGTCGCCCGGACCCTGCTCAAGAACGTCCGCTACTTCGACATCGTCGGTCGCTGGGGACAGGACGAGTTCTTCGCCGTCCTCCTCAACATCGACGAGAGCCGGCTCGACATTGTCGCCAACAAGCTCCGCCTCCTCGTCGCGGAGTCCTACATCACGACCGAGACGGGCATGCTCAACGCGACCGTCTCCCTCGGCGCCAGCATCGTCCAGCGCTACGACACGGTCGACGCCCTCGTCAAGCGGACGGAGCAGCTCGTGCTCCACAGCAAGTGGCTGGGGAAGAACCGGGTCAGCCTCAGCTTCACGCAGAAGGACGTCGGCTGAGACAGAAAGGCCCCTTCCCCCGGGGGGTGCGGGAGAAGGGGCGAAAAAAACAGAAAGGAGGGCTTGGCTAGGAGGTCGGTTTCCGGCTCTTGACGTCGCTGAGCTCGGCGGCAAGGGCGACGTGGTTATTGGCCCCGGCGAGGGTCAGCCGGACCTCGGTGTCGCTGAAGACCCATTCCGACAGGAACTCGACGTGGCCCTGGCTCAGGGCGATGCCCCAGCAGTCGTTCAACCGCTCGTAGGAACGGTCCTGCCAGACCGTCCGGTCGGCGCGCGGGGCGCCGACGCGGGCGGTCAGGAACTCGCGGACCTTGTTGTAATCCTCGATGTAGCGGGCCTTGTCCGCGTAGTTCTCGAGGAGGTGGAGGCGGGCGCAAACCAGCCGGCCCCGCTCGAGGATGTACTCGACCCGGCATTTCTTCTTCATGACGACCTGCTGGTAGATGAGGACCTCGCGGCCTTCGGAAACGTCCAGGCTCTGGGGCCGGCCCTCGCTCCGGAGGATCTGCGACCGGCTCGTGCCCCAGGCCATGGTCGGCTGGAAGGCGGGGTCGATCTCGAGCTCGGCCGGGTTCAGGATCTCGTCGCCCGACGTGATCTCGATGACCTTGAGGTCGGGATAGAGCTTGCGGACGCAGGACTCGTGGATGTAGCCGGACCGCGTGTTCCCGGACTGGAGCGAAGTGAAGTAGACGTAGAACCAGTTGAACTTGGTCTTGACGGCGCTCGCCAGCGACAGGACGGCGCCGCGGCCGAGGGTCTCGACGGCCGGGCTCTGCTCGGAGGCGTCGAGGCGGACGACGGCCTGTTCCTGGACGACCTGGAGTTTCTTGCCGTCGGGGACGGCGGGCAGGGCCGAAAGAAAGAGCGCGGCCAGGACGAGCGCGACACCGGTCAGGGTTCGTTTTCCTGGATTCATGTTCCTGCGCCTCAGAGGGCCTCCCTATCCGTCCCCGATCCCCTTGGTCCCTGAGGTTATCAATATGGGGCCCGGGCGTCCGGGGGGCAATCCCCCCCGGCGATGATTCCGCCGGGGATAGCTCCCCACCGCCGGAGGTGAGGGGAAGCGGAAAAAACCACCCCGCTATTTCAGCTCGAACGTGACCGTGACGGTGAAAATGACGGACCGGGGCCGGCCGTTGACGATCATCGGCTCGTACACCCACTGCCGCACCGCGTCGATGGCCGCCTGGTCGAGCAACGGGATCGACCGCAGCACCTTCACCGACGCCACCCGGCCGTAGATGTCCGTCGTCGCCTCGATGATGACGATGCCTCCCACTCTCGCCTGCCGCGCGATCTCCGGGTAGACCGGCTCCACGCGGCGGATGAGCTTCGGCGGCTTGATCTCGCCGATGGCCCGCACCGGGGCTTCCACCTCGCCCACGACACCCCCCAGGACGCCGCCCACGACGCCCCCGAGGACGCCGCCGACGACGCCGCCCTCGACGCCGCCTTCGACCCCGCCCTCGACCCCGATGTCCGAGAGCTTCTCCTCGGCGATCTGGTCCGGGATCTCGACCGGCGCCACGAGACGGCCCGGCTCGACCGCCGCCTGCGTCTGGACCGGCTTGATGCGCGTCGTCTTGACCGACGACTTCTTCTTGGCCGGCGGCGGCGGAGGAGGCGGCGGAGGAGGCGGAGGCGCCAGGAACGCGCTGTACACCTCGACCTTCGGCAGCTCGCCCGTCTTCATCAGCGGAAGCATGATGAGGAGCAGGACGATGATCACGTGGGCCGCGAGGGAGAGGGGGAACACGGCGGCCCTGGTGCCGGTATTCTTCTGCGGATGGAAAAAGACGTCGTCGAACATGGGGGCCTCCACGACCTTCGATGCGGGGGCCCCGGCCTGCCGGCGGGCGATCCCCTCCCGGACCCGGCCGGAGAAGGACGCCCAGTATTCCGACTCGCGCGGAACGGAGGGGGACGTTCTCGGCAGCCCGTCGAGGGCTTCGAGGAACCGGAGGTCGCGGCGGCACTCCGGGCAGGCCGCGACGTGCCGCTCGACGGCGGCGCGGCGGCGGCCGGCGAGCTCGCCGTCGTGGTAGGCGCCGAGGAGTTCCTGGACTTTCCGGTGTCTCATCTCAAGCTCTCCTCTCCAGGGAATCCGCCAGGAGTGCTTTGAGCTTCTGCCGGGCCCGGGCAAGCCGGGACATGACGGTGCCGGCCGGCACGTCCAGCGTCCGGGCGATCTCCTCGTAGCTCAGGCCCTCGTAGAACTTCAAGACGAAGACGCTCCTTTGCTCCTCGGGAAGCGAGGCGATCGACCGTTCGAACCTCGCCTCGAACTCGGCCTGCTCGAGCCGGACCTCGGGCCGGCTGTCGGCGGGCCGCGGGTCGGCCAGCCGCTCGGCCCGAGGCGCCTCGTCGAGCGACCTCTCCCGGCCCCGAACCTTCAGGTAGTTGAGGCTCGCGTTGACGGCGATCCTCCTGAGCCAAGGATAGATGGGCCAGCGGGGGTCGAACCTGCCCAGGGCGAAATAGGCCTTGATGAACGTTTCCTGGGCGAGGTCGTCGGCCGATTGGTGCGCTCCGGTCAGGCGGCGGCAGACGGCGTAGACCCGCTGCTGGTACGTCCTGACCAGGGTCTCGAAAGCGTCCACGTCTCCCTCTCGGGCTTTCCGGACGAGCGCGGCATCCTCCGGATGCGCGGGCGGCTTCGTCGGAGCTCCCATCGTTCCTACAACTCCCGGAGGGAAATATTCCCGCGCCGCGGGCCCGGCCCGGCGGATCGCGGAGACGGGACTATCTTACACCCGGCCGGCGCGAAAGTGAACCGCGGGGAGCGGCGCGCAAGGTCCGGCGGGAGGCCGGTCCTCAGGCGTAGCTGTGGAGCCCGGAGAGCAGGTAGTTCACGCCGAAATAGGTGAAGAGGGCGGCCAGGAAGCCGACGATGGCGATAACGGCCGACCGCTTCCCCTTCCAGCCCATGACGATCCGGGTGTGGAGATAGAGGGCGAAGACGATCCAGGTGATGAGGCTCCAGACCTCCTTCGGGTCCCAGCTCCAGTAGGTCCCCCAGGCCTTGTAGGCCCAGACCATGCCGAAGACGAGGCCGCCCAGGGTGAAGAGCGGGAAGCCGACGGCGACGCACCGGTAGCTCACGGAGTCCAGCTTCTGGCGCTTTTCCTCCGTGTCGGCGCGGAGGTAGAGGAGGCTCGCGACGAAGGCCACGGCGAAGAAGGCCTCGCCGAGCGAGCGTCACGGACACGTGGAGCCACAGCCAGTAGCTCTGGAGGGCGGGCACGAGGGGCGTCGCGTCCTTGGGCATGAGCGGCGAGGAGGCCAGGGCCACCAGCCCGACGACGATGAGCATGAGGTAGGGGCCGATCCGGGGGACGCGGGCCTTGCGGTCGACGACGAGAAAGGCCAGCGACGACGGCCCAGGACAGGAACGAGAGCGACTCGTACATGTTGGTGAACGGGGCGTGCCCGCTCTGGAACGTCCGCAGGAGCAGGGCGGCGGAGTGGAGGACGAGCCCGGCGAAGGCCAGGGCCCGGGCCGGCCCGGCCGGCTTCTCCTTCCGCGTGAACAGCGTCGCGAGGTAGAAGGCCGCCGACAGGAGATAGAGGACGAAGGCGGAGGTGAAGAGCGTGGCTTCGGTCATGCGGACCTCCTGAGGGATTCCATGATCTCGCCGAACTCGGCCTCGAAGACCTCGCGGCTCTTGGCCGCGTGGCCGGCGGCGGTGACTTCGGTCCGGTCCCGGCCCTCTTCGAGGACGGCCCGGATCTCGCGCGGCGGCCAAGTAGAAGACCAGGAAGAGGCCGGCCGTGACGAGCAGGCAGCCGGCCCAGACGAACCCGACGCCGGGGTCGCGGGCCGCCTCGAGGACCGAGAACTCGGAGCCGCCGGTACGATTTCAGGACGAAGGCCAGGTCGGAGGGCCGGCCCGCGTGCGTCTGCTCGAAATCGGGGTACTTGGCGAAGACCCAGCCGGAGAAGACCTTCTCGCCGTCCTTCCAGCCCTCGACCTGGGCGGCCGGGTTGTTCGGCTCCCCGGACCTCGATTCGACCCGGCCCCCCTCGCCGAGGACGAAGTCGGGCACGAACCGGGCCACGGAGACCTGGCTGACGTCCCTGTCGTCGACGGCCGCCCTCTCCCCCACCCGCAGCCGCACGGTGCGGTCGAAGGCGGGGTCGTCCTTCTTGTGGACGCCGATCTCGAGGACCGGATTCTCCCAGTCGGCGCCGTAGCTCGTCTGGTAGAAGTTGAAGCCCTTGTAGGACAGCGGCCTGTTGACCTGGATCGTCCGCGTCAGGACGGCGGCGCCGCGGTCGAGCACCGTGACCGTGCTCTTCCAGGCCTTGACCATCCCTTGGGGATAGTATTCCGTCTCGAAGCGGTCGAGGCGGACCTCGAAGCCCGCCCCGGGAACTCCGGCCGCCTGCCCTTCCGAGAGCTCAAGCTCGGCCCGGACACCCGCGAGCCCGCTGACGATACCGCCGGCAGATGATGATGAGCAGCCCGAGGTGGACCGCGTCCGATCCGAAGAGGCCCAGGCGCCGTTTCTGGGCCAGGAGACACGTCCGTTTTTCCCGCGTTTCGCTGCGGACGCGGTAGCGGCGGGCGGCGAGAAGGGATTCGAGCCGGGCGCGGACGCCGTCGGCCGGCCCGTTCTTCGCGAAGCGGCTGCGAACCTTCGAGGCCTGGAGCCCGGCCGGGTCCGCGCCGACTTCCGGCGCCACTGCCCGGCGCCATTTCGCCGGCAGGCGGGTGGCCGTGCAGACGGCGGAATTGACGGCGAAGAGGAGGAGCAGGGCCAGGAACCAGGCCGAGTGGTAGACGCCGGTCAGCCGGAGGGCCGAGAGGAGTCCGGAGAGGCGACCGTACCGGGCGGCGATGGCGGCCGGAGGCAGGCCCTGGGGGATGAGCGTTCCCAGGATCGAGGCCGCGGCGAGGAGGATGAGAAGGACGATGGCCAGCCTGACCGAGGAAAAGAACTTCCAGACGCTTCTCATGAGGCTCCCCAATCATAGCGGAGCTCGCGGTTCTTGACAACAGCAGGGACCGCCGCCCGCGGCCGAGCGGCCTTCGCGCCCCGCCCGGCCCGTTGACATCGCCGATGCGAAGGGATAAAAACGGACCTCATGGAAAACGCCGGACGCCGCGCCGCCCTCGCCGCCGCCGGCCTTGTCCTCTCGGCGGCCCTGGCCGCGGCCGGCCCGCGGGCCGCCGCCGGCAGGACGGTCGCCGCCGTCCGCACGGCCTCTCCCATCAAGATCGACGGCCGGCTGACGGAAGACGTCTGGCAGACGCCGGGATCCGGCGGCTTCATCCAGTCGGACCCGACGGACGGCGCGCCCGCGACCGAGGCGACGACCGTCTGGGTCGCCTACGACCGCGAGAACCTCTACGTCGCCGCCCGCTGCCGCGATTCGCGGCCGGACGGCATCGTCCGGCTGCTCGGACGCCGCGACGACGAGGTCGATTCGGACTGGTTCTACTTCGGGATCGACCCTTATCACGACCGGCGGAGCGGCTACTTCTTCGCCGTCAATCCGGCCGGCTCGATCATGGACGGGACGCTCTATAACGACGAGTTCATGGACACGACGTGGGACGGCGTCTGGGAAAGCGCCGCCCGCGTCGACGGCGAAGGCTGGTCGCTCGAGATGCGCATCCCGTTCAACCAGCTCCGGTTCACGAAGGGCGGCGGATACCTCTGGTCCGTCAATTTCGAGCGCGTCATCATGCGGAAAAAGGAGACCGACTGGTATTCCTGGAAGCCCAAGGAGGAGAGCGGCCTGGTCTCGCGCTTCGCCGACCTCGTCGGCGTCCGGGACATCGACCGCGGCCGCCGGGTCGAGGCCACCCCCTATGCCGCGGGCCGGGCCGAGACGAGCCCGAAGGAAGCCGGGAACCCGTTCCGGACCGGGAGCGACCTCGGCGGGAACGCCGGCTTCGACCTCAAGGCCGGCCTGCAGAGCAACCTGACCCTCGACGCCACGGTCAACCCCGACTTCGGCCAGGTCGAGGTCGACCCGGCCGTCATCAACATCAGCGACCAGGAGACCTACTACGCGGAAAAGCGGCCCTTCTTCGTCGAGGGCTCGAGCATCTTCAACTTCGGCGAAGGCGGCCTCAACGTCAACAAGTCCTACGGCTGGACCGACCCGCAGCTCTTCTACAGCCGGCGGATCGGGCGCGCGCCGCAAGGCAGCGTTCCCGAGCCCGGCTTCGTCGACATGCCCGACTGGACGACGATCCTGGGCGCGGCCAAGGTCACGGGGAAGGTCGGCCGCGGCTTCAACCTCGGCGCCGTCTCGGCGCTGACGCAGAGGGAATACGCCGAGGTCGACATCGACGGGACGAGGTCCGAGACCGAGGTCGAGCCCTTCACCCACTACGGCGTCGCTCCGGGGCCTGCAGGAATTCGGCGACGGGCGCCAGGGGCTCGGCTTCATGGCCACCTCCGTCCTCCGCGACCTCCGCGCCGGCTCCTCCCTCCAGGACATCCTGGCGAGAAGCGCCACGGTCCTGGCCGTCGACGGCTGGACCGTCCTCGACCGGGACAAGGGCTGGGTCGTCTCGGGCTGGGCCGGGACGACGGATGTCCGCGGCACGCCGGCGGCCATGACGAGGCTCCAGCGCTCCTCCCTCCACTACTTCCAGCGACCCGACATCGATTATGTCCACGTCGACGAGACGGCGACCTCCCTCGACGGCTGGGCCGGCCGCGTCTTCGTCAACAAGCAGAAAGGCAACGTCATCTTCAACGCCGCCCTGGGGGCCCTGTCCCCGGGCTTCGAGGCGAACGACCTCGGCTACCACACCCGCGGCGACCTCATCAACGGCCACGCCGTCGCCGGCTACCAGACCTTCCACCCGGACCGGGCCTTCCGCCACTGGAGCGCCACGGCGACCTATTACCGGAACTATGACTTCGGCGGCAACCGGACCGACGAGGACATCGCCGCGGACGTCTCGGGCCAGTTCCTGAACTACTGGACGGCCTCGCTCCATTACGATTACCAGCCGGGGAAATTCAGCCACTGGCTGACGCGCGGCGGGCCTCTGGCCTATTACCCCGCGGGCACGACCTACGGCGCCACGGCCGGCAGCGACAACCGCAAGCCTTTCGTACTCAAGGTCAGCGGGCAGCTGCGGACCCATCCGAGCGGCGGCTACAATTGGACGGTCACGGGGGGACTCGTCTGGAAGCCGCGGACGAACATCAGCCTCTCGGTCGGGCCGAGCTACACCTGGCGCTACTCGAACGGCGAATGGGTCACGAGCGTCGTCGACCCCCTCAAGGTCGAAACCTACGGCACGCGCTATATCCTCGCCGACATCGTCCAGAAGACGCTGCCGGTCGAGGTCCGCCTGAACTGGACGTTCACGCCCCGGCTGAGCCTGCAGGCCTATTTCCAGCCGTTCGTCGGGTCCGGGGATTACCGCAGGTTCAAGGAGCTGAAAGCGGCGCGCACCTTCGACTTCGATTATTTCGGGGAATACGACGGCTCGACGATCTCCTCCGCGGACGGGGTCTACACGGTCGACCCGGACGGCCCGGCCGGGCCCGCCCCGTCCTTCACCTTCCACGACCCCGACTTCCGGCTGCGGTCGCTGCGCGGCACGGTCGTCCTCCGCTGGGAGTACCGGCCGGGGTCGATGCTCTATGTCGTCTGGACGCAGAGCCGGGCCGATACGAGCCTGACCGGCGAGAACGACGTCTGGGACGACCTCGGGGCCATCATCCGGGCACCGGGCGAGAACATCTTCCTGCTGAAGTTCACCTACCGCTTCGAGCTCTAGGCCGGGATAGAAACTCCGCGTCCGGGAGAATGGACAGCCGCCGCGGGCTCTGATAAAGTGGCGTCAGCGGGGCGAGCGGCGAATGCCGGCATCCATGCGGAACATTTTCAAATCGGGAGCGTTCAGGGCGGCCCTGGGTTCCGTGCTCGCCCTGGCCTGCCTGGCCTGGGTCTTCCACGACGCGAATTGGAGGGATTTCGCGAGCAGCGTCGCCGCCCTCCGTTGGCACTGGGCCGTCCTGGCCGTCGTCCTCGACATGCTGAGCTTTGTCGGGCAGGGGTATCGCTGGCAGCTTCTGCTTACGCCGCTCGGACCCGTCCGCCTCCTGCGGACGACGCAGGCCGTCTATTGCGGACTGGGCGTAGGCTACATCGTCCCCATGGGCTTCGGCGAGGTCACCCGGGCTTATTTCATTTCGAACTGGATGTCCAAGCCGCTCGTCTCCGTCCTCCCCTCGGTCGCGCTCGAGCGCCTGTTCGACGCGGTTTGGCTGGCGGTCGGAATCGGCGTCACGGCCATCGCCGTGCGGCTGCCCCGGGACATCGACCGCGCCGCCGACATCTTCGGCGGAATCGTCCTCGTCCTGACCGCCCTGGTCGTCTTCCTCTCGACCAGGAAGATACGGGAAGGCACGAAGCCCGCCCCCGGAGGAGTGTGGCGGGGACGGCTCGGACGCAGGCTGGTCTCCGTCCTGGAGCGCCTGCGGGGCGGGTTCCGGTCCATCGGCTTGAAACGTTGGACGTTAGGCGCGTTCCTGATCTCGGCCCTGATGTTCACGTTGCAGGCCACGGCCCTGTGGTTCTTAACCAAGGCCTACGGGCTCGAGATCTCGTTCTGGGTCGCATTCGCCGTCTTCTTCATCACCCTCTTCGGCACGGCCGTGCCCGTCGCGCCTGCTGGCATCGGGACCTATCAGTTCTTTTGCGTCGTCGGCCTGACCCTTCTCGGCGTCGGCAAGACCACGGCGGCCGGGTTCTCCATCGTCTCCTATGTCCTCCTCAACGTCCCCATCCTGGCCCTCGCCCTGTTCTCTTTGAGCAAGTGCGGAATGGGCATGGCCTCCATCAAGGAGAAGGTCCGAATCCAGAAGGCGAGGATGAGGCAAGATCGGCCCCTCCAGCGCTGATCGAGCCCGGTGTTTCAGGATCAAGCCGTCAGCGCAACCCGAGCCAGAAGACGCTGAACAGCAAGATGGCCAGGACCGTGGCCGTCACGGCCACGTAGACATGGTCACCCTCGCGGAGAAAGGCAACGACGGAAAAGACGACGCGGGCGACCGGCGTCGCGATGAGGAGGATGAGCCCCGCCATGATGAAGCCGCGGCCGTGGAAGCCGGCCGTGGCCTTGAGGATGCCGCCGACTTCCCGGTAATCCCGCGGCACGCCGCGGAAGACGCGGTAAGCCGCCGTCTCGCCCCCGTGACGGGCGAGGAAGATCGCCGCGCCGGCGGCGACGAGCGCGGCCGAGACGAGAAGCCCGAAGCGGAGCAGGTTCCCGATGAACCTGTCCACCTGGACGTCCGTCCAGCCGCGCCGCGGCCGGGGCTCAGATCCGTCCCGTGAGTCCATTGAAGATCATCTCCACGCCGAGAGCGAAAATGACCACGTCGAAGAGCCAGCGGAGCCGGCGCGTCGGCGTCCTGAAAAGCACCCGCGTCCCGATCAAGGACCCGGCCAGCACGCCCAGCATGACCGGCATGGTCAGGCCGGGGGCGATGTAGCCGCGGTGGAGATAGATGCCGGCGCTGCTCGCCGCGGTGACGCCGATCATGAAGTTGCTCGTCGCCGTCGAGACCTTGAAGGGCATTCTCATAACCCTGTCCATGGCGATGACCTTGAGCGCCCCCGAGCCGATGCCGAGGAGCCCTGAGAGGGCGCCGGCGACGGACATCAGGCCGAGCCCCGCCGGCACCCGCCTGACGTGATAGCGGACGAGGCCATGCAGCGACGGATACTCGCCGTCCATGCGGAGCCGCGCGGCCAGCCGGTCCGGGGCCTCCGGGGGCCCGGGCGCCCCCTCGCCGCGGGTGGCGAGGGATGTGGCGATGTTGCCGATGAGGACGAGGCCGAAGACGACGGCGATCGCCGAAGGCCTGACGACGGCGGCCAGGAACGCGCCGGCGATGGCGCCGAGGGTCGTGCCGAGCTCGAGGAACATCCCGACGCGGATGTTGCTGAAGCCCTCCTTGACATAGGCCGAGGCGGCGCCCGAGGACGTGGCGATGACCGAGATGAGCGAGGCGCCGATGGCGTAGCGGATGTCGACGCCGAGGGCCAGGGTCAGGAAGGGCACGATGACGACGCCGCCGCCGAGCCCGGTCAGGGCGCCGAGGAGGCCGGCGAGGAGGGAGGCGGCCAGCACGACCGCGGTCAGGCCGAGGACGCTCATGATCGCTTTCATCTTAGACTATCGGGGGTCCGCGGGCAATCCCCGCCGCCGGCGGTGCCGGAAGGGCCCGGCCGCCGCGTCGCCTTCGCGCGGCCCCATCCCAGCGCGGGAAGGCGGTTCGTCTCGGCCCGCCGTTTCTTGACCGGGATTCGCGCCTCCGCTATATTACACGGAGCCAAGGTAACGCCGCAGGAGTCGAGAAGGTTATCATCTGAGACCGTACCAGAGAACCGTCATGAAGAGCCGAAGCCTGAAGGATATCGTCGTCATTGCGCTGGGTGCATGTCTCGTGCATGCCGGCGCCGCCCGCCTCAGGGCCGCCGGGGACGACCGAGGCGTCTGCCCCTGTCCTGGCGAGAGGATCCTCGTCCTGGCACCCCATCCCGACGACGAGACGCTCGGATGCGGCGGCATCATCCAGAAAGCCGTTGCCCTCAATCTGCCTGTGCGAGTCGTCTTCCTGACCTACGGCGATGACAATGAATGGTCCTTCCTCATCTACCGCAAGTTCTTCGTTTACGGCTCTCACGCCGTAGAGAAGATGGGTTTGGTCAGGGACGGAGAGGCTCGTCAAGCCGCCGCCAAGCTCGGGCTCCGTCCCGACCAGATCACCTTCCTGGGCTATCCGGACCATGCCGTGCAGTCGATCTGGTACGAACACTGGAGCGGCCAGCCTCCCGCCGTGGGCCCTCTGAGCCGGGCCACGGAGGTTCCGTACCCGGACGCCTACCGGCCCGGCGCTCCCTATAGGGGGGACGATATCGTCAGGGACCTCCGGTCCATCCTGCAGGATTTCAAGCCGACCAAGATCTTCCTCTCCCACCCCGCCGACGATCATCCGGACCACCGTTCCCTCTATGTCTTCACGCGCGTCGCGCTCTGGGACATCTACGGGGACGCCCAGGGGCCGGAGTTGTTCCCCTACCTCGTCCATTTCAGCGGCTGGCCGGAGCATTCAGGCCTGCACGAATCGTGGAAACTGAATCCTGCGCCGGCCCTGCGGGACGGCATCCGCTGGGTTTCCGAGGCCCTCGACGAACGGGAAGTGGAGACCAAGCTCGAAGCGCTTAGGCGGCACAAGTCGCAGCACGAAGCCGGGGCGCCGTTCCTCGATGCGTTCGTCCGGGAAAATGAGCTCTTCGGGGATTTCCCCGACCTGACGGTCGGAGGAGAGAGCGCCGATCCGGAAGCCCGCCACGTCCAGGTCCAAGGGGACCGGCTCCTGATCGCGGTCGACGTTCCCCCGTCCGACATCGAAAAAGCCCACTTCTCGTTCCGGGCTTTCGGGTATCGGCGTGACGTCCCGTTCGCCCGGATGCCCAAGCTGCGCATCAGGTTCTCCGCTCGCGATCATGTCGCTTTCGAGAAGGGCCGCAAGCTCGACAACGCGACGATCGAGGTCAGAAGAGAGAGCGCGAGGCTCGTCGTGGCGCTGCCTCTGGACGCCCTGGGCAATCCGCAGAAGATCCTCCTCGGGACGCGGGCCCCTCTCTCCGCGCGCCCGGTCAGCTATTTTTCCTGGAGGATCATCGTCCTCCCCCAGGCGGGCCCGAAGCCCGTTCAAGGACATTGAAGCGGACACCCGTGGGATACGCCATCGGACAATTCAACGACTCGTTCCCGCCGCTCATGGACGGCGTCGCCCTCGTCATATGGAATTATGCCCGATGGCTCAATCAGGGCTTCGGCAAGTGTTATGCCGTGGTCCCCGATATCCCCGGAGCGCAGGGAGGCTCCGAGGTCCGGTGCGATTTCCCGGTCCTTCGGTACCGTTCGATGCCCCTGTTCTTTCGCTATCCCTACCGGATCGGGCTTCCATGGATCGACCGGCCGTTCCTCAAGGAGCTTCATGGCCTGGAATTGGGTCTCGTCCATTCCCACAACCCCTTCTCGGCCGGCCTGATCGCCCGGAGCTATGCGCGGAAGCACGGGGTCCCCATCGTCGCCACGTTCCATTCCACTATCCACGAGTTCGTCGACGGCCTCCTCCATTCCCGAAAAGCCACCCGGATGATCGTGGGGAAGGTCGTGGACTATTACGAGTCCGTGGACAGCGTCTGGGTCTCGAGCAAGCCCACGAGGGATATCCTCAAGTCGTACGGCTACAGCCGGGAGCCGGAGGTCATCCCTCACGGCACGGACCTCGACGCCTCCCCGCGACGCCGAAGCGGCCGCCATGGCCGGAAACGGCGTCCTGGGAACGGCTGCCGCCGACCACGTTCTGCTTTATGTCGGGTTTCTCTCGCGCGAAAAGAACCTCGGCTTCCTGATCAGGGCCCTCGGCCAGGTCAAGAGAATGGGGATCCCGTTCAAGATGTTCCTCGTCGGCGAAGGCTACGCCAGGCCGGAGCTCGAAAAGTTGGCCCGGGACCTGGGCGTATCCGACCACGTGAGATTCCTGGGCCTCATCCGGGACCGCCGGCGGCTCGAGCTCTGCTATGCCCGGGCCGACCTTTTCATGTTCCCCTCCACGAACGAAACGTACTCGATGGTTTTGAGGGAGGCGGCCGCCTTCGGCGTGCCTTCCGTCATCCTCGAGAAAACGACGGGGGCGGACGTCATCACGGATTCGAGGAACGGTTTCGTCACGGAGGAACGCGTCGACGCCTATGCCGAGAAGATCGCGTTCCTTCTGACCCATCCCGAAGAGGTCGAAAAGGCCGGCCGCGCCGCCTTCCAAACCCTCTACACGCCGTGGGACGCAGTTATGGAAAAGGTCGCGCGACGGTACACGGGCCTCATCGCCCGGGGCCGGACTTAACCGCCCGCCTCGAGCGGCGTTTGTGAATTCCCGTTAAGGGAAAATTCAGTGGATTATTCCCGGCCCAGGTGCGATATTCTAATTCCGTTAGGCCGGCCCCGTCGGAACGGGCCATTGTTCTGCTGGGGGCGGGATTCAGGGTCGTCATGCTATTGTGGATCGAATAGAGAAGACGGATGAAGATCTTGCTCGTATCTCCGTCGGTCAATCCGGGCGAAAGAACCAACAAGCAAATGCTGATGCCGCAGCTTGCGCTGTTCATCCTCCAAGGCCTGACGCCCAAAGAGCACCAGGTCACGACGGTCGATGAGGAAGCCGAGGAGATCGACCTCGAACACGACTGCGATCTTGTCGGCATCAGCTGCATGACGGCCAACGCCTCCCGCGCCTATGGGCTCGCAGCGGAGTTCAAGAAGAGAGGCAGGACGGTCGTCCTGGGCGGCGTGCATCCCACGCTGCTTCCCGACGAGGCCTTGCGCCACGGCGACGCCGTCGTCATCGGTGAAGCCGAGGGCGTCTGGGCCGAATTGCTCGAGGACTATCAGAGCGGACGCCTGAAGAGGACTTATCACAATCCCCGGCCCGACCTTTCGAGGTACGTGCCCAAGGATTTCGCCAAGATCACGAAACAGCATCTTTTCGGTCTGGTGCCGATCATGACGTCCCGCGGCTGTCCGTATCATTGTGATTTCTGCTGCGTCACGGACCTCTTCGGCAAAGAGATCCGCCATGTCCCCGTCGGGAATGTCGTCAGGGATATCCAGGAGTCGGGCGCGAAGCACTTCATGTTCCTGGACGACAATATCATCGGGCACCCCGCGTACGCCAAGGAGCTCTTCGCGGCCTTGAGACCCCTCAGGATATCGTGGGTCGGGCAGTCATCGATCTCGATGCTTGTCAAGGACGAGGAGCTTCTGAAGCTGGCTGCCGAGAGCGGCTGCAAAGGTCTGTTCGTCGGACTCGAGAGCGTCAAGGAAGCCCAGATGGGCTCATTGCGGAAGTCGTTCAACTCCGTTCTGGGGCTGGAAATGGGGCTAAAGAAAGTGCGCCAGGCCGGGATCTTCATCCTGGCCTCGATGATCTTCGGCTTTGACAGATGACACGAAAGATGTCTTTGACGAGACCGTGAGATTTCTCATAAAGAACAGGATCCATTCGGTCGCCTTCAACGTCCTGACGCCTTACCCGGGGACGGAGACTTTCCGGAAAATGAGGGAGGAAGGCCGGTTGCTCACCGACGACTGGAAATATTACGACCATAGCACCGTCGTCTTTCAGCCGAAGAACATGTCCCCTTATGAATTGATGGTGGGAAAGATCGGAGCAAGGAAGAAGTTCTACAGCGCCTGGTCGATCCTCAAGCGGCTCTTCGGAAACCTCGACCATGCCGCTGTCTATCTGGCCATGAACTGGGGCCATGTCAAGGGAGTCAGGGTCGAAGGGAAGAGGTTAGCGGTCGTCAAGAAGGAACTCTATGATCGACCCGCGTGACGGGGATCCGGTCGGCCGTCGGCCGAAGGCGAGATTTGCCCGGGACCGCGGTCACTTGCCGGGAACGAGAGCCTTGAGGATCGGCTCGACCCAGCGGTCCTTGCCGATGTCGTAGACGATGAAATCGGAGTCGAACTGCCAGTAGGCCCAGGCCCAGCCGAGCGACTCCGCGGCCCGGGCGACGAACGCCGTGTAGCGGGCCCGGGAGTCCATCGGGGCCTTGTCGTAGGCGCCGAACTCGCCGAGGAAGATCGGGCGGCGATGGGCTTTCGACCACTTCTGGACCCGGGCGAAGTCGTCCGTGACCTTCTTTTGTTCGGCCTCGCTGCCCCACGTCACGCCGGAGAGATCGGGCGAACTCGGGCGCCCAGTCCGCGCCCTGATGGGTGAACCGCATCGGCTCGTAGTAGTGGACGGTGACGATGATCGTTCCGGTCGGACTCGGGCAGGGCGAGCGCGTCGAGAAAGTCGATGCCGTTCCACTCCGGAGGGCCGACGACGACGGTCCGGGCCGGGGTTGGTCCTGCGGATCGCCGGCCAGCGCCTCCGGCAGCCACTCCTTCCAGAGGGCGGGAGTCAGCTTGCCGTTGGGCTCGTTCAAGACCTCGAAGAGGACCGAGTCCGGGGCGTCCTTGAAGCGCTCGCCGACCTGGTCTCCAGAAAGCCAGGAGGCGGGGCTTGAAGGCGGCGGGGTTTTCGGCGACGTCTTCGTAGTTGTGGAGGTCGAGGATGACCATGAGGCCGTTCGCCAGGGCGTTCTTGACGGCCCAGTCGAGCGTCGCGAGCCACTTCTCGTCGAGCTTGTAGGCGGGCGCGGGGCCCATGCGCTGCAGGGCGTGGAGATTGATGCGGACGGATTGGAATCCGGCCTCATGGATGAGCTTGAAGTGCTTCTCCTTGAACCGCGCGTCCTCGGAGTTGTCCCAGATCGGATCATAGCCGAGGATGTTGACGCCCCGGCCGAGGCGCTTGACCTCATCGAACGGGTTCACCGCGGCGGCTGGCCCGGCTTGGGCCGCCGACACGTGGCTCCATACGATCAGCAACAATCCAGCCGCCGACGCGGCTCCTCGTGGAAAAAGCTTCATGGATCGCATCTCCTCCCCCAGTCAGGCGACCCTGTGCGTCCCCTGTTGTTCCCGGGCCAGGTGGCATAAGTAGATCAATTTGCAGGTGATATCAAGCGCCTCTTCGGGTCCCGCGGAACGGAGATCGGTTTTAAAATGTCTGGTCAGCCCGTCATCGAAGATCGCCGCCGGGAACCACTTGCGGAGTTTTGCGACGACGGCGTTGAAGTTCGCCGCGAGCGGAAGGGGTCAACTCGGGGCCCAGGAAGGCGTAGTCGACATGGTTCTCGAACATCTCGACGCGCGGATCAGAGGTTTTCCTGTCGAAGATCCTCACGAAGCCTTCCGCCTGGAACGATTCCTTGGCGGTTTTTTGAGTGACCCGGCGCAAGATGGGGATGCCGCCCGTCAGCACCGTCGCCGGGACGTTGAGTTTCAGCTTCGTGGTCGGGGCCTTTTCCTGCCGGGTCTTCCGCCTCTGTCCCCTGATGATCAGGAATGCGTCGGCGGTCTTGACCCTGACCTCGTCGCCGCGCCTGTCCCGGAAGATGACTTCTCCCTCCTCGGATCTCGCCGCGTGCGCCACGAACGCGGCCGGGCGGTCTCGAAGCTCGGAATCCCCGCATACGAAGGCCACGAGTCCCGCCTCCCGCAGGCTCTGAGCCACCGAGACCGCGGCCTCGGTGTCGGGGGAGGCGGTGACGATCCTGGGGATCTCCCCGGCAAGCAGGAGGCGCGTGTCAGAGACCTCTTTCCGGATGAGGGAAGCCACCCTCTTGAGGAGGTCCTCATCGAGCGTCTTCGGGGGAGCTACGGCAACATAGGCCATAGAGATCACGCCATCCAGGGACGGGCGCGCTTCATCTGCGAAACGGCCTTGAGCGCGTTCGCGGCGATCTCCGTATCCTCGACGACCTGGAAGTCGAACATGCCGACGCAGATGAAGTCGGCGCCGTTCTCGAACGCCCACTGGAAGGCGTCGCGCGGATGGATCGCCCCTGCGGCGAGCACCTTGAACGCGATCCACGGCTTCTTCAGCGTGGCCATGTACGCGATCGTGTCCTTGGCGTTGCGGCACCACATGTTGTCGTGATTGAGGTCGTGGTCCGTCGTGAATCCGGCGATCTCGTCGAACGGGGCCCGGCCCTTCTCGGGGGTCGCCGACCAGTAATCGTCCCGGTGGAGGGTCTTCACCCAGAAGTCGGGGTCGAAGCCGGCCTCGACGCACTTGCGCACGGTTTCGAGGCTGTGCGCTCCCAGCCCGCAGGGCACGAGCTGGTCCTTCATGAAGCTCATGGCGCCCTCGAGGGCCTTCATCCGGCCGTCCCGGACGAGCTGGTCGGCAGATCCCGCCCTGGACGTACACGGCGTCCGCTCCCGTATCTATGGAGTTCTTGATCGAATCCATCAGCCCTCCCCCGCTGCGCAGTCGGAGATCCAGCGCAACTTGCCGCCGGCCTTGCGGTAGGCGTTGACCAGGCGGTTCGAAACGGGGTTCGTCAGGAACGTGTCGACGCCGCGTCTCTCGGCCAGGGCGAACGTCTCGAGGATCTTCTCATCCGTGTGGTACGCCTTGACGAGCGGAGAGACGTACATGAGGTCGCGGCTATGGGCCCAGCCGCCCATCAGGTTCCCGCCGCCGATGACGCGGCTGATCTCGAGGCCCTTGATCTTTCCCTTGGGGATCTCCAGCGGCGCGACGGCAGGACTCGGGGCGGGAGCGCCGGCGTTCGCCCCGCCGCCCCCGAGATCCGCGGCCAGGGCCTTCTCTTCGAAGCTGTGCATGGCGGCCAGCGTCGCCCCGCCCGCCACCAGGGAATTCTTCAGGAACCCGCGTCTATTGATCGTCCCGGACATGCGTGTCTCCTTTCGGCCGGGCGCCGGAAGTGCTTCCGGCCTCGATGCGCACCGATGATATCGCCAGCCGCCGGACCACGTCAAGGAAACAGACTCTATGCGTTGGGTTCGCAGGGGAAATGGATGGAGCCAACGGGTGGATTCTAACGACCGGCCTGCTGATCACAAACCAAGTGGCTTGGGCCGGGCGGTCCCTCAGGAATTTCAACGTCCGGTCCTCCACTCGACAAAACTCAACGCAGGAAGGAGAATAAGAAGATGAGTTCGAGGAGAGCCGGCCTGGCCCTCATCGGAGCCGCCGTCATCTGGTTCTGCGGATGTCGGGCGCCCGTCCGGGCCGTTCCACCCTCCGCTCCTCCCGTGACCACCGCTCCCTCCGGGCCGAGCACTGCCGTGACGCGGACGGGCTACACGGTGCAGGTCGGCGCCTTCTCCGTCCTGGACAACGCTCGACGGGTGGCACGGACCCTGAACGACATCGGCCTGGATGCCTATTATTTTCCTCAGGGGTCGGGGCTCTATAGAGTCCGCTTCGGGGACTTCCCTTCCAGGGAGGCCGCCGTCCGTGAGGCCGCGCGACTTCTCAAGCAAGGCGTCGTCACGGACTACTTCATCGTCGGCCCCGAGGATCAGCCCGTATACAGGCGAAGTTTGTCGGGCGAGGACCTCCGGGAAAAGCTGGTCGCCACGGCGGAGAGTTTCATCGGTGTCGAATACACCTGGGGCGGGACGTCGAGGCGCGAAGGCTTCGATTGCAGCGGATTGGTCCGGGCGGTCTACCAGCTGAACGGTATTACCGTGCCCCGGTCGATGTCGGATCAATATCAGGCGGGAACACCCGTCGGCCGGGACCGGCTGCAGAAGGGCGACCTCGTCTTCTTCTCCGGCTCTCCGGGTCGGCCGATCTCCCACGTGGGGATCTACGTCGGAGAGAACGTCTTTATCCATGCCCCGGGGAAGGGCAAAAAGGTCTGCGAGGGATCTCTCGTCGGCCCCTATTTCAGGGAGCGTTTCTCCGGGGCCCGGGCCTACCTCAGCGAGTCCCCTTCTCGATAAACGGCTTCAGGTAAATAGTGATGGAGCCAGCGAGAGGAATTGAACCTCCGACCTGCTGATTGCGAAGGAAATGTCCTATCGCTTCAACTTACTGATAATAAATGCACTTATGTGCGTCTCCCAATCGGTTCTGCCCAGATTGTGCTCACCTTCGGCGCTAAACGAGGCCGAAACCCCGTCTCAGGAAAACGGACGCGTCAGGCGGAACGGGCCGGCTCGGGCGACCCCATCCTTCTTCTCGGCCAGATGGGATTCATGATGGTGGCCAGAATAATGAGAAGGGCACAGCCGATGACGTTGAACCAAAGGTAGGGGATCTTCGTGAAGAAGAAGCAGGCCAGAACGGTGAGTTCGGCGATGATCGCGGCGATGAAGGTGGCGTTTCCGCCGATCCTCTTGAAATAGAAGGCGATGAGAAATATCCCGAGGATCGTCCCGTAAAACAGGGACCCCATGATGTTCACGGCTTCGATCAATGAGCCGAGGTGGTTCGCGAATTGGGCGAAACCGATGGCGTACAGCCCCCAAAAAACCGTGGCGGCTTTTGACACCTGGAGATAGTGCCGGTCCGGCGCGTTTCGCCGGACAAGGCGCTTGTAGATATCGATGACGGTGACGGAGGCCAGGGCATTGAGCTCGGCGGAGGACGCCGACATCGAGGCCGAGAGGATTGCGGCCAGGATCAGTCCGACCAGCCCGACCGGCAAATAACGGGTCACGAAACTCAGGAAGATATAGTTCGTGTCGTTCGTCTCGGCCAGGGGATCGTTCTTTCTTGATGAGGCCGATGGCCTCCTGCCGGATCCCGGCTTCCGATGCCTTCGGTCAGCCGGAGCTTTTCCATGGCGTCGGCCACGTCCTGGTCATTGCGGGTATCGATGGCCGCCAGCATCTGCCTCAGTTGGCCCTGCTTCTCCCCGTTCAAGCCGCTGGTAGTCCGTCTCGAGCTTGGTGTACGCTTCCGCATAGGCGCTGTTCTTGACGTGGGACGGTTTCGACCGGGTTGAAGAACAGCGGCGGCGTCACGAACTGATAAAAAACGAAGATCATGGCGCCGATGAAAAGGATGATGAACTGCATGGGGACCTTGAACGACGCCGTTGGCCAGGAGCCCCATCCGGCTTTGGGCGACGGACCGCCCGGCGAGGTAGCGCTGGACCTGCGACTGGTCCGTCCCGAAGTAGGACAGGGCCACGAAGGCCCCTCCGATGAGGCCCGACCAGAAATTGTAGCGGTCTTTCCAGTTGAAGGCGAAATTGACGACATTCAGCTTGCCGAGTTTTCCGGCCACGATGGACGGCGCTCGAAAAGGAAATGTCGGGCGGCAGCCGGCGGAAGATCATGACAAAGCGCCGCGCCCATTCCCGCCGTGACGATGGTCATCTGCAGGAGATGCGTTTTGCTGACGGCCTCCGTGCCGCCGGCGGCGGTGTAGAGGATGACCAGGCCCCCGATCATGAAGATCGTCAGGCGGAAATCCCAGCCGAGGATGACGGAGATGATCAGGGCCGGGGCCAGGATCGTGAACCCGGCGGCCAGCCCGCGCTGGATGAGGAAGAGGAGGCTCCCCAGGGCCCGGTTCTTCAGGTCGAACCGCTGCTCCAGGAACTCGTAGGCCGTGTACACCTTGAGTTTGTGGAAAAGGGAACGGCCGTGATCGAGAGGATGACCATGGCGATGGGCAGGCCGAAATAGAACTGGACAAACCGCATGCCGTCGACGTAGGCCTGGCCCGGCATGGAGAGGAAGGTGATGGCGCTGGCCTGGGTGGCCATGATGGAGATCGTGATGCCGTACCAGGGGGTCGATTTGTTGGCCAGGAAATAGCCCTGGCATGTCCTTCTTGCCCCGGGTCTTCCAGAGGCCGTAGACGGCCACGAACAGGAGGAACGAGCTCAGGACGATCCAGTCCAGGGGATGCATGGGCTATGATCTCAGGATTTCTTCGTAAAAGGCTTCATACAGCGGGATGATCTGGTCGGCGTTGAAAAATTCCTCGGCGCGCTTCCGGGCCTGGGCCTTGAAGAGTTCGTGCCGGGCCGGGTCGCCGAGCAGGGCGACGGCGCTCGCCGCCATGTCCGCGACGTCGCCGACGGGGAAACAGATAGCCCGTCTCCCCGTGCGTGATGACCTCGGGCAGGCCGCCGATCGTCGGTGGCGATCACCGGGACGCCGCAGTTCATGGCCTCGAGGGCCGTCAGGCCGAAACTCTCCTGCTCGCTCGGCAGGAGAAACAGGTCGGCGCAGAGAAAGAGCGGCTCGAGCTGGTCCTGTTCTCCCATGAACTGGACGTCGGCGTTGAGCTTCAGCTCCCGGACGAGCTGCTGGATGAACAGCCGCTCCGGCCCGTCGCCGATCAGCAGGAGCTTGGCCGGGATGCGTTCGCGGACCCTGGCGAAAATGCGCACGACGTCCGCGATCCGCTTCACCGGGCGGAAATTGGAGGCGTGCATCAGGATCTTCTCGCCCCGCGGCGCCAGCGCCTCCCTGCGAGCACAGGTCGCGATTCTCCGAGGGCCGCGGCGATCTCGACAAAATTGGGGATGACCCGGATCTCGCGCCGGATGTCGAATTCCTCGACCGTGCGTTTCATGAGGTAGCGGGAGACGGCCGTCACGCCGTCGGACTTCTCGATGGCGAACTTGACGACCCGCTGGAAGGACGGGTCGGCGCCGACCAGGGTGATGTCCGTGCCGTGGAGGGTCGTGAACGTTTTCAGGCGCTCGGAGTTGAGGATCTGCTTGGCCAGGTAGGCGCTGGCGGCGTGCGGGCACCGCGTAATGGGCGTGGATGATGTCGAGGCCGCGGGCTTCCGCGAGCTCCACGAGTTTGGTGACCAGGCCCAGCTCATAGGGAGGGTACTTGAACAGCGGATACGTGGCGACTTCGATCTCGTGGACGAAGATGTTCTGGTAGAAACGTGCGCAGGCGAAACGGCGTGGCATAGCTGACGATATGCATCTCGTGGCCCTTCTTCGCCAGGCCGATGGCCAGTTCCGAGGCCACGACCCCGCTCCCTCCGTGGGTCGGATAGCAGACGATTCCGATTTTCATGCCGGACCTCACGGGGATCTGTCCACAGATACTCGGGTCCGAAGAACCCGACCGGGTCCTCGACCCGGATGGCCTCCCGCACGAGAAAGGGCTCGCCGAATTTCGCGCCGATACGGGCGCCATAGTACCTGGCCCGGGTCTCGACGGTGTCCAGGAATTCGGGCCGGCCGATGAGCGTCTCTTCTGCTCCGGATTCGGCCCGGCCGGGGCGGTGGAACTGGGATTCATAGGCCCTGACCGCCTTCATTTTTTGCTCGTGCGAGTCGGAGATGTCGACGATGAAAGGAGGGCGTGAACTCGAACCGGGTCTGGTAATAAATGACCTTGTGGGGCCGGAAGGGCGGCTCGCCCGTTTCGATCTTCTTCAGCCCGGCGAGGTAGGCCGCCTGGCGCACGAGATGGGACGTCTGCTCGTGGTCCGGGTGGCGGTCGACCCAGTAGGGCGCGAAGACGATCTTCGGCCTGTGGGCGCGCAGGACGCCGATGATCTTGAGCTTGTTCTCCCAAGTCACCTCGACTCGCCCGTCGGGAATGTCCAGCATTTGATGGGCCGTCAAGCCCCAGGATCTTCGGCCGCGTTCGTGAATTCCCGGGCCCGGATCTCGGCGCTGCCCCGCGTGCGCCATCTCCCCCCGGGTCAGCACGACGACTCCCGTTTTATGGCCCAGCCCCGCCAGCTTGACCAGCGTGCCGCCGCAGCCGAGCTCGACGTCGTCGGCATGGGCCCCAAACGCTAAGGCATCCAAGTCCATGGCGGTCTCCTTGACGGGCGAATATCCATCACAGTGGCACAGCGAACTGATGATCGACGATGTCGATATCGATGGCCTGGTCGAGCTTATCCATGAAAGCCGTGCCGTATTTGATGAAGTACGGCACGATATTGAAGACCCGTTCCTGAAGGTGCTGGTTCGGGAAGAGATTGTCGACGGCCTTGTGGAGCTGCCGGACCGCGATCTCGTTCCGCTTTGTCGCCGCCTGCCGGACTTTTTTCTCCAGGAAGTTCAACTGCTGGTTCATCTTGCCCCTTGGCGAGGTCGACGGAATCTGCGAGCCCGGGTTCGAAGGCCAGGACCTCCGCCTTCAGGGATGCGAAGTCCCTCTTCGAGATTGTCGCGGACACGGAGCAAGGCCGGCCCACGGAATCGGGGACCTGTCTTCCTTGGTGATTTCCGCGATCGCCCCGGCCGCGTTGCGCCAGAGGTCCGGGATGTTCAGATCGATATTTCTTCAGGATGTGATCGACCTTCTTTTCGACGATGGTCACGTTCTTTCGCGGATAGATCACGGGCATCGGCAGTCCGAACGTTTCGTAGACGCCTTTCATCTGGGCAAAATAGGCGATTTCGGCAGGTCCGCCGACATAGGCGACCGTGGGCAAAAGCGGCGTCCTGATAGAGCGGGCGAAGAAGGACATTCGGGCTGAACAGGAACGGCTTTTCTCTCGGCCAGCCGAGGAGGTCCTCTTTCGTGGCCGAGGACGACGGAAGGCCCTTGATGTCGAAGGCCCCGTCTTTCCATTGGATGGCGTGGCCGTTCCCGGTCCGCATAGAACTAGATTCAGGATTCCTGCGTGGAGGGGAATCTGCGCCTCGTATCCGGCCTGGCGCAGCCGCTCGCGACGCGGCCACGGCCTGCCGGGTCGAGGGGGAATCTTCCGCGATCTCGCGATAGAAGACGTCCCGCCCCATCTCTTTCAGACGGGGATGGCTGGCGTCGATCGAGGATCAACCCGCGGGACTCTGAACAGCCGGGTCATCCAGCGGGCGAACGCCTCGACATAGGAGCGGCCGGGCGCATAGGCTTCGCTCAGGGGGCCGAGGATGTCCGCCTTGAATTCGGTGTCCAGGGTCATGCCTCTGAGTTGCTCGAGGCAATCGGCGACGTCCGGGGGCAGCGACGATATTCGAGACGGGGATCTTCGATTCGGCGCGAAGGCGTCGGGACAGCGGATTTCCCGGAGCCGGTTGTCCTTGTCCATGAGGGCGATGTGATCGATCTCAGCCAGGTCGTGATCGTCCGAGGCCAGCCAGAAGACCGGCACGAAACTCCCGAGGCCGCGCCGGTTGAGCGCGTCCGCGAGTTTGATCGCGGTCAGCGCTTTATAGATCGTGTAGAGCGGCCCGGAAAAAAGCCCGACCTGCTGTCCGGTGACGACGGCGCAGGCCTCGATCCCGGACGATCTTCTCGATCGCGCCCAGAGTCTCGGGCCCGCAGCCGTAACTTCTGTTCTGTTCGGCCAGGACCGCGGCCAGGTCTTCGCGGGGGATGTGGCGCGACCGGACGCTTTCGGCTTGGCGCTCGAAAGCGGCGGGGTCCCGGAAGTCGCCGTTATAGAATTCCCGCACCTTGCCGTAGTCATAAATATAGTCATCCGCCAGGGGCGGAAGATGCGGCACTGGCCGTGTCCGAGATCGCCGTCATTTACCTGAAGACCTTGGTGAAGATATAGAAGAGCAGGATCTGGATCGCCAGATTCAGCAGGACCGCGGCGTACAGGCCGCCCCACGACGAGAAGAAAGGAGGCCGCTCCTCGCTCGTCCTCAGTTTTTTCCGTCGCGTGGTTTTCCAGTGGTATTTCCCCGCCGAGATGATGTTGGCAAAAATCCGAAACGCGCCCGGCACGCCCGCCGGCAGCTGCCGGAACCAGGCGTAGGCGGTGTAGACGAAGATCCCCTTTCCATAACGGGCGTAAGAGAGGCCGCCCTTTCTGTCCGGCTCGCCGGGGTCATGGCAGGCGAGGACCGTCTCGTATTTCTCGTCCCACTGCGAGGCGAAATACAGGCCCCTCTCCTGGATCCAGCCCTCGAAATCCTTAGCCGTGATCTTGTTGGGAAAGTTCAGGAGCGGGTGGCCGGGAGCCAGGAAAGACGACCGGCGCGTTTTCGACGCTCACCCGGTCCCTGCCGATGGTGAAGGGATAGGGGCCGATCCGGTCGGCCAGCTGAACCGGAGGCCACGTTATACTGGACGACGAGCGTTCCGCCGCGGTCGACGTACTGGAGGAGCCTGTCCTTCACGAGCTTGAGGATGTCCCGTGTGTTATAGGCCCGGACGCCGGTGATGATCGCGTCGAACGGGGAAAGGTCCGCGTTTTCGAGCGTCTCGTCGCTCAGCTCGACGACGTCATAGCCGAGATTCTGCAGGGCCTTGGGGACTTCATCGCCCGCCCCCATGATGTAGCCGATCCTCTTCCCGTCGGTTTTGATGTCCAGCTTGACGACCTTGAAACGGCTGTCCGGGAAATAGACCTGCCGGTGGATGTGGGGGTAGGAGATTTCGACCAGCTCGCGGCTGATCTTCTCGCCGCCGACTTCGGCTTCCGCGGTCAGGTCGGTCTCGTCGGCGGCTTTCGGCGGGGTGACGTCGAACGTGACCTCGACTTCTTCATACTTGCTCGGTCAGAGAAAAGGGACTGGCTGGCCGGGGTGATCTTCCATGCTTCCGGTCCTTTGAGCCGGACCTCGCCGGCGACATTCGGGGAGTGGCTCTTCAGCCTGAGTTTGATTTGCTTGGGGATTTGCGCCGGCGAAAATACTGACCTTGTCTTCGACCTGGATGGTCACGCGCGGCCTGACCTCGAAGGGGCGGCAGGAGTTCGCCGTTCACCTGGTCCGTCCAGCGGAAGGCCACCGGGATGGAGTATTCCAGAAGATGTCCGTCGGCGCTCCAGGCTGATTCTGGCGCTGATGGCCGGAGGGTTTTCCGCGAGCCCGATGAGGTTCTGGTCCTCGACCGAAAAGAGGCCTTCCTGGTGCGCGGCGTCCAGCCAATAGGGCTGGGAGAGCGGAAAATCCTTCGGGGATACGAAGCGCTATTTTCGATGACGGCGGGCTCATTGTTGTTGAGGGGACGGTCGAGGACCGCGTCCGGCCCCATTTTCGGGAAGCCCAGGCTATGAACGGTGAAGGGCTGGCCGGACCGGTTGATGATCGTCGTCTTGACCTGAATCTCATCTCCCGGCGCGGCCGCAAAATCGCCGGCCATGGCCTCCATCCAGATCCCGCCGCAGGCCTGGATGACGCGGGCCAGCTCTTGTCTTTTCAGCCGTACCCAATTTTCATCGGGGAGCCTGGCCAATTCGTCGTGAACGGCCAGCAGGCCGGGGATGGAGGCTGCGGGATGCTCCGGGTCGAACGTCCGCAAGCTCTCGGCCAGCAGCTGACCCGTCTTGTGTCCGCCGGGGACCCGGTCCCAGGTGACGTCGATCCCGTCGAAGAGGTCGCCTTTCGCCGGCTCCCCGGCCAGGAGCTCGAAATACTCATATTGCGTTCCCCGCCGCCCGGCCGAGCCGAAGCCCTGGCTCTTGTGCTGGGAGCGGCCCTCCGCGGCCATCTCGTTGTAGGATTTCCCCAGCAGAGGGTTGTATTCGCCCGTATTGACCTGGAGCCTGTTCGTATTTTCGTCCTTGGTTTGGGGAAAGCCGTTCCAGAACAGCCTCCTGGCCTTCCACGGCGAGACGTATTTCAGCTGTTCGGGGAATCTCGTCGGGTCGGCGGCGGCCGTGAAGGCCTCCACGGTCAAGATCGCGGACGCCCTGTGGTGGCCGTGCCCGCCGGCGTTGTCCGCGGTGAACCGGGTGATGATCACGTCGGGCCGGAATTTCCGGATCACCCAGACGATGTCCGAGAGGACTTTTTCCTTCCCCCAGAACTCGAATGTCTCCTCGGCGGTCTTGGAGTAGCCGAAATCGACGGCCCGCGTGAAGAACTGTTCGGCCCCGTCGATCCGGCGGGCCGACAGGAGCTCCTGGGTCCGGATGATGCCGATTTCGGCGCCCTGCTCCGGGCCGATCAGGTTCTGGCCGCCCTCGCCGCGGGTGAGCGACAGATAGGCCGTCCGGAATTTTCGTCCCTTGGAGAAATAGGACAGGACGGCGGTGTTCTCATCGTCCGGATGGGCGGCCACATAAAGGACGCTGCCGAGGACGTTGAGCTTGTGAAGGGCGATGTCCAGGTCCGCGGAACTGAACATCCCGGCCGGCTGGGCCTGGACATGGATGCTGGGGAACAGGGCTATTCCCACGGCCATCGTCATGAGCTTTTTTAAGACAGTCCCATTCATCGGCCGCAACGCGTCTGCGCCTCGAGGAGCGCCGTCCCGGGAATCCCCGCCGCCGGTTATTGCGCCACCTGGATCTTGAAGGGGACCTTCAGCTGTTCCCAGCGGAGGTAGGCGGTCGCCGATGTCCCGGCCAGGTCGTCGAACCCGAACATCAACCACTCCTCGTGCGGGGCCTTGACGGGCGTGACCGTGACGCGGAGGGCGTCCTCGTCCTGGTTATAGGCAAAGCTCCCCCAGGCGGAGTTGTTCTTGCTGAAAATGATGACCCATTCTTTTTCCCCGGGGATCATATGGATGCCGTACTTTCCCGCGGGAAGGGGCTTCCCCTCGACGAGGACGTTCTTCTTGAATTCGATGGTGGTGTTCTCGTTAGCGCCGGCTCGCCAGGGATAGGGTTTGTCCTTGGAATATTTGTTTCCGGGATTCATGCCATACGGTACCAGGCCCCCCCATATCTTCCGTCCCTTGACGCCCGGCCGGCTGTAGTCGATGGTGATGTCGCAATCCGTTCCCAATCTTTGCGTCACAGTCGCTTTGAGGCTCGCCGGGACCTTAGCCCCCTGGGCGATAGACGGGGAAGGTAACGCCAGGACGAGCGCCAGGACCAGGACAAGACCGATTGTCAGGCCAAAACGTTTCATGATTTCCTCCATCAATATTTTCGCGGAGTCTTTCACTTATTATAGCCCAAATGGGGCTTTAAAAGCATTCCCTGAGTTTCCATGGCGGCTAGGGTTTCAGGTTCATCCGACGCAGAAGGTCCTTAAATCGTGGATCTTCCCGGAGGTCGTCGAATATAGGATCCACGCTGATATAAGGCATGTTGGGGTCATGGGCCTGATAGGCCTTCTCCAGCCATTCAAGGGCTTCATCCTTCTTTCCGGCACGGGTATAGAGTGTTCCGATCTGCCAAGACGGAACATAGGCCGTGCGCGAGCGCGCCACCAGTGCCTCGGCCGCGCGCTGCAAGGCCATCGGGTAACCGCCTTCTTTGAAGCCCCTCGCCAAGGCTTCCTCGGCCGCTTGATCCCCCCTCGCGGCATAGGACGCTTTCCATGCCTCCAGTGCTTCCGGGTACATCTGTTTCATGTGGTAGGCGGAGCGGAGGGTTGATAATGCAACCAGGTCGTTCGGCGAGGTCTTGAGCGTGTCGCGGATCACGGCGATGGCGTCGTCGTACCGGCGCGCGTACATCAAGTCCATAGCGTAGTGACCCCGGAACAACGCGTTTAAAGGATCCAATTCCAGCGCCCGCTGGATTTGCGTCATCGCCTCCTCGGGATGCTTCAGGATGTTCAATAAATGCGAGAGAGCTCGCGCGTGGTCCCGGAAGGTTCGGGTTGAGTTCGATGGCCTGGCGGTACTCCGCCTCCCCGCCTTCCCAATCCCAATCCGTCCACGTTTTGATGCCCGCCAGCGTGTCATGAACTTCCGCGAGCATGCCGTCGAGCTCCAGGGCTTTCGCGGCGGCCGCCTTCGCCTTCGGCGCCGCCTCGCTTGAAGGAACGAAGCCCTGTTGCTGGCGTCCGACCCAAACGCTAGCGATCCCCACGTAAGCCTGGGCATAGTTGGGGTCTTTAGCCAAGGCCGATTCGAAGTACTGAAGCGCGATGTCGAGGTCCGGCCGAGTGAGCTTGTACCAGTGGAACTGGCCTTGGAGATAGGCCTCGTAGGCCTCGGGATTGACCTTGCGGGCGCCGGCCAGACGGGTCTCTTCCTGCGGGGCCAGCTTGACCTGCATCCTGCCGGCGATGGCCCTGGCCATTTCGCTATACATCACCAGCACGTCCGTCATGGCCCGGTCGTAGGTCTGCGTCCAGAGGTTTCGTTCCTCGGGGAGGGCCTCGATCAGCTCCACCCGGATCCGCACTCGTGTCGCCGACCCGATGCAGGCTCCCCTCGACGACGGCCTTCACTTTGAGCTCGCGGGCGATCTCCGGCACGGGTTTCTTCAGCGCCTTGTATTTCATGACCGACGTGCGGGAGATCACGCGCAAGGATCCGATCTGGGCCAGCTGTCCGATCAGCTCATCGGTGGCGCCGTCGACGCAAGTATTCCTGGCCGGGGTCTCCGGTCAGGTTTTCGATCGGCAGGACGGCAACCGAATCGAAGGCCTGGCCGCGTTTGGGGAAGATCAGAAGCCACGCACCGATGGCCAGAATCATAATTCCCGCGATCGCCGGATAGGCATGGACCTTCTTGAGCCCCAGGACGCGGCCGCGGAACACCGCCGAACCGGCCCGGACCGGCTTCAGACCCTCGGCGATCGCATGGAGGTCCTCCAGCAGCTCGTCCATGCTCTGGTATCGGTCGCGCGGGATCCTTCGACAAGGCCTTGAAGACGATATTCTCAAGGCCCGCCGGAAGGTCTTTCCGGAGCCTGCCCAAGCGTTCCGGCTCTTGGTGGAGGATCGAATGGATCAACGTCCCCTCGTAATCCCCCTTAAACGGGAGGATCCCCGACAGCATCTCGTAGAGAACGACTCCCAGCGACCAGATGTCGGTGCGCTGGTCAACGGCTTCGCCCTTCGCCTGCTCCGGAGACATGTAGGCGACGGTACCCACGGTCGTTCCCTCGCGGGTCAGCTTGACCTGGCCGGCGAGCTTCGCCAGGCCGAAGTCCAAGATCTTCACTATCCCGTCGGATGTGACGAGCATGTTGGCCGGCTTGATGTCGCGGTGGACAATGCCCTTTTGGTGGGCTTTCGCCATGCCCGTCGCCGCCTGGATGGCTATTCCCAGGGCTTCTTCCTGCTTCAAAGGGCCTTGCTTGATCGTTTCCCTCAGGCTCTTCCCTTCATAGAAGGCCATGGCGATGTACATCCGGTCATCCTCGGCCTCTCCGATCTCATGAATGTTGCAGATGTTGGGGTGGTCGAGGGCCGACGCGGCCCGAGCCTCGTGAACGAACCGCTCCCTCGCTTCGGGATCGGCCGTCCACTGCGCCGGGAGGAATTTGAGGGCTACGGTGCGCTGGAGGATGATGTCTTCGGCCTTATACACGATTCCCATCCCGCCCCGGCCGATCTCGTCCACGATCCGGTACTTCCCGGCGATGAGGGTCCCCTTCGAAAGCACATGGGCGGAGGTTTGAATGGTCTTCGTCAAGGAGCCGACCGGCGGGCTATCCTGGCTCAGGAGGGAGGCGCAGCTGCCGCAGAACCGGGAGGTATCGGGATTATCGGCGTGACACCTGGGGCATTTCAAATCCCATTCCTCTTATCTGGCTGGCCTAAGCATACCGAAGCGAATCAATATGGTCAAGCTGCCAAGATAATAGGCTTCAACCCATGGATTTCTCGACTTCTAAAGAATCCGCGGGGTAAAGCTCGTTGCCCCGGATCGGCAGTTGATGGCAAACGCCCCTGGCCTGCCTCGTGCAAGCGGCAAATGGATTGTAAGTCCAGAGTTCGGAACGTCGTAGACATCAATTATCGGCTCGAGTCCTAGTTTTGAAAGTGCTTCGAGGCTTAAGCTTCATTACAGCTGCCGTTAGTGAGTGTCGGGTTCTTGACGCCTTGGGCTCCAAGATCTTTTTGCTTTTTTCGCTGGAAACTAAAAAGCCAAAAAACTCACATTATGTCTGGACAATTTTTATGGGATGAGGTCCGCCCCACCCATTGAAGATTCCGCTCGTCACGCGGAGCCCGCATGGATATTCCGACATTCTCCTCTTTCATGATGTCCTCCTCAGTTCACGAGGTCATTCTTCATCGGAATTTCTTCTGGCCCAGGGCGCACACACCTCTCACAAACGGCTCCCACATATTCCTCGACCTCGGGGTCGAAAAGCCCGACCCAGCCGTCGGGCAGGTAGCGGCCTTCAGCGGGCTCGCGTTCTTTTCCACATCCAGCGCACGCTCGTGGGGGAATTGGACTACCCGCCGGTCACGCTGGCACTCTTTAAAGAAGGGAGTGTCAGATATATAGCCCATTTCGTTTTTACCCACTTTGCCAATTTTTCGCGCTCCTCGTTAGTCAGGCGCGGTGGGGCTGGCCCTTCGCTGAAACGAAACTGCCAAGCCCGGGAATTAATCTCATAGTCCCCACAATTATAGCAATACGCAGCGCGTGAACCCTCGCCTATACTCGCCTCCCATCCTTTCGCGTCCTCCTTGAGACAAAGATGACATCGAATTATCTTCGTATCGCCCCAAGTAATGTCATCGTCCTGCCCGTACGACATGATTAGCTACCAACCCTTCCAGGAGCACCCAGGGCGACTTTATTCTTGGCCGGCCGGGAGACCGCCGGACGCCAAGCCCCGCTGGCTCAGGCGGGGCTTTTTGTCTCAAATTAGCCTAGGGTTGGTCCATACCGATCCCTATCCGGCCCGAGAACGGCCAGCAGAGGCGCGGAGAATTGGGAAAACGGAGAGGGGGACACTTTGACTTAGGCCTTATAGCGACGTATATTATTGTTAGAGGCGGGAGTTGAGGAATAAGAAGGCTGCTGCCTGCAGGGTTTCTCCTATTCTTGTCGGTCGGCCTCCCGGCCAGTGACCCAGGCGATTTTCTTGGAAAGACTCAGGACCAGGAAGAACAGGAAAGGCCGAAATTCTATGCCCTCCGGGTTGTTCTGAAAAGAACGTCCAAAACGCGAAAGACTCCCTGGGCGCGCCGGACGGCCGCTATGCGGAAATCCTGCCGGGCGGGCAGCTCGTCCTTCTCATGGAGAAATATTTTACCGACAGCGGCACACTAATCTGCAAAGGAGAGAGGACTACGGCCTCGAAGGCCGGATTCATGTGCAAGACACACAGGTCGAAGACCAGGACTACGTCTGGATGATTATTCATCGAGAGGTTTCAAACGGCTTTGACTTTATAGCGTTCGATCCGAATTCTGGTAATAGCGGTTGCTGGGGCATTGCCGTGAATCGATGGGGGAGGATGATGGTGACACCAGAGGATGTCCGGCGGCGCGTGGAGGAGATCGGCATCATTCCAGCCGTTCGCGTTTGGTCCTCCGAGGACGCCTCGTTTGCGGCGGAGGCGGTCTCGATGGGGGGAATCCCAATTGTCGAAGTGACCATGACGGTGCCCGGCGCACTGGAGGTGGTGGCTGAACTGGCGCGACAGCACCCGGGCAAATGATCGTCGGATCGGGAACCGTGCTCGATCTCGAAACCGCGCGCCGCTGCCGGGATGCGGGCGCGCGTCTCGCTACCAGTCCCGGCTCGGATCTTAGCGCGGTGGAATTCGGCCGCGCCGAGAAGATAGCGGCGCGGCCGGGCGCGGCCGCGCCCTCCCAGGTGATGGCGGCGCGCAAGGCCGGGCTGCGAGCTGTTAAGGTTTTCAGACACGAAAACTGAACGAAGTAAGATGTACAAAAAAA
>CAWDTC010000006.1:0-8294 GCA_963805045.1 Candidatus Aminicenantota bacterium
GAGGTCGATGCCGCCGCTGATGATGATCAGGGTCATGCCCAGGGCGCCCAGGGCGACGATGACCGACTGCGTGGCGACGCTCTTGAAGTTCGCCGCCCGCAGGAAACGGCCCTGGACCTCGGGGATGAGGGCGAAGATGGCGATGACGAAGAGGAGCCCGATGAACGGGCCGAGGACGTTGAGGGCCTTCTGGAGGTTCGCTTTGGGTCGTCCGTTCATCGCCAGTGTCCTTTGTCCCGAATTCTCATCCGTCGGCCGCCCGGCCGACCGTCGCCGCGGCCATCAGCCCGGCCGGGTCCCAGTTCCCCTCTCCCGGACGCCGACGAGAGCACCCCGGTGGAAGACGGCGATCCGGTCGCAGATGCCCAGGAGCTCGGGGAAATAGGAGCTGACGAAGAGGACGGACTTGCCGTCCCGGGCGAGCTCGCCGATCCACTCGTAGATCTGGGCCTTGCTGACGACGTCGATGCCCCGCGTCGGCTCGTCGAGGAGGAGGACCTCGGCCTGCTGGTGGAGGAGCCGGGCCAGGGCCACCTTCTGCTGGTTGCCGCCCGACAGGCTGAGGACCTTCTGGAGCGGGCCGAGGGCCTTGATCTTGAGCCGGGCGATCCAGCCCCCGGCCGCCTTCTCCTGCCGCCCCAGGCGGAGGAGCCCGAAGCGCCGGTACGGCGCGAACCGGCTGAGGGTGATGTTGTCGGCCACGGACAGCGACAGGGCCAGCCCCTCGCCCGTGCGGTCCTCGCTGAGGAGGCCGAAGCCCTGGCCGATCCTCGTCCAGGGTGCGGCCCTGCCGGTCTCGGCGCCGGAGACGATGAGGGCTCCGCCCTCGACGTCATCGAGCCCGAACATCGTCCGCAGCATCTCCGTCCGGCCCGAGCCGATGAGGCCGGCGATGCCCAGGATCTCGCCCCGGGCCAGGGACAGGCTGACCGGCGCCGTCATCCGCGCCCCCTTCAGGTCGCGGAGGGCGACGACGGTCCCGCCGCGCCCGTGGGGGACGCGCGGGAACATCTCGGTGAACTCCTGGCCGACCATGAGCTGGATGAGGGCCTCGAAGGACGTCCCCGCCATGTCGCCGGACCCGACGTTGCGGCCGTCCCGCAGGACCGTGTAGCGGTCGGCGACCTTCTGGACCTCCTCCAGGAAATGGCTGATGTAGATGACGCTGACGTCCTGCTCCTTGAGGCGGCGGACGATCTCGAAGAGCCGCAGGCTGTCCTCCTGGGACAGGGAGCTCGTCGGCTCGTCCATGACCAGGATTCGCGAGCGGGCCATCAGGGCCCGGGCGATCTCGACGACCTGCCGGGCGCCGACGCCGAGCTTCCGGACCGGGACGTCGGGGGCGATCTCCGGGTGGTGGACGAACCCCAGCGTCTCGCGCACCCGGGCCGTCATCGTCCGGCGGTCGAGCCAGCCCGCGGCATGAACCTCGCGGCCGAGCATGATGTTCTCCTCGACCGTCAGGTGGGGAGCGAGGTTGAGCTCCTGGTAGATCATCGAGATGCCGCAGCGCAGGCCGTCGAGGGGGCCGGCGGGGCGTAGGGACGGCCTTCGAGGGACATCCGGCCCGAGTCGGGCGGCGACGGCGCCGCTCAGGACCTTCATCATGGTGCTCTTGCCGGCGCCGTTCTCGCCGAGGAGGGCGTGGACCTCGCCGCGCCGCGAGCTCGAAGCTCACGTCATCGAGGGCCCGCGTCGCCCCGTAGGTCTTGCGAGACCTGGTCCATGCGGAGGACGGGCGGGGCGCTCGGGGCGGGCATTAGCGGTCGAGGTATTTCGAGAAATCGGGCTCGAGGAGGGCCTTGACCTCCGGGCTGTCCATGTTCTCCGGCCGTGACCAGGATCGACGCCCGTGTCGATGACCTTGGGCGACGGTCTCGCCGCGGAGGTGGGCGACCATGGTCTTGACGCCGAGGTAGCCCATCTTCATCGGGTTCTGGAGGACGAGGCCGAGGATGTCGCCGTCGCGCAGCCCCTGGACGAGCTTGGGCGAGCTGTCGAAGCCGACGAACTTGACCTTGCCGGCCAGGCCGGGCCTCCTGA
The DNA here is from genome assembly GCA_963805045.1 of Candidatus Aminicenantota bacterium. Lineage (GTDB taxonomy): Bacteria > Acidobacteriota > Aminicenantia > Aminicenantales > Saccharicenantaceae > DATKJS01. The sequence continues at coordinate 2,044 of CAWDTC010000006.1, forward strand.
AGGGCCCGCAGCACGCCGAACGTGCTCGACTCGTTCGGGGCGAAGATGCCCTCGACGTCCGGGAATCGGCTGAGCAGGTTCTCCGCCAGCTGGTAGGCCGTCTCCGTCGTCGCCCCGGCGTACTGGTCCTGGACGAGGAGCGTCAGGCCGGGGAACTCCTTCTTCACGGTGTCGAGGAAGCCCGCCTCCCGCTGGGTCGTGCTGGCCGACCCCTCCTGGTAGCGGATGAGGAAGATCCGGCCCTTGCCGGCCATCAGGCCGCCGAGCCGCCGGCCGCCGAGGACGCCGCCCTGGTAGTTATCGGTGGCGACGTAGCTCACGTAATCGCTCCCCTGGAGCCCGGAGTCGATGACGACGACCGGGATCTTCTCCCGGACCGCGTCCTGGACCGGCCGCATGAGGGCCCGGTCGTCGAGCGGGGCGAGGACGATGCCGTCGACGCCGCGGCTGATGAAGTCCTCGACGACGGTGATCTGCTGGGCCCGGTCGTCCTCCTTCTGGGGGCCCTTCCAGATGACCTCGACGCCGAGCTCGCGGGCCGCTTGGACCGCGCCGGCGTGGATGGATTTCCAGAACTCGTGGGTCGTGCCCTTGGGGATGACGGCGATCTGGACAGCCTTCGCCGCCCGGGGCACGGGGGATTCGGTGGCCCTGCGCCCGCAGGCCGGAGCGAGGAGCGCCAGGCACAGCCCGGCCGTGACGATGCGGGGGGATTTCGCGTTCATGGCCAAAGTATACTCAGAAGGGGACGGCCCGTCAAAGCGCGGCGGGGCGCGGTCCGGGACGTCGGAGGCGGGAGAAAAAAAAGGGGGAACCCCCTCCCCCGGGACTTTCCCGGCAAGGCGGTTCCCCTTCAAAGACGGGGACGGGTGTCCCCGTTCGCGATGGGTCGCGCGGCGCGCTTACTTCTTCTTCAGGATGGGCATCCCGGTCTTGGTCGTCTCCTGGACCATGTAGGCGGGGGGGACCGCGTCCAAGGCCCCGGGCCGGACGTCGCGGGCGAAGAAGTAGATCGTCTGCTTCCGGCCGCCCTTCAGGTTGACGTCCTTGGAGTGGAGATAGTAGGTGACTCCCTTGGAGTTTTTGAATTGAAAAGCCATGAGTGATACCTCCTAGAATTTAGGCCTAAAATTTGTAGCCGAAGCTGATGCCCAGCAGGAGGGCCTGCATCTTGTACAGGCCCTGGGCCGGATTGATGGAGTCGAAGACGCCGAAGATGTACCCGTTCTCGCTCGTCCGGGCCATGAAGTGCTCGAAGTGGGCGCCGAGGTCGACGGTGAACTTGCCGACCGTGTAGCCGAGGCCGCCCTGGATCGCCCACCGGTCGCTGTCCGGCAGGTTCGGGTCCATCGTCGAGGTCGGCTGCGGCGTTTCGTCGAAGAAGCCGCCGAGCCGGAGGGCCAGCTTCTTCGTCGCCTGGTACTCGAAGCCCATGCGGTAGCACTGGGAGTTCTTCCAAAGCTGGGGCGCCGTCAGGGTCTGGGCGGGATAGGGCGAGGGGAAGGTGATGTCGGCGGTGTAGGAATCAAAGCGCTTCCAGAAATAGGTGTGGACGTCGAAGGACCAGAGGAGCTTCGGCGTGATGTTGATGGCCAGGCCGAGGGTCAGGACGTCCGGGAACTTGAAGGTCGTCTTGGCCGTCCCGGAGGTCGGCACATAGGGCTGCAGCTCCGCCGGGACGAACTCGTTGTCCAGGGCGACCGTGCCGGAGTACTTGATGTTGAAATGGCTCCGGTAGCTCGCGCCGAGCGAGAACCCCTTGCCCTTGTAGAGCACGCCGGCATTGAAGTTGAACGTGTCCCCGTTGGCCTTCAGGGCCGTCGGGACGTCGTACGGCTCCCCTTCCCCGGGCGGCAGGGTCACGCTCTGGTAGAGGTCGAGCTTGAGGGTCGAGAAGATGTACGAGCAGCCGAGGCCGATGGAGAGGTTGTCGAGGAGCTTGATGGCGATCGTCGGGTTGACGAGGAAGGTCTCCATGTCGTTGTAATAGCCCAGGTAGGCCAGGGGGAAGGACGGAGGCGATGTGTTCGTCGTCTGCCACTTCGTCCCCAGGCCGAACGGGGCCACGAAGCCGATGCCCGCGGTGATGCGGTCGGAGAACTTGTGGGTGAAATAGAAGTTCGGCGGGGTGAAGACCTGGTTGACCTGCTTGAGGGTCGGGGCGCCCGGGTAATAGGGCATCGAGACCGAGCCCGACGGGATGATGAACGTGGCGCCCAGCATGAGCTGCGTGCCGTCGAGCCAGGCCAGGCCGGCCGGGTTGTGCCAGATGGCCGACGGGTTGTTGGCGACCGCGGTGAACGCCCCGCCCATGGCCATGGCCGCCGCGCCGTGCTCGTAGATGAGGAATCCCGCGCCGCGCGCCGCGGGCACGGCCGCGACGAGCAGGACCGCGAGCAAAGCCAGAATCGGCTTCGTCTTCATACAAACCTCCTACTTGCGCTGTTCCCTCGTGTCGGATCGCCGCACGTTTCAATCGACGGCGTTCAGTCTCGGCTCCTCTGCCCTGGCTCAACTATTATAAAAAAACCCGCCTGTTGTCAAGGCCGGACCTTCCCGGGCCGGCCGCCGCGCCTACTGGAGGAAATTGACCGTGGGCGGGATGTCGGCCGGGACGATCGTGCCGAAATTGTCCTCATAGCGCTTGATGTTGGCCTGGAGGGCTTCGAGGAAGCGCTTCGCGTGCGCCGGGCTGAGGATGACGCGCGAGACGAGCTTGCCGTAGGGGCCGTCGGGGAAGAGGAAGGCGAAATCGAAGATGAACTCCTCCCGCGAATGGCGGATGGCGGCCAGGTTCGCGTACTGCCCGAGGGCGACCGGTTCATCGACCTTGATCTCCAGCTTCTTCTCGTCCATGGGTCCCTCCTCGACCGCGGAGGGCCTATTGTGACCGAAGCCGGGGCGGAATGCAAATCGAGCCGCGGGCCCCGGATTTTTTTTGCGGAAACGAAAATATCCCTTTACTTTTGATTTCGCGGTGCTATAATGAGAATGGCTTTCTTGGGCGGGCTGGAGAAAGCCCCCACCTTTTTGGTTCCCATCATCAACCCCCCTTTTGCTGACACAGCCCGCACCTCTTCCTCATATCCGGTATCTGAAATATCAATATGGACAAAGTTGGATAAAGAGGGACTGTCCCCGCGAGCGGGATAGTCCCTCTTCTCTTAAGGCCTGACGATGCGGCCGGCGACTTCCTTGATGACCTTGAAGGCGGCCGCGGCGGTGATGCCGGAGACGTCGCGCGAGGGGTTGAGCTCGACGACGTCGAGGCCGACGATGCGGCCCTTCATGCCCTGGATGACCTGCAGGGCCTGGCGCGTCGAGAGCCCGCCCGGCTCGTGGTGCGAAACGCCCGGGGCGAAGGCGGGGTCCAGGGCGTCGAGGTCGAAGGAGATGTACACGGGGTTGCGGAACTTGAGGAAGAGCGGCTCGCCGATGTCCTTCATCTCGACCATCCGCACGCCGTGCTTGAGGGCCTTGGCCCGGTGGGACGCGGTGATCGCCCGGACGCCGACCTGGACGATGGCCTCGGCCAGGCCGTCCTCGACGACCCGGGCCATGGGGCAGGCGTGGGACAGCCGGTCGCCGTAGAGGTCGTCGTAGAGGTCGGGGTGGGCGTCGAAATGGAGGACGTCGAGCGGCTTGAACTTCGCCGCGAAGGCCTTGAGGACGGGATACGTGATCGAATGGTCCCCGCCGAGGATGAGGGGCGCGGCCCCCGTGGCCAGGATCCCGGCCACGGCCTTCTCCGTGAGGGCGAAGGACTTGTCCGGGTCGCCGGAGGTGTCGACGTCGCCGAGGTCGACCATGACCGCGTCCTCCTCGAGGTTGACGCCGAGCTCGGTCCAGGCGCAGTAGCACTTCCCGGTCGAGACGGCGCGGATCGCCGCCGGCCCGCCCGCGGCGCCGCGGAGGAAGCTCGATTTCTCGTCGAAGGGAACGCCCAGGACGGCCAGCTGGTAGTCCGGATGCTCCGCCAGGGGCTTGAGGGCTCCGCCGAAATCCGACATCGCGAACCTCCTCGGGGCCGGGACGCCTCGGCCGGCGCCCGCGACGCCGGCTCGATTATACACAATCGGCGGAGTTTCGGCGAATCCACGCGGGGCGGCGAAGGGGCCGGGGACCGAAAAAAAAGGGCCCGAAAGCAGGGCCCGGAAAAAAAGGCGGGAGAGAGATCCTCTTCCCTCTCCCTTTTCACAACCTTGGCGCCGCCCCTTGCGGGGCAATCGCTGTGCCGAAAGGCTGCGACCGGACCCAGAATCCCATGGGGTCCCCGGAGGGTCAATCGCCTTCGGCGGTGGTTCCGGGAGTGAGACGGCCCGCTTTTTCTCATCGCGGACGGCTAGCCCTTCCTTTTCCCGACGGAGGCCCTTATAATGGCCTCCACTCCGACCCCAGGGAGGACGCATGGAAAAAGTCAAGACCGTCAGAACGCGCGACGACGTCGCGCGGCTCCTCACGATCGCCCTCAGGCACGAATGGGCCGTCAGCTTCGAGTACGTCATCCACGCCTATTCCATCCCCAAGGGCAAGTACTTCTACGAGGACCCGGTCCTCGAGCAGCGGACCGACATCCGGTCCCAGACGATCCAGATCGGCGTCGACGAGATGTACCACGCCCTCCAGCTCGGCACGACCCTGACCCGGATGGGCGTCCCGCCGTCGTTCGAGACCGACCCGGTCGTCCGTTATCCCCGCATCGTCGATAACCTCAGGCGCGACAAGGCGACCGAGGAGGCCGTCACGGACCTCTACCAGTCGGCCGAGGTCGAGCCGGGCGCCCACCCCGAGGTCGAGAACATGGTCTGGAACATCTCCTACGACGAGGTCCGGCACATCGGCCAGTTCCGGGCCATGATCGAGACGCTCGAGGCCGCGGGGAGCGCCGAGGCCGCCTGCCTCAGACCCAGCCCGGAGCGGGACCGCCGCGACGACCTTCGCCGGCTCCACGCCATCGGCCGGCTGGAGAACGAGCTCATGCACCGCTACCTCAAGTACGTCATGATGTTCGGCGGGCACGAGGACCTCTCCCAGCGGCTGTTCAAGAACGCCGTCAACCACATGCGCCACTGGGACAAGACTTCCGGCCTCCTCATCAAGCTCGGCGACGTCATCGCCATCGAGAACGCCGTAACGGACGCGCGCGGCGTCGAGCGGAGCGCCGTGCCCATGCCGGTCGATTACCCCGGGACCGGCCGGCTCTCGGCCCTCGAGACGCTCGTGCCCGCGGAGAAGGACCTCGTCGCGATGTACGAGGAGGCCGTGGCCGCCGTGCCGCCGGGGGACGTCCAGGACCAGCTCCGGCTCCAGCTGGCCCTGACCCGCGAGCACGTCTTCACCCAGGAGAAGCTCCTGGGGAACGCCCGCCGCATCAAGGGTCTCGCCTGAGCCCGGGGCCTTGTTGACATCGGCCGGGCTTTCGCTAGAATGATTCGAGAGAGCCCATGGCCGACGCGATCCGCATCGACAGCCTGAAGAAGTCCTTCCGGCTGGGCTTCATCCCCAAGACGCGCGAGATCCTCAAGGGGATCTCGCTGTCGGTCAAAGAGGGCGAGATCTTCGGCTACCTCGGGCCGAACGGCGCCGGCAAGACGACGACGATCAAGTGCCTCCTCGGCCTGATCTTCCCCGACGCCGGGACGATCGAGGTCTTCGGCCAGCCCCATCTCTCGGCGCGGGCACGGCAGGCGCTCGGCTTCCTGCCTGAGAACCCTTACTTCTACGACTACCTCACGGCCGCCGAGTTCCTGGCCTTCACCGCCGACCTCTTCGGCATCCCCCGGGAGGTGAGGGAGGAGCGGATCGCCCGCCTCCTCAAGCTCGTCGGGCTCGAGCGGGCCGCCTCGCTCCGGCTCCGGAAATACTCCCGGGGCATGCTCCAGCGCGTCGGCCTGGCCCAGGCCCTCGTCAACGACCCCAAGCTCGTCATCCTCGACGAGCCGCTCGGCGGCATGGACCCGCTCGGCCGCAAGGAGATCCGGGACATCATCGTCCGCTTCAAGGACGAGGGCAAGACCGTCTTCTTCACCTCCCATATCCTTCAGGACATCGAGATGATCTGCGACCACGTCGCCATCATCGTCGGCGGCCGCATCGTCAAGCAGGGGCCGCTCCAGGAGCTCGTCTCGGAGCGCGTCCTCTTCACCGAGGTCACCGTCGCGGGCGTGCCTCCGGAGGCCTTCCGGGGCCTCGGCGAGGGCGTTTCGGTCCGCGGCGACCGCGTATTCCTTAAGATCCTCGAGGACAATCTG
>CAWDTC010000007.1:0-10869 GCA_963805045.1 Candidatus Aminicenantota bacterium
CTCAGTTGCGCCAGGTCCGGGAGGACCTCGACGGGGAAGCCGGCGAAACAGGCCGGGTCGTCGCCGATGAGGAAGATCGGGCCGACGCCGGCGTCGAGCGCGGCCAGGACGTCGAACCGGGTGTCGCCGACGACGCAGCACTCCGCGGCGGCCGTCCCGAAGGCCTCGAGGACGTCGCGGAAGGGCGCCCCCGACGGCTTCCACAATCCGCTCTCTCGCGTCGTGACCCGGTCGAAGGCGAGCCCGAACTTGCCGAGAAGGTAGGCGGTGTTGGGCTTGGAGTTGTTGGTAACGAGGGCCGTCCGCACGCCCTTCTCCTTCAGGAAGTCGAGGAGCTCGCTGATCCCCTCGCGCAAGACGGAGCGGGCCGTCTGCTCGGCTTCGTGGCGCTCGAGGATGGCCCACTTCCGGGACCTTTCCGGCTCCTCGAGGCCGTCGAGGTAGCTCAGGATGGACAGGCCGCCGTCGCCGATCTCCCGCCGGATCGCGGCCCAGTCGTAGGCATTCTCGACGACGGTGCCGTCGAGGTCGAAGATGGCGGCCCGGAGTCTCATCGGCCCATTCTAGCCGAAGCGGACCCACCCGGTCCAGCGGCAGGACCTCTCAAAAACAGGGTGTTGCACCCCCGGCTTGACTTTTGCTATAATCCCCCGCGGTCATTCTTGTCGGAGGTCTAACCATGGGTAAGTACATCGCTGTGCTCGGCGGGCTCGTCGCCATGGCCGGCGGCCTGGCCCTGATCATCCTCTCGGCGACGTTCCGCAGCGCGTTCGTCCACCTCGTCCTGGGCTTCATTCCCCCGGTCCTGTTCTTCGGCGGCCTGATCGGCCTCATCGCCGGGATCAGCAGCATCAAGGACGCCCAGAGGACCAAGAAGCTCGAGCAGGAAACGACGGAGAAGAAAGAGCAGGCCTGAGCCGCTCCTCCCCCTCGCCCCGCGCCCGGCCGCCGGCCCGGGGGAGTCCTCTCTCGCCCGGCGCCAGCGCGCGCCTCTCTTGCCCGGCCTCGGACCGCCTGTGCTAAGATGACGGCAGTCCCGTGGCCATCCTCAACACGACTCGTCCTGACCGTCCTCCTCACCCTCCCCTTGCCGGCGGCACCGCCCATCGAGAAGGCGTTCCTCCAGAACTCCGCGGACGCCCTGGCCGAGGTCCTGACGTCGCGCGGCGATATCCCAGTATCGCTGCCGGAGCCGCTGTCCCTGGCCGACGTCCTCTCCCCGGACCAGGCCTATCTCGTCTTCCGGCGGGTCTTCGCCACGTTCAAGACGACCGAGTTCTTCGTGACCCCCGGCCTCGCCACCCTTCCCGGCCGGCCGGGCGGGATCCTGAGGGCCCGCTGGTCGTTCCGGAGCGAGAAGACTGGCCGGACCACCCCCGTCCGCATCTTCTTTTACCTGAGCCCCGAGCCGCCGGGAACGGGCGCCGGGCCCAAGGGCAGCGGAGGCGTCCTCCGGGTCGTCGAGATCCGGGGGGAGAGGCTTTGATGGCAGGGAAGCCGGGCCGGGGCCGGCGGGCCGTCCGGGTCGCCGCCGCGGCCTCCCTGGCCGCCGCCCTGGCCGCCTTCCTCGTCTCGCTCGCCCTGCCCCGGTTCCTGGCCCGGGATTACGACCGCAGGAGCCTGGCCGCGCTCGAGGTCCGGGCCAAGGAAGTGAGGGTTGGATTCGGCCGGCTGCTGGCGCGGCTCGAAGCCCGGGAAAAGTCCTTCGCCGCGGCCCCCCTGCCGGCCGAGCCCGAGACCTATTTCGCGCTCTTCAAGGCCGGCGGGCTCGACCCCGTCCGCGAGGGCGTGGCGCTGACGACCGGCGATGGCAATCCCGATCGTCTGGTACGGCAACGTCCTCAGCCTCATCGACCTCGTTCCGCCGGCGAGCTTCAAAACGCTCAAGGCCTCGTCCGCCCCCTTCGTCGTCCGGAACAAGTCGTCGATTTATCTCGTGGCCGTCCTCCCGCACGGCGCCGACGGCGGCCTCCTCGTCCACTTTCTGCGCCTCGCCTTCATCCCCCAGTTCCAGTCCTCCTATGTCCTCGAAGAGCACGCCCTCCGGTCGGCGCTGCCGCCCAGGTCCGACATCGATTACTGGGACTACGGCCAGGACCTCTCGGGCTTCGAAACGCTCTTCGCCCGCCACAAGGACGAATTCGCCGGGCAGCCGCGCCGGGAGAACGAGATCCAGACCCTCTTCTTCCCGCTCAGGAACGGCGCCGGCCGCATCATCGCCACGGTGACCGTGTCCTCGCCCTCGCTCAAGGCCCGGCTGACAGAGGTCGGAGAGGCGCTCCGGCTCGTTATCCTTCTCCTCCTCGGCGCCGGCGGCATCCTCGGTCTCATCTCCCTTTGGACATCGCCCGCGTTCCTCCGGGAGCGCCGGCTCTTGCCGGGGGCCCTCATCGTCCTCGTCTCGGTCGGCCTCCGGATCGTCGCCTCCCCCCTCTCGCCGGCTCGAGCGGGTCCAGTCCTTGGCCGTCTTCTCGCCGTCTGTCGCCGGCTTCCGCTCGCCGGGCGGCCTGACGCGATCCCCGGCCGACATCCTGTTCACCGCGCTCCTCGTCTTCTCGTTCGCGGCGTGCCTGGCCGTCTACGCGAAGCCGCTCCTCCGGCCGCCCGCGCGAACGGCGGGGCGGGTCCTCGGCCCCGTCCTCCAGGTCCTGGCCGGGGCCGTCGCCGCCGCCGGCCTCCTCGCTTTCCTGCGCGTCCTCGAACGCCTCGTCTTCAACTCCAACCTCTCGCTCGTCAGGTGGACGATCCGGGCGCCGTTCATCGCCCTCCAGCTCGGCATCCTCCTCGTCCTGGCGGCCTTTCTGCTCGTCGCGTTCCTGGCCCTCAAGGCGGCTGTCCTGCGGGGCCCGGGGCCCTTGGCGTCGGGCCTCCTGGCTGTCGGCGCGGCCGGCGTCCTCCTCGTCGCCGCCGGGCGCGGGGACCGGCTCCTCCTGCTTGTCGCTCACCTGGGGCTTGTCTCGTGGCTCTTCGTCCTGGCCGTCCGCCCCGACTTCGCCCGGAAGCGGGAAGCCGCCGTGCTCGGACTCGTCCTGGCCGCCCTGTGGACGTCCATCGCCCTGGACGGCCTGACCGGGCTGCGGACGAGGACGCTCATGGAAACGACCCTCCGGCGGGCCATCCTCGACCAGGAGGCTTGGGGCAATTTCCTCATGGAGCAGTCTTTCGCCGACCTCGACCGAAACGCCCGGTCGGTCGCGGCCTATTTCAAGAACCCCGCCGACCCGGGCTTCGCCCACGCCCTGTGGCAGAAGACCCCGGTCGCCAAGTCCAATTGGTATTCGAGCCTCGACCTCCGGGACGCCGAGGGCAACAGCCTCAGCTGGTTCTCCCTGAACGTGCCGAAATACTACGTCCGGCCGCCCCAGCTCGAGCGCTCGGGGACGTGGACCGTCGTCCGCCAGTCCCTGAGCTTCATCGGCAAGGACAGGGACTTCCTCATCGGCTACAAGGACTGGAGCGACGAGACGCACTACCTCGGGCGGCTCATCCTCTACGTCTCGCTCGACCCGGAGATGCTGCCCGTTCCTCTACTCCGCGAACCCCTACTTCGAGCTCCTCCGGACCGACCCCATGCCCTCGCTGAACGAATTCGACTTCGGCTGCGCCGTCCACGACCTCGAGGGCCATCCGCTCTTCAACCCGCAAAAGCTGACCTCCGGCATCGCCGCCGGCGACATGGCCCGGCTGGCCGCACCGGGCCCGCCCTTCTGGTCGCGCTTCCGGGACAAGGGGACGACCTACGACGCCTTTTATTTCCGGACGCAGGACCGGATCGTACCTCCTCTTCACGCCGCGGAAGAAGCTCGACGCCCTGGCCGTCGACTTCCTCAGGCTCTTCTTCTTCGACCTGGCCGTGGCCGCGGCCGTCCTCGTCATCTTCACGCTCGCCGCCGGGCGGGCCCGGCTCGCGCGGCCGTTCTCGTCCTTCTCCAACCGCGTCTACGCCTCGTTCCTGGCCGTGGCCCTGATCCCGCTCCTCATGTACACGGTCTTCACCCGGCAGCTCTTCGACCGCGTCTTCGCCGAGCGGTTCGTCGAGGACGCGGCGATCCACGCCAGCTACGCCCAGAGCCTCCTCGAGGCCTTCCTCATCGTCCGGGACAAGAACATCTCGCCGTACCTGGCCCCGACGGCCGACCTGGCCCTCTGGATCAGCTCGACCCTGTCGAACGACGTCAACCTCTACCGGGACGCCCTGCTCGTCGCCTCGAGCCGGCTGGAGTTCTTCGACACGGGCCTCCTCCCGGATCTCCTCGACGGCGAGGCCTACGAGAACCTCATCTACGCGAAGAAGCCGTTCTTCACCCAGCGGACGTCGATCGGCGGGTATTCCTTCCAGACGCTGACCGTGCCTTACGCCTTCGAAAACTCGACCCTCTTCATCTCCCTGCCCTTCCCCTTCGAGCAGCAGGAGGTCGCCCGCGCGACGCGCGAGATCGTCGAGTTCCTCATCCTCCTCGCCGCCTTCTTCACCCTCATGGTCGTGGCCTTCTCCCGCGGCATCCGGGCCCTGGTCATCGTCCCGGTCCGCAAGCTCCTGGCCGGGACGCGCGAGGTCGGCCTGGGGAACCTCGAGGTCCGCATCGACCACCGCTCGCGGGACGAGATGATGACCCTCATCGACGGCTTCAACACCATGGTCCAGAACCTCAAGGCCCACGAGCAGGAGCTGGCCGAGATGAGCAAGAAGGTCGCCTGGACGGAGATGGCCCGCAAGGTCGCCCACGAGATCAAGAACCCGCTGACGCCCATCCAGCTCTCGGCCGAGCACGTCCTCAAGGTCTACGAGGACAAGAAGGGGGACCTCGACCGGACCCTCCGCGAATCCATGTCCTACATCATCGGCGAGGTCGAGCACCTGCGGCGGATCGCCCAGGAGTTCATGGAGATCTCGCGGGACACGGCGCCGCGTCTCGAGCCCCTGGACCTGGCCGAGGTCGTCGAGGAGACCCTGCGGCCCTACCGCAAGCTCCTCTCGGAGCGCATCCGGTTCAAGGTCGCCGCCGCGGGCCGGGACTTCCGGGCCCGGGGGGACGCGGCCCAGCTCCGGACGGCCTTCCGGAACATCGTCGCCAACGCCGTCGAGGCCATCGGCGGCAAGGGCGAGCTCTCCGTCGCCGTCGCCCGCGAGGGGGCGAACCTGCGCGTCGTCATCCGGGACACGGGCTCGGGCATGAGCCGCGAAACTCTCGAGCGGGTCTTCGACCCCTATTTCTCGACCAAGGACTCCGGGACGGGCCTGGGCCTGCCGATCGCCAAGAAGATCATCGAGGAGCACGGCGGGACGATCGGGGTCGAGAGCCGGCCCGGGGCCGGGACGACGGTGACGGTCGAGCTGCCGGCCGCGCCCTGAGTGGAATTCCGGCCGCTTTTTTGGCAGAATAGCCTCCCGGGGCCCGGACCGGGGAAAGGACGCGCGTCATGCCCAGGACCCTCGTGACGTTCTTCAGCCGGACGGGGAACACCCAGAAGGTCGCCGAAGCCGTCTACGGCGAGATCGCGGGGGACAAGGTCCTCAAGCCCATGGACGAGGTCGAGGACCTCGCGCCTTACGCGAACATCTTCGTCGGCTTCCCGGTCCAGACCCACAGCGTCCCCTACCAGGTGGAGGTCTTCCTCAAGAGGATCCCGGAGGGAAAGAAAGTCGCCCTGTTCTCGACCCACGGCTCCGTCACGGGCAGCAACCTCTCCCGGGAGGCCCTGGAATACGCGACCGTCCTCCTGGCCAAGGCCAAGGTCGTCGGCACCTTCTCCTGCCGCGGCAAGGTGTCGATGAAGGCCCTCGAGGTCCTGATGAAGTCCCCGGAGCACGAGGCCTGGGCGGACATGGCCGCCTCGGCCGCGACCCATCCCGACGAGCACGACCTGGCCGAGGCCCGGGCCTTCGCCCGCTGGGCCATGACCCTCTTCGCCCACGGCGGTTACGGCGCGCTCTGAGCCGCGGGCTTCAGCGGTCCTCTTTCCTGATCCTCTCGAAACCCGACGTGGCGACGAAGTCCAGGCGGCCCTCCCTCTCGACCTCGTCGAAGAGGAGGTTCAGCCCGAGCGTGTCGCTCGAGATGTGGCCGGCGATGACGACGTTGAGGTTCGCCTTCTTGGCGTTCTCCAGGGCCTCCTCGCCGACGTGCATGGCGACGATCGTGCTGATGCCGGAGACGGCGTGCTGCTCGAAGATCGTCTTCGGACCCTCCGTGCCGCCGGTCATGTCGACGAAGACCCGGCCGCAGCGGGCGTTCTCGGCGCCGCTGACGATCTTCGGCCCGGCCGAGAGGCGGACGGCCTTGCGGTACTCGGGGATGCCCTTGAGGAGGGCGACGAGGTCCTTGAGCGTGCGCGGTTTTTCCCTGGCGAAGAGCTCCGTCAGGTGGGCGGTGACGCAGTTGTCGGCCGGCGTGTGGACGCACATCATCGGCAGGCCGAGGAGCCGGGCCGCGTCGACGGCCCGGGTGTGGTTGACGGGCAGGAGCCGGCGCTCGACCTCGCCCATCCGCTTGTCCAGGAGCTGCTCGGCCACGGAAACGTTGACGCCGCAGGCCGCCAGGAGGTCCGATTGGAGCTTCATCACGTCGTGCATGCGGGCCAGGGCCGGGCCTTCGGGATGGTGGGCGATGACGAGGTCGATCCGCCGCCCCAGGTCCCGGTTGAGGACGTGGGTCAGGAGGACTTCGGCGACTTCCATGTCGATGCCGACGATCGCCCGCCCGACCTCGGCCTCGGGCGAGCCGGTCAGGACCCGAGTGTCGGCGAAGGGATTGAAAAGCCGGTCGAGGTCGAAGGACTCCGCGTCTTCGGGGGCGAGCTTGCGGAACTTCTCCTCCTCGGCGGCCAGCAGACGACGCATCTCCTCCGGGCCCCGCAGGTCGCGGGCGATGCCGACGGAGACGGCCTTGCGGTAGAGCGTGTCGAGTTTCATCTTCGGCTCCTTTCGACTTCGGGTCCTCGCGATGTCCCCGGCAGGGAGGCGGTCAGGGCCAGGGCCGCATCGCGGGTCCGGACGGCCAGGGCCGAGGCGCGCTCGAGCTCGCCTTCCCCCCGGACGGCCTCTCCCCTCTCGATGAGGCGGAGGGCGCGGAAGGCGCGGAGCCGGGCGGACTCGAGCTCCGTGACGATCTCCCCGAGCGCCACCTGGACGCCCTGGTGGCCCAGGAGCGCGCTCTCGAAAAGCCCGCCCCTCCGGACAGCCTCCAGGCAGGCCTCGCAGGCGGCGGCCGCCGTCCCCAGCGACCAGGCCGCCTCCGCCCCGGCGCGTTCCCCCGTCGCGCCCGCGAGGAGGGCCCGGCCGAGGCCAGGCGAGATGCGCGAGGCCTCCTCGACGACGAGCGTCGCGGCCACGGGGCCCGCGGCGGCCAGCGAATCGAAGCCGAGGTCCCGCAACAGCGGCCGGGGGTCGGGCGCCCCGCCGCCGCCCGGAGCCGCCCCTTCCGCGCCGCGCCGGTTCCGCAAATGGTCCCGGACGCGCCGCCGGACAGCGGCCTCCTCGGCCGTGAGGAAAGCGTCCGTCGCTGCGACGTCCATCCACCCCATCTTACGTTTCCGCCCTCAACGAATCAAGCACGACGGGAGGGGGAACGGCGCGCGCGGCGTTGACAGTCCCCGCGGAATCGATTAGAGTCGGGACATGCTCGGCGGGCTCATCCGGCTCATTTTTTACGCCGTCCTCATCTACTTGGGCGTCGCCGTCTACCGCTTCTACCGGGCCCTGACGCGGCCCCGGCGGGAGCCTCCCCCGCCGCCCCGCCAGATCCAGGGCGTCATGGTCAAGGACGAGGTCTGCAACACGTACATCCCCAGGGAGGAGGCCATCCGGGAGGTCCGCGACGGCCAGGAGCGCTTCTTCTGCTCCGAGGAATGCCGGCGGAAGTCCCGCGCCCGCTGACGGCCCGGCCCTTCGCCCTCACGCGCCGGAAAAGCGGACGGTGAACCCCGCGAACTCACCCGTGGGCTCATCCCACAGGACCTCGGCGTTTTCGACCAGGGCCAGCCGGGGGCCTTTCCTGAGCTCCGCCAGGAACGACTCGAGGGCCGCCCGTTCCCCTTCGGCCACGACCTCGACCCGGCCGTCGAAGAGGTTGCGGACCCACCCGCCGAGGCCGAGCGAGGACGCCCGCTTCTCGGCGAAATAGCGATAGGCGACCCCCTGGACCCGCCCGGAAAGGACGACATGGAGCCTGGCCGGCTGTCCCATGGCCGGGATTCTAGCACAGGGTCGCGGGCCCCTCAATCCCGGCCGCAGCCGTGGGCTGAAGCCGAACCCGCCCTCCGCCGGCGATGAAGCTGCCTACGGGGGATGACGGCCCCGACCCCAAGAAAGCAACAAAAAAGGGGAGGGCCCGCGCCCTCCCCTGCCACTATCGGTCTTGCGCCGTCTAGAAAGCGTAGCTGATGCCGATGATCGGCACCAGGATCTTCATCGTATAGATCCCGGGCATCGTGGCTTCCGCGTCGGTGATCGTCCGCTTCTGGCCCATGAGGTACTCGACGCCGAGGTCCAGATGCAGGCGGCCCGCGGCGTAGCCGAAGCCGGCGGCGATGCTGTTGTAGGTGAAGCTCGGGATGAGGATATTCATGGTCGAGTCCGGAGCGGGCGCAGGGTCGTTATAGTACCCGGCCCGGATGGCGAAATCGCCCATCTTGTATTCGACGCCGACGCGGGTCTGGATCTTGTTCGCCCACTGGAGGTCCATGGTGGACTCGGTGACGCCAGCGGCGTTCCAGTCGGGGTTGAGCAGGGAGATGACCACGGAGTTGAGCTTTTTCCAATTCGTCCATTGGAGGTCGAAGGTGACCGTCAGGTCCTTCAGGGGTTTGACGGCGATGCCGCCGGCGAGCCAGGCGGGGCTGGTGACGTTCGCCTTGGCGTCGGACGACTCCGGAAGGCCGAGGACGGTGCCAAGCTCCGAGAACTCCACTGTCCCGGACAGCTTCGTCTTGGACGCGAGCCTGTAGGTTGCGCCGAAGCTGAACCAGTCGGCCGGCTTGACGAGGAGGCCGAACGTTGCTCCATACCCCCAGCCCGTGATGTCCATCGTCCGCTGGCCAAGGTTGGCGAGCACGGGCGGCTTGGTCGGGATGACCTGGTACTCGCCCCATTGGTTGACCCTGAAGAAACCGTAGTTGATGTTGAAGGTCGCGCCGAAGAGGATCTGATCCGTGATCCTGACGGCGAAGGACGGGGCGATCACGATCGAGCCGATGAAGCTCTTCCACGTATACGCTTCGACGGGCGGAGTGAAGGCCGAGGCCGGGTAGGGATAGATCAGCACGTTCTCGAGCCCCGTGTTATTCCAGTCCGCGCCCAGGCCCGACAGCGTGTACGCTCCCAGGCCGACGACGACCCTGTCGCCGATGGGCTGGAAATAGCCGAGGATACCCGCGGGGTACATCGTGGATTTTGTTTCCATGGTGAACGTGCTCAGGGTGTAGTCGCTCGTCGGGAAGAGGAAGTGGCCGGACAGCCCGAACGTGCCTTTTTTCATCAGGGCCAGGCCGGCAGGGTTCCAGAAGACGGCCGTATAGTCGTCCGCCAGGCCGACGAAGGCGCCGCCCATGGCCGTGGCCCGGGCGCCGAACCCGTTCAGGTTCAGGCCGTTCGCCAGGAGCCCGGACGTCAGGGCCAGCACGGCGGCCAGGCCCAGGCAGAGTCTCTTTTTCATTTTCCCCTCCAATTTCGGATTTGCCCAGAATCTATAATATATTGGGCCCGAATTGTCAACTGACAGTTTGACAACCGGGGAGCCATCCCCCCCGGCCAGGGCGGGCGAGGGCCCCCCCTCTGGGGCGGGAATATGATAGAATCCCCTGGAAGGGTCCTCATGACGAAAGAACCTCCTATCGATCGCCGGCTACGACCCCTCGGGCGGGGCGGGCGTCTGCCTCGACCTCCGCGTCTTCCGGCAGCTCGGCTTCCGGGGGTACGGCGTCCTGACCGCGGTCACGGCCCAGGACGCCTCGCGAGTCGACGCGGCCTTCCCCCTGCCGGCCGGGCTCGTCCGAAGCCAGGTCCGGGCCCTGCAGGGCGCGGCGTTTCGCGGGGTCGTGCCGTGAATTCGCTGGTCCGCCACCTGCGTCTCCCAGTTCATCAGAAACTGGTTTTCCTCGGCAAGACTCGTGAAGATTCGCCCCTTCAAGGCATTTCTAAGCTCGCCGTCCTTCGCGCTTTTTGGACTCCCCTCCGCGACGAGGCGCTGCAGGCTGGTCGGCGCAATCACCGTGCCGTAGTGCTGCGCGAACGATTGGAGCTTCGGATGGATTTCGGGATCGTACCAGTCGGCCCGCGCCACCGCCGCCTCGAGATTGTCGATCACCAACCGCTTGGGCACGCCGCCGAAATGACGGAAGGCGTTCTCCAAGCACTCCATAAAAATGATCTTCCGAATCATGAATAACCAGGTTGGTTTTAAGCGAGGAAGTCTGACTGCTTAATGCATCAAGTACATATGAAGGAAAATGTAGCAGCCCGGCGGCCAACTTTCCTTCATATGTACTCGATGCATTAGACGGTCAGACTTCCCTCGCTTTAAAACCAACCTGGTTATTCATGATTCGGAAGATCATTTTTATGGAGTGCTTGGAGAAAAGAGGGGTTAGCTCGGCGGCGTGCCGACCTGGTTGGTGATCGACGAATCTCGAGGCGGCGGTGGCACAGGCCGACTTGGTACGATCCCGAAATCAGTCCGAAGCTCCAATCGTTCGAGCAGCACTACGGCACGGTGATTCTGCCGACCAAGCCGGTACATCCCTCGTCACAAGGGCAAGGTCGAAAGTGGCGTGAAGTACGTGAAGCAAAAGATGAAGGACGAATCTTCACGAGTCTTGCCGAGGAAAACCAGTTTCTGATGAACTGGGAGACGCAGGTGGCGGACCAGCGAA
>CAWDTC010000008.1:0-16169 GCA_963805045.1 Candidatus Aminicenantota bacterium
AGCCCAATCGCAGCGCGGGTCAAGGGCAGCGCCCGGGTGATGGTCACGCTCGATTCCGACCACCATATGGATCACGTCCTCAGCGAAATGCGCCTCTATTCCCCCTTTGTCTCCGTGGGCAGCTATCTGATCGTCCAGGATACGGCTCACAACGGACACCTGCTCAAGGCGACTTACGGGAAAGGACCGATGGAAGCTGTCCAAGAATTCTTAAAGGAAAATAAGGACTTCGAACGCGACATGAGCCGGGAAAAATTCCTCCTGACGTTCCACCCCGGGGGCTATCTAAAGAGAATTCGATGATCCCGGAGTCCCGATTTTCCGACAAGCGGGCGATCTGGCTCGTTGTGGGTGTGGTAGCCGCCCTAATGGTCCTCTTCGTCGTCTTCGAGCGCTTCCTGTTCCTGCCGAAGATCCTGATGGTCGGATTGATCCTCATGGCCGCCGTCCTCATGGGCAAGATCAAGCCGCTCGTGAGAGACTGGTTCGTCTTCATGGCCTTCATCTACCTCTTCGACAGCCTCCGGGGCATCGATCTACATCCTGACCTGCAAGCTGCAGCTGCCGGCCTACGCGCTCTACGTCCTGAACATCGAGAAGACGCTCTTCGGCGGGGTCCCCTCGGTCGCCCTCCAGAAGCTTCTCCTTCATCCCGACCCGGCGGGGAACTTCGGCTGGCTCGAGAAAACGCTGACGGTCAGCTACGGCAGCCATTTCATCGCCTTCCTCTTCGTCGGGTTCCTCATCTGGCTCTCAGGCCGAAGGCATTCTCCCTATACAAACCGTCCTTTTATTTCTCATCTTAGCTGGGACGATCTCGTCTATGCTCTCGTCCCGACCGTTCCGCCGTGGATGGCCGCCAATCAATTCGGGCTCATCCCGTCCCTGACGCATTTCAACATCGAGCTCTTCAATTTCGCCATCCCGGATATTTCGAACGGCTTCGACACGAATCCCATCGCCGCCATGCCGTCGCTCCATGCCGGGTTTCCGATCCTCTGCTCCATTCTCCTCTGGCGGCTCTATCGATGGAAGGGCATTCCCTTCTACCTCTATACGCTGTCCGTCCTTTTCGCCATCGTTTATAGCGGGGACCATTATGTCACGGACGTCCTGGCCGGGTTGGCGCTCTGGCCGTCGCCTGCTACTTTGTCTGCGGCGAAAGGATCGGCCGAACGGCGCGGGGCCGGCCGAGGCCGTCCGGCCCGGGCGGGCGGCGCGGCAGGCGCGATGCCCTCAAGAAGAGGTTCCTGCTCGGCCTGGGCGTGCTTCCTCATCGGGGTCGTCATCGGCGGTGCGAACAAGACCCAGTTCGGCATGCGAGCCAACTCCTACGGTCTCGACGTGCCGCGATACGTCGATTTCTTCAGGGACCCGGACCGGTACAAGGACAGTTATCCCGTCCAGCCCTATTTCGGGCGCCACTTCCTGGCCAGGAACGAATACCGGACGGCCCTCGGCTATCTCGAGGCGAGCCTCCGGCTGGCCCGGACCCCCAAGGAAACCCAGGAAGCCCGGCGAATATCGCTTCTGCCGCCACGTCCTGGGCCTAGGGAACTGAGTGCGCGGCCCGCGCGGACCGCTGCGTTCACTTCCTGACCCGGTACAGGCCGCCATCGTCCCGAACCCGTCACGGGCTGAAAGCTCGGCGAACGAGGACGGCCGCGGTGGTCCTTGTCCTCCCCGTTGACGAGGACGAAATCGAAAAACGCGAAGTCCGCTCTCTTGACCTTCGCGGCGTGCCATTCGAGGCCGGGGGTCCAGCGGACATCCCTTTTCGTCCTGTAAGCGACAAGGCCCGAGTAATGCTCCGCGAACGAAAAATTCAGCTCCCCTCCCTTGAAGACCTGGGCATAGGCGAAGAGCTGGAGGAAGGGCCGGTCCTTGATGAGCTCGCTTTCCTTGACCAGGTCGAGCCCCAGGACACGCGCGAACCGGGCTGCACGGCTCGAGGCTCTCCCGGAACCCGGAAAGGTCCTGCCGTCTCGAAGCGGACCCAGACGACGGCCGTCACGGCGAAGAACGCCGCGGCGGCGACGAGGGCGACGACCTTCGAAGGGACGCGCGCCGAAGGACGGCGCGGGCAACGCCAGCAGGAGGAACGTCAGGGCCGCCGGGACCCAGCGCGAGGAGAAGAAGATCGTGTTCATGTACTTGTCGGGGGCGACGGCGACGACCGCCAGGAAGAAGAGGCCGGCCAGGAGGAGGTCGCGGTCGACGACTTGCCCCAAGCCGGCGCCGGTTCTGCCAGACGGAAAGCCCCATCCAGAGGAGGATGAAGACGAACGCCAGGGTCCCGGCCGCGCCCCGGATGCCGCCGAAGGCCGAGGGCAGGAAGGAGGCCAGCCGGTCGAAGACGGGCGACCAGTGCGCGCGCCACGTCGAACCCGGCCATGCGCCCGCGACGCCGCCAGCCGGGGATACCAGAGGAGGGCGACGAGGCCGCACGGGACGAGCGCGCGAGAGGCGCAGACAGCGTAATCCTGAGCCGGCGCCCTGCGTGACTAGGCCGATGACGACGAGCCAGGCCGCCCCGGCCGCGAACCACAGGGCGTGGCTTCCGTAGAGGAGGAGCGCCGTCCCCGCCAGGGCCGGCCACAGCCTCCAGGTCATCCGCCGCGGCTCCTTCGCCGTCAGGGCGAACCAGAGGACGAAGGCGGGGAAGCCGACGAGGAAATTGAGGAAGCCCCAGTAGAACGACTGGTTGAAGACGAGGAGCGAGGCGACGACGGCGACGGCGGCCAGCGGCCGCGTGTCCCGGCGGCCGCCGAGCCCGTGGACGGCCGCCAGCCAGAGCGATAACGACGAGGATGAGCGCGGCCCTGGCCATCAGGCCGACGGGAGGAGCGGCCAGAGGCCGAGCGAGGAGGAAATAGATCAGGTTGTTCGGCGCGAGCCACTGGATGACATAGGGCCCACCCGGCTGGGCGAGGGCCTCCTTGAACAGCCGGACCTGGGCCAGGTGCTGGGGGAGGTCGGTCGACGGGGGGATGGGAACGAGCAGGATGGGAACGGCCGCGAGGACGAGAACGGCGGCCGCGGCGACCGCTCCGCGCCGCCGGCCGCGCATCGCGTCGGGCCCGTTCGACTTCTCTGCCATGGCTCGCCCTCCCCAGTATAATGAAAGGCTCGGGGGAAAATCAAAGATTGAGAAAATCGGCGGATTCTGATAGATAGAAGTCCTCAGTGCTGTCGGATCGGACCGCGCCCGTCCCGGACAGGAGAAAGGACCTGTTTTGCTTTCTTTCTCTTCCTCGTCCTGTTCCTGTTCACCTTCCGGGAGTTTTTCTTCACGGGGCGCGTCTTTTTCGAGCGGGACACGACCGTCGTCGAGGTCCCGGCCCGCAAGCTGACGGTCGCCCTACTCCGGGAGGGGAATTTCGCCCTCTGGACGGACGCCTACGGCAACGGCCAGCCGTTCCTGGCCAACCCTAAGAACGCCGTTTTCTATCCGGCGACGCTTGCTCTATCTCATCCTGCCCCTGTTCACGGCCTTCAAGCTCTATTATCTCATCCACGTCCTCCTCGGCTGGCTCGGGCTCTACGCCCTCTGCCGGTCCTACGCGCTATCCGAAAAGGCCGCCTTCCTCGGGCGCGAGCCTGTTCGCGCTTCAGCGGCATGTACCTGTCCTCGTTCGAGTTCTACAACCACATCGCCGCCCTGGCCTGGATGCCCTGGGTCCTGCTCCTCCTCAACCGGGAGCCGCGGACCGGCCGGGCGCGGCTCGATTCGTCCCCTGCCGTCCTCTGGGCCCTGCTCATCCTGGCCGGCTCGCCGGAGACCATCGTCCTCGCGGCGCATCCTCGCCGCGGCCCAGGCGTTCCTGAGGCCCGGCGAATGGCAGAAGCGGCTCCTGGCCGCAGGGCTCTCGCTCGCGGCGGCCTGCCTTCTCGCGGCCGTCCAGCTCGTGCCGTCGTTCGAGATGCTCGCCCAGACCGGCCGGGAGGCCCAGTCCATCGACTGGCCCCTCGATCTTCTCCAGCTTCCCGAACATGTCCTTCCCGGACGTCCTCGGGAACGACCGGGAGCCCGGCCATCACGACTTCTGGGGCTGGCACCTCTTCGACCGGCATTTCCCCCTCTACTACAGCCTCTACATGGGCTTCGGGGCCCTCCTCCTCGTTCCTCTTCGGCCTGCGCCGGCCCTGGGACCGGAGGCGGAAGGTCTCTCGTCGCGGCGTTCGGCGTCTTCTTCCTCCTGGCCTGCGGCCGCTATTCGCCCTTCTTCTTTCTCTATCGGGTCACGCCCTTCCTCTCGTCCATCCGCTACCCGGTCAAGTTCTTCCTCGGCTCCGTGTTCTGCCTGTCCATCCTGGCCGGGCCGGGCTCGACGACGGCGACGGCCGGGCGGGCTCCCGGGCGAGGAAGTCCACCCGGACCCTGGCCGCTCGCGTCCGGCTCGGCCTGGCCCTCTTCCTCGCTTTCAAAGGGCGGGTCCTCTCCGTCATCAACGCCCTCCTCATCATCGAAAAGGATTCCTCCCTCCGCGAGCTGGGCCGCTCCATCGCGACCGGCCTCGTCCTCCTGGCCGTCTACGCCGTCGTCTTCCGTTCTTCTCTCCCGGGCCGGGGCCTGGAGGCCGGCCTTCGGCTGGGCGCTCATCGCCCTGGCCGTCCTCGACCCGGCCTACCACAACCGGTGGATCAATCCCACCGTCCCGGCCTCGTTTTACGACGGCCGCCGCTCATGGCCGAGCTGAAGCCCCCGCTGACCGTCTACCGGGCCGACGGACTATTTCCTCGACCGACGGGAAAAGAGCGGCAGCAACGTCCGTTTTCTCGCCTATTATCGCGACACCCTCTACCCCCTCAGCGCCATGGGCGACGGCGTCCGCTACGTCTTCAACCTCGATTTCTACGGGACCTATCCCGAAGCGCTACCGCGAGCTCGTCCAGGAAGTCAAGGAGCTTCCCGCCGAAAGCCAGCTCAAGGTCCTGCGCTGGCTCGGCTGCAGCTATTTCATCAGCGACAACCCGATGTTCTCGAAGGAGACGGCGCGGAAGGTCGTGGTCGAAACGTTCCCCGTGTTCATCGAGGCCATCACCGACAGGGCCGCCGCACCCTATGTCGTCTTCTCGACGCGCCGAACGTCGGGAGCCGAGGACGGGCTCGGGCTCTTCCTCAGCCGCGGATTCGATCCGTATCGGGAAGTTCTCGCCGAGAGGGATCTCGGCCTCGCGCAGGGACCGGAGTCTCCGAACGCCGGCGGAGCGGAGCGATCACGCCTCACGAGCATGGAGGTGAGCCAGGGCCGGGGACGCTACCGCGTGACACTCTCCCGGCCCGGGGTCGCCGTCTTCCCGGGCAATTACGCCCGCGGCTGGCGGGCCTGGATCGACGGCAAGAGAGCCGAAGTCTTCGAGGCCAATCTCTTGGCCAAGGGCGCTTGTCGTCCCCGCCGGAGAGCACGAGGTCGTCCTGCGCTATCTGCCCGGCGAGCTTCATCTGGGGATCGGCCGTGAGCCTGGCCGCGATCATCTTCCTGACGGCCGCAACGCTCGTCGCGAGGTCCCGCGCTAGAAGAAGGGGCCGCCCCGCATCCGCTTGAAATCGTCCAGGCAGTCGAACTGCGTCGCGAACCTCTGCGGGTCCTCTCCCCGGAGAGCGACGTCCTCCGGCCTCAGCCCGGGAAGGAACCGCGCCGGCCTGGACGAGATAGAGGACTCTCCGGGGGTCGAAGCCCATGAGCCGGGCGGCCGTCGCGTCCGCCGCCAAGGAGAAGGGGCTGAGGACGAGAACTCCGACGGGCTTCGCCTTGCCCATGATCGGTCCGTCCCCTTCCATCCCGACAACGCCGTCGATGACGTTGTAATGGACCTTGACCGTCCGGGCCAGGTCCAGGATCGACCGCTCGATCCCCCGGAAATGGAGAAGGTTCTTGGGCCAGCCGTAATAGATGCCAGGGAGCGTCCCGAAGAGGTTCTTAAGGCAGAGAGTGACGCCCGCCCAATGGTGCGTCTTCATCTTGGGCATGCTGATGAGCACGTCGGCTTCGGCCACAGGCCTGAGCCAGATAGAACGCCGGGAGACGGGTCAGGCCGCCCTTGTTCGGGACCATGGTCGCATCGCCGTGGTTGAGGTCAAGGCACCTGACCCTCTTGTCCAGGACGGCGCTGAGCTTCGGATTGAGGACGGAAAACCAGGGGTCGCGGCGATGGCCCGGAGGCTTCACCGACCATGACCTCCGCCGCTCCCAGCCGCAGGCAGGCGTGAGCGACCTGAGGCGATGACGGACGGGATTCGTGTTGATCGGGCGCTCCGGATGGGTCTCGACGAAATTCGGCTTGAGGAGGACTTTTTTGCCCTTGAGGGCGAGCCCGTCCGCGGTCATGACGGCGGCGATCTCCTTTTCCATGATCCCGGCCGTAGTCGGGCATGGCGAGGAGGGTCACCGGGCAGGGCGCAGGCGACAGCTGCGAGCCGCTGCCCCCGCGAACTCGCCGAAAACCGCGGCGTTGGCCAGGACGGCCGTCCCCTTCAGGAAGTCGCGCCTTCTTCATGGGAAGAACGACCTTTCTGCCCGATAGGGCGATCACCCCGGCGGCGAAGTGGGCCGCGTTGAGCCCGTCGTCGGGGAGTGAGTTCATGAGGCCGAAAAGCCTTTGTCTCAGCCGGGCGGCATCGCGCCCGCACCCTTCGAGGCCCATGACCGCCCAGGCGAGACCGCAGAGGGATTCGATCTTTTCCTGTTCTTTTTCGAGGAGGTCGAGGCCGGCGCGGACACGGCTTCGGTCTGGCCGCGGAGGGCGATGAGGGCCAGCCCCGTCGTATCCCAGAAAGGAAGAAGCTCCCGGTCGTTAATGCCCGGATTCCCGTAATTCCAGCCGCCGGAAGGGATCCGGCGGTCCAGCAGGAACCTGCGCCCTTCGACGGCCCGGGAGTCGTCGCCGCGGCCGCAGACGTTAAGGGCGATGACGGACCAGGCCGTCG
This sequence comes from Candidatus Aminicenantota bacterium, assembly GCA_963805045.1. Taxonomy (GTDB): domain Bacteria; phylum Acidobacteriota; class Aminicenantia; order Aminicenantales; family Saccharicenantaceae; genus DATKJS01. The sequence goes on from CAWDTC010000008.1 coordinate 6,932, forward strand.
GCTCCACCCAGCCGAACGTATCCCGGACCCACGGCCAGCCGACGATCGTGTTGTCCTGCCGGACATTCGGATCGTTGGCCATGGTCACGGACCTGAAAGATGCGACGAAGCCGAGGGCGCGGTCGCGGGCGTCTTTGGGGCCGCAATGGTGGAAGATGACGGCCGATAGGGCCGTCAGCCAGAGGCCCTGATCGCGATGGATGGGGTCGAGCCCGAGCGACCCGTCCGGATTCTGCAGGCCCGAGATCCAGGCGAGCAGCGGATTTCTCTGCGACCGGCGGCGATCCGGAGGTAAAGAGAGCAAGGAGCGCCAACAGGGTCGGCTCCGCAGATGCCCGCCATTCCCTTATAGTACGGGACGCCGCCGTCCGGGAGGGAAAAAGAGGTCAGCCGTCTGACGAGCGAGGTAGTATCGGGCCTGCCGATCATAGGGACCATTATAACATGGGGATGGGATCGCAACGCCCAAAGGGCGCGAGATGGCTTCCCACCGCCGCAGATAAAAAAGAGGGGCGGCGTTGCCGCCGCCCCCAAAGGAACCGTAAGGATCAGGGTCTTACGATCAGCTGCCGGAGACGAGAGCCGTCCGCGGCCCGACGATCCAGCTGCCGTTCCAGGCGACCAGGTCGTTGTCGAAGTCGGCCATCTTGCTGACGTTGTAGAAGCCGGCTTCGGGGGTGGCTCGTGCTGTAATCGGAGGCCTGCTTCGGGCCGCCCTTCTTGTCGCGGCCAAAGGACTCGACGGCGAAGTCGTCGGAGCCGATGTCCGCGGCGTTGCCGCCCGACACCAGGCCCGTGACCGCGGCCTGCCCGCAGAACACCTGGTAAGGCGTGTTCCAGGGGTCATTGAGCGGGACGATCTTCATGTAGAAGGTGGCCACCGCGGTCTGGAAGGCACTGCCTTGGACGAGGGCCCCGTCCTGGGTGACGAGCGTCCAGTCCCCGTGGTCCGTGATGTAGTCGGCCATGGCGGTGGAAATGGACATGATTTCCTTCATGGACGATTTCTGCTTCGCCTTCTGGATGGCCTCCAGGGCGTTCGGGATGAGCAGGGCGGCCAGGATGCCGATGATCGCGACGACGATCAGCAGCTCGATGAGGGTGAATCCTCTCATCTTCTTGAGCATTTTAAAACCTCCTTGTTCCTTGCTGTTTGTCTCAGTCAAGGTTTGCTCATTGACTTGACGCTTGTATTATAGCAATTACCGTGCCAACAGGCTAACATGTGCTTATGTTATTGATATATAACAATATAACAAAATGGCCTTATGTCCATTGCCGTAACAACGTCGCCGTTTATTGTCTTTCGATGACATTTTTTGGCTCATTTTCCTGCTCATCGCCTTCGTCCGACGCCGCTTTCCCGCCGTTCTTCCTGACCCTGTTCAGCCCGTATTTTCCGATGAGGTAGCGCATCGTCCGGTAGCTGATGCCGAGCAAGGGCGCCGCCTTCTGGATGCTCCCCGCCGTGGCCGCCAGGGCCTGGCTGACGTAGTTCTTGGCCACGTCGTCCAGGTAGACCGTCAGGTTGAAGCCCGGTTCGAAGAAGTACTGGGTCTCGCGCTTGGCCTTCTGGGGCGAGATGATGTCCTTGGGCAGGCAGCCCGCGGTCACCGTCTCGCGGTCCTCGATGGCCACGATCCTCTCGACGACGTTCTCGAGCTCGCGGATGTTCCCGGGCCACCCGTAGGCCTCGAGGAGCCCGATGACCTCCGGCGTGAACCGCTTGGACTTCTTGCCGAGCCGGTCGCAGTACTTCTGGAGGAAGTGGGTCACGAGCAGGGGGATGTCCTCGGTCCGCTTGCGGAGCGGCGGCATCTCGAAGGAGATGACGTTCAGCCGGTAGAAGAGGTCCTCCCGGAACTTCCCTTCCTGGATCCTCCTCTTGATGTCCTGGTTGGTCGCGGCGATGATGCGGACGTCGACCGGGATCTCTTCGGTCCCCCCGACCCGCCGCACCGTGCGCTCCTGGAGGGCCCGGAGGAGCTTGACCTGCGTCCAGGGCGACATCTCGGCCACCTCGTCGAGGAAGAGGGTCCCCTTCTGGGCGACCTCGAACATGCCCTTCTTGTCGGCCACGGCGCCGGTGAACGAGCCCCGGGCGTGCCCGAAAAGCTCGCTCTCGAGGAGGTTCTCCGGCAGGGCGGCGCAGTTGATGGACACGAACTGGTTGTCACGCCGGCCGCCCTGGAAATGGATGGCCCGCGCCGCCATCTCCTTGCCCGTGCCGCTCTCGCCCGTGATGAGCACGGTCGAGTCCGTGCCCGCGACCTTCTCGATGAGGATGTAGATCTCCTGCATGGCCCGGCTCTTGCCGATCATGTTCTCGAAGCCGTAGCGCTCCCTGAGGTCGCGCTTGAGGCGGAGGTTCTCCTCGCGGAGCCGGCACTCGGCCAGGCCGCGCCGGACGATGATCTTCAGCTCCTCGACGTCGAAGGGCTTGACGACGTAATCGAGGGCGCCGGCCTTGAGGGCCTCGACGGCCTGGGTGACGCTGCCGTAGGCCGTGACCATGATGACGGGGAGGTCGGCATGCTTCGCCCTGACCCGGCGGAGGACCTCCATGCCGTCGGTCTCGGGCATCTTGATGTCCGTGACGACGATCCCGACGTCTTCCTTGTCGAGGACCTCGAACGCCTTGGCCGCCGAAAGCGCGGTCCGGACCCCGTATCCTTCCTTCTTGAAGACGACCGAGAGCAGGTCGAGAAGGCTCTGTTCGTCGTCGATGATGAGCACGTTGTCCATCGTCATGGCCTCAGTTCGCCGCGCTTTCCCGGAGCGGCAGGGTGATCGCGACTTCGGTCCCCCGGCCGGGCTCCGACCGGACATCGATCCTCCCGTCGTAGTCGTCGACGATCCTCTTGACCACGGCCAGGCCGAGCCCCCGGCCGCCCTCGAAGCCCGAGTAGAACGGCTCGAAGAGGTGTTCCTTGGCCTCCTCGGTCATGCCCCGCCCGGTGTCGGCGAACCGGAGCTCGATTCCGGCGCGGTCGCGGGCGAGGAAATCGACCGTGAGGACGCCGCCGTCCGGCATGGCCCGGATGGCGTTCTTGACGATGTTCCAGAAGACCTGCTTGAACTGGGCCGGGCTGCCGTAATAATTGAGCCCCGAGCCGAGGAAATTCCCTTCGACCCGGATGTGGCCGTTGAGCTCGCCGCCGCTCCGCAGGATCTTGAGCGTCTCGTCGAGGATCTCCGGAAGGTTGACCACGGAAAAGACCTGCTTCGTCGGGATGGCGAAGTCGAGGAACTCGCCCAGGCTGTGGGAGACCCGTTCGGATTCCTTGAGGACGATGTCCATGAGCTCCCGCTGCTCCGGATCGAGGTCGAGGTCCTTCTTCAGGACCTGGACCGAGCCGGAGATGGCCGCCAGCGGGTTGCGGATCTCGTGGGCCAGCGTCGCCGAAATGCGGCCGGCCTCGGACAGCCGTTCCCGGACGATGAGGGCCCGCTCGGCCTCTTGGAGGGCCCGCCGGGTCTTGCGCAGCCGGCCGGCGAGCGAGTTCGTGAGCAGGGCGATGAGGAAGAACGCGCTCCAGGGGACGAAGATGAGGTAGAGGACCGACCCGAGCGAGAGCCCGGCCCCGGTCCCCGGGCGTGGCCTGGGGGATGAGGCCCAGGTACATGCCGTCGACCAGGCCGCCGAAGAGGATGGCGGCCAGGCCGGCCGTCAGGTACGAGGCCCGGTTTGAGAGGACGAGGCCGGCCCCCATGATCGGGAAAACGTACAGGAAGTAGGCCGAGCTGGCCATCCCGCCCGTGACGTAGACGAGGGCCGTGATGAGGAGGAGGTCGGTCGTGACCTGGACGTAGGCCTGGGCGGCCGGGAAGCGGCCCCAGTAATACGCGACGAAATAGGCCGCCGAGAGGAGGTAGGCGGCAAGGATGAGCTCGACGAACGGGATGAAAGAGAAGCTGAAGGAGGCCGAATACTCGATGACCAGGGCGAGGAGGAGCAGGAGGGTGACGATGACCCCCCGGAAGATGATCATCCAGAGGATGGCTTTGCTCTCGACCTGTTCCTTCATCGCCCGTCTCCCGCGCCGCGCTCCCTAGAACTTCGAGATCAGGCTGAAGATCGGCAGGTACATGGAGATGACCAGGCCGCCGACCATGCCGCCGACGAAGACGAGCAGGATCGGCTCGAGGATCGACAGGAGGGCGGCCACGGACGTCGAGACCTCCTCGTCATAAAAGCTCGCCAGCTTCGAGAGCATCTCGTCGAGGGTGCCGGTGGCCTCGCCGACGTTGACCATCTGGAGCATCATCAGCGGGAAACGGCCGGACTCCTTGAGGCCCTCGTTCAGGGTCTTGCCCTCGGAGACGAGCTTGCGGGCGTCCATGATCTCCTTTTCGATGATGACGTTCCCCGCGGTCGTGGAGGTGATCTTGAGCGCCTCGAGCATCGGCACGCCGCCGGAGATGAGCGTGCTCATGGTCCGGGTGACGCGGGTCATGGCGACCTTGTAGAGGAGCGGGCCGAAGAGGGGGATGCGGAGCATCAGCCGGTCCGTCGTCCAGTGCCCCGGCGTCGTGTTGCGGTAATAGCGGAAGGCCATGATCAGGCCGACGATGCCGAGGACGACGAGGAGGATGTACTTCTGCATGAAGTTGCTCGCCTTGATGATGATGGCCGTCAGGAGCGGCAGCTCGGCCCCGAGGTCCCGGAAGATCGAGGCGAAAACGGGGATGACCTTCCAGAGGAGGAAGATGGCCACGATGACGGCGAAGACAGACGATGCCCACGGGGTAGATCATGGCCTGCTTGACCTGGGCCCGCAGCCGGACGCTCTGCTCGATGTACTCGGCCAGGCGGCGGAGCATGACGTCGAGGGAGCCGCTCTGCTCGCCCGACGCGACGAGGTTGCAGTAGAGGTCGTCGAAGACCTTGGGGTGCTTGCGCTTGGCCTGGTTCAGCGTCGAGCCGGCCTCGACGTCCTCCTTGATCGTCCGGATGACGGTCTTGAAGTACTTGTTCTTCTGCTGTTCCTCGAGGATGCTCAGGCTCTGGATGAGGGGCAGCTCGGCGTCGATGAGGACGGACAGCTGCCGGCTGTAGACGGCCAGCTCCTTGAGCCTGACCTTCTCCCGCTTGAGGAACGGGATCTGGAGCCCCTTCTTGACGGGGGTGACGCTGGTGACGGTGATCTGGTCCTTCTGCAGGGCCCTCGTCAGCTCCTCCGTCGAAGCGGCGATCCGCTCGCCGCCGACGGCGTCACCGTAACGGTTCTTCCCTTTCCATGCATAAGTCGGCATCGTTCACCTCGCCTTCTTCGGTCTCGCCTATCTCTTCGAAGCCCCGGCCGCATTCACGGACGTCCTCATCCCCTCCCGGCGCTGGATGATTTCGGTCAGCTCCTCGGGGAAGGACGTGACGCCCATGGCCACGTCGAGGGTGATGAGCTTGCGGAAGTACAGGTTGGCCAGGGACTGGTTGAACGTCTGCATGCCGAACTTCTCCTGGCCCATCTGCATGGCCGAGTAGATCTGGTGGATCTTGTTCTCCCGGATGAGGTTCCGGATGGCCGGGTTCGGGATCATGATCTCCATGGCCAGGACGCGGCCCTTGCCGTCCGGCCGCGGCAGCAGGGCCTGGGTCAGGACCGCCTCGAGGGACATCGACAGCATGACCCGGACCTGGGTCTGGTACTGGGTCGGGAAGATGTCGATGATGCGGTTGATGGATTCCACGGCCGAGTTCGTGTGGAGCGTCGAGAACGTCAGGTGGCCCGTCTCCGCGACGCGCAGGGTGGCCTCGACGGTCTCGAGGTCGCGCATCTCGCCGACGAGGACGACGTCGGGGTCCTCCCGCAGGACCGAGCGCAGGGCGTTGCCGTAGGACTGGGTGTCGGCGAAGAGTTCGCGCTGGTTGATGATGGACTTCCTCGGCTGATAGTAGTACTCGATGGGGTCCTCGATGGTCACGATGTGGACGCCCCGCTCGCTGTTGATGTGCTCGATCATGCAGGCCAGGGACGTCGACTTGCCGCAGCCGGTGGGCCCGGTGACGAGGACCAGCCCCCGCGGCAGGTAGCAGAGCTGCTGGACCCGCTGGGGGATGCCGAGCTGGGCGAAGCTCCACATCGTCGGCAGGAACCGCCGGAAGGCCCCGGCCACGGCGCCCTTCTGCATGAAGACGTTGGCCCGGAAGCGGCCGAGGTCCTTGACCCCGAACGAGAAGTCGAGCTCCCACTTGTCCTCGAAGAGCTTCTTCTGCTTGTCCGTCATGATGCTGTAGATGACTTCCTTGGTCTCGGAAGGCGACAGCGGGGGGTGCTCGATGTCCTTGAGCGCTCCGTGGACCCGGAGGCGCGGCGGGATGTAGGTCGTGATGTGAAGGTCGCTCGCGTCGGCCTCGACGCAGGCCTTCAGGAGCTCGTACATTGCTTTCGCCATGGCTTATCTCCTTGGTTCCCGATCACTCGTCCCGGACGGTTTCGCGCAGGACCTCCTCGACGGAGGTGATCCCGCCCTTGATCTTCGTCAGCCCGCTCCGCCGCAGGGTCAGCATCCCCTTCTCGATGGCCTTCCTCTTGATCTCGCGCGACTGGGCCCGGGAGAGGATCATCTCGCGGATGTCCTCGTCGACCTTCATGACCTCGAAGAGGGCGGTCCGGCCCTTGTAGCCGGTCTTGTTGCAGGCGTCGCAGCCCTTCGGCCGCAGGATGTGGAGGCCCTTGACCTCGTCCTTCTTGAAGCCCATCTCGAGCAGGGCGCTCTCGGGCAGGCTATGGGGCTGGGCGCACTTCTTGCAGAGCCGGCGGATGAGCCGCTGGGCGGCGACGAGGATGAGCGAGTCGGCGATCAGGAAGGGCTCGATGTTCATGTTGACGAGACGGGTGATCGAGCTCGCGGCGTCGTTCGTGTGGATGGTCGAGAAGACGAGGTGGCCCGTCAGGGCGGCCTTGATGGCGACGTCCACGGTCTCCTGGTCGCGCATCTCGCCGACGAGCATGATGTCGGGGTCCTGCCGCAGGAAGGTCCGCAGGCAGGCGGCGAAGGTCAGGCCGATCTCGTCCCGCACCGGGACCTGGTTGATGCCCTGGATGTTGAACTCGACGGGGTCCTCGGCGGTCATGATGTTGACGTCGATGGAGTTGATCGTCGAAACGGCCGAATAGAGCGTGTTCGTCTTGCCGCTTCCGGTCGGCCCGGAGACGAGGACGATCCCCCACGGCCGGTGGATGGCCTCCTGGAAGAGGGCCAGGGACTCCTCCTCGAAGCCGAGCTGCGTCATGTCGAGCTCGCAGCATCTCCTTGTCGAGGATCCGGGCCACGACCTTCTCTCCCCACATCGTGGGGAGCGAGGAGACGCGCATGTCGACTTCCTTCTTCTTGCCGCTGTCGAGCTTGACCCGCATCTTGATCCGGCCGTCCTGGGGCAGGCGCTTCTCGGCGATGTCCATGTTCGACAGGATCTTGACGCGCGAGACGACCGGGTTCTTGTACTTGAGGGGCAGGTCGACGATCTCGTAGAGGTCGCCGTCGATCCGGTAGCGGACGCGGAACGAGCCCTCGTACGGCTCGAAGTGGACGTCGCTCGCGCCCCGGCGGACGGCGTCGATGAAGGTCTGGTTGACGAGCTTGATGATGGGGGCTTCCTCGGCCTCCTGCTCGAGCTCCTGGAGGTTGTTCTCCTCGGGCTCGACCTCGACGATGTTGATCCGGCCCTCGTCGGCGAGCTCGATGTCCTCGACGATCTTCTTGACCCGGATGGCGTCGGCCGAGCCGTAGTACTTGTTGATGGCGTTCATGACGCCCGACTCGGAGGCGATGACCGGCTGGATGCTGAGGCCCGTCCGGAAGCGGATGTCCTCGATGACCTCGAGGTCCGTCGGGTCGACCATGGCCAGGGTCAGGAAGTTGCGGATCCGGTGGATCGGCATGACGCTGTACTTCTTGGCCACGTCGTTCGGGATGAGGTTGATGACCTCGGGATAGACCTCGAACTGGTCGAGGTCGATGTAGGGATACCCGAGCTGGCGGCTCAGGGCCTGGGCGATCTCTTCCTCGGAGATGTAGCCGAGCTGGACGAGGGACGTCCCGACCGGCAGGCTGTTTTTCTTCTGGAATTCCAGCGCGGCCTTCAGCTGGTCGGTCGAGATGATCTTTTCTCTTAACAGAAGTTCGCCAAGGTTTGAAGCCATGACAAGTTCCCAATCTTAAGTTCTTTGACAACTCCTGTCAAACATTTTCCGGCCCCGGAAGGGGCCGTCAGGAGGGCCCCGGCGGCCTTTCTTCCCGCCTGGGCTCTCCGCCTTGTCATCGGGGGCAGCTGGGCTATTCCGACTGGGGCCAGTTTCCGATGGGCGCCACTTTCCGTCAATCACCGGGGGTGAGCATTACCTGGGTGAAATTTACAATTTTTGTCTCACCCCAAGGGGTGAGAATGCCCGCCCGGCGAGGGGGCGGAGAGGGTCCGGTGACCGCCGCCCGGGGTGAAGCGGCCCGCCCCAGGGGACCCAGGCGGCAGCAGCCTGGCGCGTTCCGGGGGCCCCGCCGGTGTCCTATATGTCCGGTGCTCTCTATAAAAAGACGGCGCCCCGGGCTCCTTTGTCCCGCTCCTATAGAGAGGATATTGGGGAGCTCGAAAAAAACGAACTACCGAGGTGTGAGGTTTCCGAACGAGCTGTGAGGATTCAGGAGACGCCGGCCTCCTTCTTCAGGTACAGGGACGCCCTCGGTCCAGCCACTTCGGCGCCGGCGCGCCCTTGAGGTAATGGTCGAAGAACTCGAAGAACCGGATGGTCAGGTCCCTTCGGTTCGCCAATCCACGCAGCCCGTGGCCCTCGTTCGGATAGGCCAGCAGGACGGCCTTCTTGCCGTTGTATCTCAGGGCGTTGTAGAAAGCCAGCCCGTTGATGAAGCCGACGGTCGGGTCGGCCGTGCCGTGCATGATGAGGAACGGCGCGGTCACGTTCGGGACGTGGGTGAGGGCCGACTCGAAGTGGTACCGGTCGGGCTGGTCCCACGGCGAGAAGCCCCAGCGGCCCTGATCGTAGAGGTAATAGTTGAAGGCGGTATCGCCGCTCCCGCCCTGATAGCCGTAGCCCCAGCCCCAGGGCATGCTGAAGTCGTTGTAGAGGTCGACGACGCCCGCGCCCATGCCGACGGCGGCGAACATCTTGGACATCGTCCCGATGAAGGCCGCGCCCTCGCCGCTGTAGCTGTGGCCGGAGACGCCGATCCGCTTCGGGTCGGCGTAGCAATACGAGAAATGCAACGAGTAGACGTACAT
>CAWDTC010000009.1:0-107529 GCA_963805045.1 Candidatus Aminicenantota bacterium
TTTTGTCTACTTCGTTCAGTTCCTGCTAGCAGGACGCCGCCGGCTTCCTGCGCCGGCTCGACGAGTTCCTGGCCGATCGCCGACCGGCATCACATCGGGACGATGTTCGTCCTCTTCGACGACTGCTGGAACGACGAGTTCGAAGCTCGGCCCGCAGCCCGCGCCGCGGCCGGGCGTCCATAACTCGGGCTGGGTCCGCTGTCCCGGGTCGAAGATGGTCGCCGCGCCGGCGCGCTGGGGCATCCTCGAGAGCTACACGAAGGGCGTCGTCGCGGCCTTCCAGGAGCGACAGGCGCGTCCTCGCCTGGGACCTCTACAACGAGCCGGGCGGGCCGAAGACGCTGCCCCTGCTCAAGAAGGTCTTCGAATGGGCGCGGTCGGCGACGCCCTCGCAGCCGCTGACCGCGGGCATCTGGGACGACTCGAAGGAGCTCGCGGAGCTCAACCGCTTCCAGGCCGAGAATTCCGACGTCATTTCGTTCCACGCCTACATGGACGAAGCCGGGACGAAGAAGAGGGTCGCCTGGCTCGAGGGCTTCGGGCGTCCGCTCATCTGCACCGAATACATGGCCCGGGGCTACGGGAGCCGGTTCGAGAACATCCTCCCGCTCCTCAAGGCGGAGGACGTCGGGGCCATGAACTGGGGCCTCGTCAGCGGCAAGACGCAGACGATCTTCCCCTGGGGGTCGAAGGAGGGGAGTCCGGAGCCGGCCGTCTGGCACCACGATATCTTCCGGCCGGACGGGACGCCGTTCTCAAAGGCCGAGGTCCGGGTCATCCGGACGGCGGCCGGGCGTCGACCTCCACGGGATACGGGAAGACGACCGTGCGCACGTCGCCGCTCTCGTTTCCCCACCAGGCCTGGGCCCTCACCCCGCCCATGGGCTGGAACAGCTGGGACTCGTTCGGCCAGGCCGTGACCGAGGCCGAGGTCAAGGCCAACGCCGACTTCATGGCGGCCAGGCTGGCCACGCACGGCTGGCGATACATCGTCGTCGACATCCAGTGGTACGAGCCGCAGATGATGGGGCCGGATTACCCGCTCGAGTCGCGGGCGGACGTGGACGGGTTCGGCCGCTTCCGGCCGGCCGAAAACAAGTTCCCCTCGGCGGCCGGCGGGAAGGGGCTCAAGCCCCTCGCCGACTACATCCACGGCAAGGGGCTCAAGTTCGGCGTCCACATCGTCCGCGGCATCCCCCGCCAGGCCGTCGAGCGGAACACGCCGATCGAGGGGACGCCCTATCATGCCGCCGACATCGCCCTCAAGACCGATTATTGCCCCTGGAACATGGACCAGTGGGGCGTCGACGTGACCAAGCCCGGCGCGCGCGAGTGGTACGAGTCGCTCTTCCGGCTGCTCGCCGCCTGGGGCGTCGATTTCGTCAAGGTCGACGACATCTCGCAGCCCTACCGGGCGCGCGAGGTCGAGCTCATCCGGGCCGCCATCGACCGGTGCGGCCGGCCCATCGTCCTGAGCCTCTCGCCGGGGCCGACGCCGCTCGACGCGAGCCGGGCACGTGGCCGCGAACGCCAACATGTGGCGCCTGCTCGGCGACCTCTGGGACTACTGGGACCAGGTCCTGCCGGCCTTCCGCAAGCTCCACGACTGGACGCCCTTCGCCGGGCCCGGGCATTGGCCTGACCCCGACATGCTGCCGCTCGGCGCATCTGCGCTATCTCCCGCCGGGCTGGTCGCGGAACGTCACGACGAGCCGCGAGTACTTCGCCATGACCGCCCACGGCGGCCGCGAGGACGTGGCGAATTTCCTGACGCAACGACGAGCAGAGGACGGTCATGACGCTCTGGACGATCGCCCGCTGCCCGCTCATGTTCGGCGGCCACCTCCCGGCGAGCGACGAATGGACGCTCGTCGCTTATCACGAACGACGAGGTCCTGGCCGTCAACCAGCACAGCCGGGGCAATCATCAGCTCTTCAACGCCAACGGCCTTGTCGCCTGGGTCGCGGAGGACGAGGCGGGTGGGGCGAAGTACCTTGCGGTCTTCAACACGGCCGATAGGGGAGAGGACGGCCCGGCCGAGGGGGTCGCGGTCCCGGTCAGGCTGGCGGACCTCGGCTTGACGGGCGAATGCTCGGTCCGGGACCTCTGGGCGAAAAAGGATCTTGGCCCGGAGGCCGGCGAGTTCGCTCCGGTCATCGCCTGGCACGGCGCCCGGCTCTACAAACTGACGCCGCGGCCCGGCCGTTGACCCGCGATTCGGGGACACGTACCTGGGTACATGTTCTCTTTCGTTCTCATTTCCCTGCGCCGGCCTTGACCGCGCCTTCATACTCCGCCCGGTCGAGAAGGCGGACCTCATGCAGGCACCACTGGTAGCCGCTGCCGGGGGGATTGCCGGCATAGGCCGGGTCGTCCTGGCCGTAGGTGAAGTTGGCCGAATACGAGAGCCAGGCCGTGCGGCCGTCGGCGCCGATGAACTTCGAGGGGATGTTGACGAAATAGGCCTGGGGCCCGAAGTCTTTCCAGTAGGCGGCGAACTTCCATGGCCCCGCGATCTCATTGGACTCGAGGACGTATGTGTCCATGGACTTGATGGTCGGCCAGCCGTCCGTGATGCACATCAGGTACTTCCTGAGCGGCGCGTCGTAGGTCATGGTCACGCAGCCGCAGTGGTTGTTCCAGCTGAAGATGGGGCGGATCTTCGAGAAGTCGCTGCGTCCAGACGGCCTTCCCGTCCGGGCCGCTGCCGGCGAAGAACTCGTAGCTCCGGCGTCGTTGATCGTCCCCGGCGACGGGCGGACGCGGGCGAGGTAGATCTCGTCGCCCGAGATCCAGCTCAGGTTCGCCGGCGCGCGGGTTGGGGTCCGGGGCCGTGGCGCCGTGGCCGACGAGATAGGCCTTGCCGTCCGGGCGAATGCTCCATGTTCCTCCCGAAATCGACGAAATGAGGCGAGCCCATTTTGACCGGCTCGGCCCCCCAGACGGACGTCTTCTCGCCGAAGAGGGCGCGGCCGGGGTAGGCGAGGGCGGCTGCCAAGTCCTGCCGAGGTCGCGCGAGATGCGGAAGCCGACGAACGGCCCGAGGATCGGCCAGTTCATGCTCCAGGCCGGATGGTCGAGGAGACAATAGGTGCCGTAATACCATATGCCGTCATGAACGAGGGAGCCGCACGGGTAGCGGCCTTCATAGGGGGCCGGGTCGCCTGGGAACGTCCCCAAACACGTAACCTTGAGACGGAGCGGGTCGTCGCCTTCGATCTTCGCCTGCCCGGTCCGGGCGTCCTTCCCGGCCGACGAGCAATCCACGTTCCCGACCCGGCCGTCCGTCCACGGAGAATAGAGGTTCCCGTCCGAGGCCCACGACGGATACCAGGTGTCGGCGTGCTCGTAGGTCGCGTAACGCCCGGTGAAGCCGATGTCGACGATCTCGGCCGAGCGCGGCACCGGGAGCTTGACGGCCCAGGAATCCATCTTGACGTACTGCGGCCAGAGCTTGATCGCGCCGCCGCGGGTCGGCGTCTTCGGCCGTCTTCGCGGCCGGCCGGCTTCTGCGAGAGCAGGAGGACGATCCCGAGCTCAGGCCAGCATGGGAAGAATGCGGCTCGGTCTTTTCGGCCTAAGGACGGTCATCTTCTTAAAGACGCTCATCGCAGGCCTCCTTGCTTCATCCGGGATTCCTCTTGCGTCGCTTTTATAGTCCGGGCCGTGCGAGGTGTCAAGATACGGCGGTGTCCTTCGGGGCAGGTCGGACGCGAAGACGGGGGTGAAGAGGGGACATGTACCTGGGTACGTGTCCCCTCTTATTTCAGGCGAAGAGCAGGGCGGCCACGCAGAGGACCATCAGGGCGAGCGAGAGCTTGTGGAGGAGGCGCCATTCGGGATTGGCGGCCGTCAGGATCCGGAACTCGTTGACGAAGACGGTCTCGCAGGCGCCGTTGCCGCGGTCGAAGCGCGTCGTGCTCGACGTCCTGCGGTAAGGCGAGCCCTTGATCCCGTAGGAGACGAGCCAGCCCTTGAAATGGACCTGGTCGCCCTTGCGCGCCCCCATGACCGCCGAGGCGACGATGGCGTCGGCCGGGAGGAGGTGGTTGTTCGAGAGGCAGTTCTCGCTGAAGACCCGGCCCGTTTCCTCGTCCGGGTAGGTGTAGAAGCAAGTGAAGTCCCGGTTGCGGAACGTCATCCGCGAGTAGACGGCCGTCTCGAGGTTCTTTCCCCAGAGGACGCAGACGTCCTTGACGTTGATGAAGTCCTTCCACTCCTCGTGGGAGATGTCGGTGAAGGAGTTCGCGTGATGGTAGGAAACGACCATGCCCCAGAGCTCGTAGTTGAAGAGCGGCTCCACGGTGTAGGTCACGCCCTTGCGCGTGACATCGAAGGGCCCGGGGAGGTCGTCCTTCGTCTGGGCCGGCTCCTGGAGGAGTTCGGGCAGGATCGTCCCGCGGCCGGGCAGGCGGTCCTTCATGAAGAACGAGAGGACGAAGGTCGCGGCGCCGCGGCCAGGACGTACTTCGCCGGCCGCCGCAGTGCCTGACGTTGTCCATTCGTGCTCATATTTAGCTGATTGATACGGTGCCCGTCCGCACCTGAAGGCGGTGCCGGGGTCGCCCGAAAGCCCCCGTTTGGAGGGGGACCCGCCCCGTTCCGCCACGGAACGGGACGGGGGAACCGGGACAGGTTCCCGGGGCCGGGGGATAAGGACGACCTCGGCGCCGCCGCGACTCGGGACGCACCGGCACAGGACGCATCGCGACCATCATCTTATCGGATAATTACGAGCTCCGTCTGCGGCGGGCCGAGGAACTCGGCGCCGTCCTTGGTCACGACGACCATCTCCTCGATCGTGGCGACGCCCTTGCCGGCGACGGTCAGGCGCGGCTCGAGGGTGAAGACCATGCCCTCCTCGAGCTTCTGGAAGGGCTTCCGGGCGTATTTCTCCCATTTCGGCCCGAGGATGGCCGTGCCGTCGTGGGCGAAGCGGCCGACCTGGTGGCCGAGGGCGTGGGGGAACTCGGCGTACCCGGCGCCGACGACGATCGAGCGGGCGACGGCGTCGACCTCGAAGCCGGCGACGCCCGGGCCTCATGGCCCGGCGCGACTCCTCGACGGCCCGGACGATCGTTCGGAAGCCCTTCATGACGTCCTCGGGCGCGGCCATTTCCCCCTCGCGCAGGATGTAGAACGTCCGCTGCATGTCCGAGCAGTAGCCGTCGACCTTGACCCCGAAATCCATGTTCAGGACGTGGCCGCGCTCGACGACGCGCCCGGTCGGGGAGTAGTGGGCCTGGGCGGTGTCGGGCCCGGTGAAGACGGCCGGGCAGGTGGCGCGGCCCCAGGCCGAGGGCGAGCTTCCGGCGCTCGACCTCGGCCGCCATGAAGTCCGCGATCTCCTTTTCCGTCCTCCCGGGCGAGATGAACCCGGCCGCGGCGTCGTAGATCTCCAGGGTCGCCCGGACGGCGGCCTTCATCGCCGCGATCTCGCCCGCCGACTTCCGCTCGCGCAGGGCCGAGACGATCTTCTCGGCGGAGACCAGCCGCCGGGCGAGGCCGATCTCGCGGAGGAGGCCGCGGAGCGTCAGGTACATGCCGTGGGTCAGGCCGTCGCAGATCTCGCTGTCCTTCGAGTAGTTGACGGCGATCGTCTTCGGGTCGATCTCCCGCAGGTATTCGAGCAGGGGCTCCTTGATGCCGGTGACGTAGCCGACGACCTTGTCGTAGGCGCCCGTGTCCTCGATGCCTTTCTGGTCGTAGAGGCCGACGATGGCCCGCGTCCGGCCGTCGGCGCTGACGATGAAGGCGGAGTGCCAGGTCACGGGGCCGGGGGCGAGAAAGACAAGCGTCGGGTCGCCGTTGATCTCGCTCTCGCGGGTGAAGGTGATCCAGCAGTCGGCGCCGAATTCGCCGAGCAGGCCGGCGGCCTGCCGGACTTTTTCCTGGATGAGCATGGGAACCTCCCTCGGTTCAGGACGAGAACCGCTTGAGCTTTTTCATGAAGGCCAGGACGAGGACGGCGGAGACGGCCAGCAGCCCGGTGAGGACGAGGAAGAACTGGTGGTGGGCGAGGCGGCTGTAGGATTTGCCGAGCAGGCCGCTTCCGTAGCTCCCGGCGGCCGTGGCCGCGAACCAGCCGCCCATCATCAGCCCCTGGATCTTGGCCGGGGCGACCTTGGAGACGAACGACTGGCCCATGGGCGAGATGAGGATCTCGGCCATGGTGACGATGAAATAGGTGCCGATGAGCCAGGCCGGGGACATGATGTTCCGGTCGGCGTTCCCGCCGGCGAGCGAGGCCGAAACCATGACGAGCATGGCCAGCGCCCATGATGAGCAGGCCGAGGAAGATCTTGTTCGGGGTCGAGGGCTCGCGCCCGTTCCGGTTGAGCCGGGCGAAGAGGGAGAGGAGGAGCGGCGTCAGGGCGAGGATGAAGAAGGGCTCGAAGAACTGGTAGGTCTCGGGGCGGAGCCACTTGAGGACGATGGTCGAGCGCTCGGCGAAGAGGGTCAGGCCGAACGAGTTCTGGTAGAAGGCGACCCAGAAGAAGATGACGATGAGGAAGAGGATGGCCAGGGTCGCGATGCGCTGGCGCTCGTCCGTTCGATCCGCGGGAGCCGCGGGAGGCGGAGATAGAACCGGCCTCGCGGGAGGACGTGGGCGCGGCAGAGGAGGGCGCGGCGGCCCGGAGCTTGACGTCGGCGGCGCGGATGTGCGGCTGACCCGCACCGAAGACAAGGAGGGCGAAGACCATGCCGGAGCCGCGGCGACCCAGAATGACAAGTTGTAGCTGTGGAAGAAGACGCTGTTGGCCGTGGCCACGAGCGGGGCGATCATGGCGCCCAGGTTGACGCCCATGTAGTAGATGTTGAAGGCCGCGTCCTTGAGGCGGACCTTGTCGGCGTAGAGGTTGCCGACGAGGACGGCCATGTTGACCTTGAAGATGCCCGTGCCGATCGCCGATGAGGAGGAGGCCGAGGTAGAACGTCGTGACCTGGCGGGCCGAGGACAACGGCCAGGCCGACATAGCCGAAGGCCATCAGGACGGCCCCGGCGCGGACGGTCTTGACCTGGCCGAGGACGCGGTCGCCGAGCCAGCCGCCGAGAAGGGGCATGAAATAGCAGAGGGCCAGGAAGAGGCCGTAGAAGTCGCCCTTGCGCGCGTCGTTCCAGCCGAGGACCTTGTCCATGTAGAGGACGAGGATGGCCATGAGCGTGTAGAAGCCGACCCGCTCCCACATCTCGGTGAAGAAGATGAACGCCAGTCCCTTGGGATGTTCCTTCAGCATGAGGCCGCCTTTCGCGCGCCGGGCATCGCCGCGGGGATTATCCTAATAAAATCACGGCGGCGAATGCAAGGACGGCGAGCCGGTGCGCCCCGTACCCGGGCTTCTTGGCGGGCCGAGCTCTCACGGCCGGCTTCAGTCCCGGCGCGGCAGGACAGGCACCCGCAGGGCGTCGGCGGGGATCTCCCCCGTCAAGGATGCCAGGAAGGCGACGATCGACTCGACCTGGGGAACCGCGAGGCTGATTCCGAGCTGGACCTTGCCCATGATCCGGACGGCGTCGGACAACCGGTCCACGGAGCCGTCATGAAAATAGGGCGGGGTCATGGCGACATTCCTGAGGCCGGGCACCTTGAAGACGTACTTGTCGTCCGGGTCCTTCGTGACCGTGAACCGGCCCTCGTCGACGTTCGGGCTCTTCGTATACGTCCAGTACGACTCATGGATGCCGAACATCTCGTACGTCTGCCCGCCCACATAGACCCCGGAGTGGCACTGGACGCAGCCGGTCTCGATGAATCTCGCCAGCCCCGTTTTCTGGGCGTCGTCCAGGGCCTTCGCGTTCCCGTCCAAAAAGCCGTCGAAAGCCGAAGGCGTGACCAGCGTCCGCTCGAAGGCCCCGACCGCCCGGCCGTAGTTCACGGCATTGACCGGGTCTTTCTCCCCCGGAAACGCGTCCCGGAATAGCGGACCGTAGGCCGCGATCTTCTGGAGCTCCTTTGTCGCGGCGTCGGCGGACGGGGCGCCCGGCGCGGCGTTGCCGATCAGGGACTGCGTCGCCTGGTCCTCGACGTCCTTTCTGTTCCCCACCCAGTGCGCCGAGATCTGGCCGGCGGCGTTGAGAACGGTCGGGGCGTTCCGGGCGACGGGTTTGCCGCCGGCTCCCACGGACTTGCGCAGGCCGTCCGCGCCGTAAAGGCTGAAGGGGTGGCACCGGACGCAGCTGACCGTCCCGTCCCCAGAGAACCGGGCCTCGTAAAAGAGCATCTTACCGAGCATTGTCTTGGCGGGTGTCACGGGATTGTCCGCCGAGGCGATGACCGGCGGCAACTGGCCGAAGTTCTCCCCGGCCAACTTGAGCAGCGCGGCGTCGTCGGTCCTCCCGGCGGCCTGCCCGCCCGAAGAGAGGCCGGCCGGGCCGCTCAGGACCAGAATGAAGATGGATAAGAATGCGATCCGGCGCTCAGGACGCATAGCTTCCCTCCGTCACGCTTTTCAGGATCCATCCCCGATGCGAAGCCATCATAGCCCCCGCTCGGCCCGCGGTCAAGGATCCGGACGGCGCGTTTGACTTCGCCCCGTCGGCGTTATATAGTGCCGGAAAATTGAGGAGGCCGGATGGTCCCCAATCCTCTTCTCGGCGTTCTCCTGCATGCCCTGGGCGGCTTCGCGGCCGGCAGCTTCTACATCCCGTACAAGCAGGTCCGAGGCTGGGCCTGGGAGACCTACTGGCTCGTGGGCGGGTTCTTCAGCTGGATCATCACGCCGTGGGTCGTCGGCGCGCTGACCTGCCCCGACCTCCTCAGGGTCCTGACCTCGGCCTCGGGGAGGACCGTGCTCTGGACCTACCTCTTCGGCGTCCTGTGGGGGATCGGCGGCCTGACCTTCGGGCTCTCCATGCGCTACCTCGGATTGTCCCTCGGCATGGCCCTGTCGCTCGGCTTCTGCGCCGTCTTCGGGACCCTGGTCCCGCCCGTCTTCGAGGGGCGCATCGCCGGGCTCGTCGGGACCACTTCGGGCCGTGTTGTCGTCCTCGGCATCCTCGTTTGCCTCACGGGGATCGCCATGTGCGGCGGCGCCGGGATGAGGAAGGAGCGGGAGCTCACCGACGCCGAGAAGAAGGCCTCGATCGCCGAGTTCAACTTCGTCAAGGGCGCCTGGGTGGCCGCGTTCGCCGGGGTCATGAGCTCCTGCATGGCCTTCGCCTTCGCCGCCGGGAAGCCCATCGCCGAGGCCGCGATCCGGAGCGGCGCCAGGCCCCTCTTTCAGAACTTCCCGGTCATGATCGTCGCGCTGCTCGGCGGCTTCACCACGAACAGCATCTGGTGTGTCGCCCTCAGTCTTCGGAACAGGACCGGGCGGGACTATCTGCGTGTGAAAATGGCTGGAACGGATGTGCCTGCGGCCATGGCCGACGCTTCGGGCGGCTCCCCGAACATGCCGGATCCGCCGCCGGGCTCCGCATCGCCCGCCGTCCCGTCTCTCCTCTCCAATTATCTGTTCTCCGCCCTGGCCGGGATCACCTGGTACTTCCAGTTCTTCTTCTACGGCATGGGCACGACGAAGATGGGGAAGTACGACTTCTCGAGCTGGACGATCCACATGGCCTTCATCATCACCTTCAGCAGCCTGTGGGGGATCTATTTCCATGAGTGGAAGGGGACGGGTCGGCCGACGCGACGCCTGGTCGTCGCCGGCATCCTCGTCCTCATCCTGTCGACGGTCGTCGTCGGCGCCGGCAACTACCTCGCAACGTTGAAATAGGATCTTAGTTCGCGGCCTTGACCCGGTCCCAGACCTTGATGTAGAGGGCGTTCGCTTCCTTCATGTTGGCGATGATCTCGCTCTTCGCCATGATCTCCGGCTTGACGAAGATGCCCGGGTTGGTCCTGATCTCCGGCGCGAGCAGGGGATAGGCGTCCTTGTTCGGGCAGAGGTAATAGATGAAGTTCGTGTTCTCGGCCGCGACGGCCGGGTCGTGGAGGAAGTTGATGAAGGCGTGGGCCAGGGCGGCCTGCTTCGAGCCCTTCGTGATGACCAGGTCGTCGCAGGAGATGATCGTCCCCTCCTCGGGGATGAAGAAGCGGACGTCGGGGTTCTCCTTGCGGACCTGGAAGACGTCGCCGTTCCAGGCGTGGACGAGGAGGAACTCGCCCGAGGCCAGGCCGAGCTTGTACTGCTCGTTATCGAACTTGGCCAGGTTCTTCTTCCACCTGAGGAGGACCGCCTCGGCCTCGCCGAGCTCCTTCTCGCTTCGGGTGTTGATGCTGTAGCCGAGCGACTTCAGGGCCGCGCCGATCGACTCCCGCATGTCGTTGAACATCGTCATCCGGCCCCGGAGGTCCGTCCGGTCGAACATGTTCCAGGTGGGTTTGACGTCCTTGACCCGGCCCTCGAGGTAGGCGATGCCGCTCCAGACCAGCATGTACGGCACGGAGTGGTCCATGGTCTTGTCGAACGCGATCTTCAGGAATTCCGGGTCGACGTGCCTGAGGTTGGGGAGGCGCGACCGGTCGAGCCGCATCAGCATGTCCTGGTCGAACATGAGGCTGACCATGTAGCTTGTCGGGGTCAGGACGTCGTAACCCGTGGCCCCCGCCTTGAGCTTGGCGTACATGGCCTCGTTCGACTCGAAGGTGTCGATGACGACCCGGCAACCCTGTTCCTGTTCGAAGCGCCGGATGAGGCTGGGCTTGATGTAGTCCGACCACGTGTAGACGCTCAGGACCGGGCGGGATCCGCCGCAGCCGCACACGGCAAGCACCACCACGGCGCAAACGGCTAGGGTTGCGAATGTCCCGACAACCTTGCCGCGTCTCTTTTGAGGAGGCCTACCAGTGGTCATGACCGCTCAACTTGATGTGCCTGGCAAGCTTGCTCTTTTTTACGCACATGTCGATGACAATGAACCGGGGGAGCAGGCGACTGGCCAAGTCTTTAGATACGTAGTACCGGTTCAAACCGTCGAACATCGCGAAAACGTAGTTGTTCTCGATCAGAAGACCCTCCCAGTCCTGGTAAGAAGGCCTGTCCGTAGTGGGCTCCGTGGCCTCAATGCATAAGACGGACGGATGATATCGGGAGAAATCAACGCTTTCGATCACTTGTTTTTCGAACCCTTCAACGTCGATGGAAATGAAGTCGATCGCCGGTAGCGCAGCTTCTTGGAGGATTCTCTCGAGCGTGGTCACGGGAACGGCAAGTTCCTTGAAAACGATGCCGAACTTCTGACTCTGGAAGGTTGCGTCCGCTTTGTCGAACGTAGAAAGTCCGTCCCAGGTGCCCGGCGCTTGATAGAAGGTCAACATTGCCTCCGCGTTGGAAATGCCCACGTTGTAGTTTTTATCCAGAGGCCGGGCTTTGACCATCTTTTTGAATTCCTCGACGTTGGGTTCGATATTGACACCGCGCCACCCGCGTTCATAGAAATATCGTGTGATATTATCCTTGTTCGGGTCGTTGGCGCCTACATCAACGTAAAAACCGGTCTGATAATCTTGAAAAACGTAGGCCAGGATGTAGTCCTCGTAGAACTGGCTATAGTACCTGCCGGATTCGTATTTTGACGCAGGACAATCGCAGGACAGACGGGCGATTCGCTTCGAGCAGGCCGCGGACAGGAGCCCGAAAAGCAGAACAACCAACACGAGAGGCCTGGACCTCTTCAGTCGCATGGCATCTCTCCCGATCGGAACAAGGATCAGGGTTCCCTCTTCCGCGCCGCTCAGAAGCCGCTCCGTTCAAGCTCGGAATGAACCCCCGGCATCGCGGATTTGTTATATATTCCTAACTGCGGGCGGGCGTCAAGCGAGATTTTTTGTGATGCGATGAGCGGCACTCCGGCGACACTTATAACGCCGGACGGGAAGGTTATCTTTTCAACCGGGCCAGCTTCTGGCTGGCGACGACGGCCGTCAGGGTCACGGCCAGGAGCAGGGTCGAGAGGGCGTTGATGAGCGGCGGCGCGCCGTACTTGATGATGCTGTAGATCCGCAGGGGGAGCGTCGTCGAGCCCGGCCCGGCGACGAAGAAGGTGATGACGAAATCGTCGACCGAGAGGGTGAAGGCGAGCAGGCCGCCCGCGGCCAGCCCGGGCAGCAGGAGAGGCAGCAGGACCCGGCGCGTGCTCTGCCACGGAGCTGGCGCCCAGGTCCTGGGCCGCCTCGATGAGCGAGAAGTCGAAGTCCTGGAGCCGGGCCAGGACGACCATGGCCACGTAGCTGACGCAGAAGGTCACGTGGGCCAGGAAGATCGTGAACAGGCCGAGCCCGACCCCGGCGGCGACGAAGGCCATGAGCAGGCTGATGCCCATCAGGATCTCGGGGACGACGAGAGGCGTGTAGATCAGCATGTAGTGGAGCCGCTGCAGCCGGCTCCCGGCGTAGCGGTGGAGGGCGAACGCCGCGGCCGTGCCCAGGACGAGGGAGGCGGCCGTCGAGCTCACAGCGATGAGAAGAGTGTTCCGGACGGACAGCCAGATCTCCGGCGAGTGGAAGAGCTGGGCATACCAGCCGAGGGTGAAGCCCTGCCAGCTGCTCGAGAAGCGGGCCTTGTTGAAGGAGTTCGCGACGAGGATCGCGATCGGCAGGTAGAAGAAGGCCAGGACGAGGACGGTCACGGCGAGCGGGAAGCGGCTCCTCTTCAAGGCGCTTCCCCGATGATGATGTCCGGCTTCTCCTTTTTGCGCTGGAGGACGAGCACGGCGACGAGGGGGGCGAGGACGGCCAGGATGAGGACGGCCGAGAGGGCGGCGGCGTGGGGCAGGTTGCGGTCGACGAAGACGCGCTGGGCGATCTTGTTGCCGAGCATCTCGCTCGAGGGCCCCCCGACGATGTCGGGGATGATGTACGAGCCGAGGGCGGGGATGAAAACGACGAGGACCGCCGTCAGCAGGCCGCGCCGGATGCCGGGCAGGAAGATCCTGCGGAAGGCCTGGAGCGGCCGGGCGCCGAGGTCGCGCGCCGCCTCGATGAGCCGGAAATCGAATTTCTCGGCCGCGGCGTAGATCGGCAGGATGGTGAACGGGAGGAAGGTGTAGACCATGACCAGGACGACGGCCGCCGGGTGGTAGAGGAGCGTCGCCTGGTGAGCGGCCAGGCCGCAGGCCACGAGGATCCTCTTGATCAGGCCCTCGGGGTGGAGGAGGGATTTCCAGGCGAAGACGCGGACGAGGAAGCTCGTCCAGAAGGGCACGATGACGAGCATCAGCAGCCGGCTCCGCCATTTCTCGGGGGCGCGGGCGATGAAATAGCCCGTCGGGACGGCGAGGAGCAGGCAGATCGCGGTCGTCAGGAGGCTGATCCAGACCGTGCGCCAGGCGATGATCGAGGTAGCCGGCGTCCCAGAGCCCGCGGACGGTGGCGAGCGTCCAGCCCGGACCGATGCCGCCGTAGGGGTTGGCCGGCCGGAAGGCGATGCCGAAGACGAGGAGGGTCGGGATGACGAGGAAGAGGGAGAGCCAGACGAGCGTGGGCAGGGAGACGAGCCATTCCCGGAGCGCGGCGATGCCTGCTCATCCTATCTCCCGTTGAGGGGCTCGCCGACCTTCTGGGGCGGAACGGCCAGCAGGGCCTCGTCCGCCTTCCGGAAATGGTCGAGCATGAAGCCGTCGTCGGCGTGCCACCAGATCCAGACGTCGTCCTTCCAGCGGAGGGGCTTCTCGTCGAGGAAATACCGCGAGTGCGGCCGGAGGACCTGGATCCGGTAGCCCTGCGCCCGGACCCAGTACTTGGTCGTCGAGCCGAGATAGATCATGTCCTCGACGACGGCCGGCAGATAGTTCCGCCGGGGCTTCTCCTCGGGCCGCTCGTGGGAGATGTGGATCTTCTCGGGCCGGATGCTCAGGTAGATGGGCTGTTCCGCCCGGAGCCCCTTGTCGTTGAAGGAGAGGACCTCCGGCAGCCCGGCGATGGCCAGCCGGCAGTATTCCTGGTCCAGGCAGTCGAGGACCCGGCCCTCGAGGAAGTTCGTGTCGCCGATGAAGGCCGCGACGAAGCTCGTCCGGGGCGACTCGTAGATCTCCGCCGGGGTGCCGACCTGCTCGATCCGGCCGCTGTCCATGACGGCGATCCGGTCGCTCAGGCTCATGGCCTCGGCCTGGTCGTGCGTGACGTAGAGGAAGGTGATGCCGACCTCGTCGTGGATCAGGTCGAGCTCGATGAGCATCTTCTGGCGGAGCTTGAGGTCGAGGGCGGCCAGGGGCTCGTCGAGGAGGAGGACGTCGGGCTTGTTGACGAGGGCCCGGGCGACGGCGACCCTCTGCTTCTGTCCGCCCGAAAGGAGGTCCGGCTTCTTTTCGGCCTGGTCCGTCATCTGGATCATGCGGAGCATTTTCTCGACTTCGGCGTCGATCTCTCTTTTCGGCCGCTTGGCCAGGGCCAGGCCGAAGGCGATGTTGTCCCGGACGGTGAGGTGGGGGAAGAGGGCGTAGCTCTGGAAGATCGTGTTGACCTTGCGCTTGTGAGGCGCGAGGTCGGTGATGTCCCGGCCGTCGAGGAAGACGCGGCCCGCGTCGGGCTCCTCGAAGCCGGCGGCGATGCGGAGCATCGTCGTCTTGCCGCAGCCGCTCGGCCCGAGCAGGGAGAAGAACTCCCCCTTCTTGATGTCGAGCGAGATACCGTCGACCGCCTGGATGGCTCCGAAACGCTTGGAGACGCCGCGGAACTCCAGGAACTCAGCCAACGAAGGGAGCTCCTTCGGCGGAGAAGCCAGGCAAGGCACGGACCTGCGGCAGGGTCATGGCGCGTCTCAAGGCCGTATTATGGAAAAAACGTCCGGCCTTTTCAATAGCCGGGTTGAGGCGCGCCGAACTCCTCAGGCCCGGGTCGCGCATGCGGCGTTCGAGGGCCGCTTGCGGGCCGCGTTTCCCTTGTGGTAAATTGGGCCGCGCCATGGCGCGTTTCCGTGACCTGAACCCCTTCAGGCTTCTTCCCCCATTTCCGTCAAGGAGCGATCGATGAAACGAACAACCCGCAGCACGCAATCTCTCGCCTTCCTCTTCTTCATGGTGGCCGCCGCCGCCCCCTTGCTTCAAGCGGCGCCGGCCGATCTGGCCGGACACTGGGAGGGGGCCATCGTCCTGCCCACGGCCAAGCTCGAGATCGCGCTCGACTTCGCCAAGAATCCCGACGGCTCCTGGAAGGGCGACATCACTATCCCCCTCCAGAACATCAAGCACATGGCCCTGGCGACGATCGCCACGGACGGGGCCAAGGCCTCCTTCGCCATCCCGGGCATCCCCGGGAACCCCGCCTTCGCCGGCGCCTTCAGCCCCGACGGGTCTAAGATCTCCGGCGACTTCACCCAGGGCGGACAGAAGTTCCCCTTCGAGCTCGCCCGAGGCGCCGACCCCGTGGCCAAGGCCAAGAAGGCCCTCGAAGGGTTCGACGACGTCGTGACCAAGGGCCTGGCCCAGGTCAACGTTCCCGGGGCCGCCGTCGCCGTCGTCAAGGACACCGAGGTCATCTACGCCAGGGGTTTCGGCCTCCGCGACCTCGAGAAGAAGCTGCCGATGACGGCCGACACGCTGATGGCCATCGGCTCCTCGTCCAAGGCCTTCACGACCTTCGCCCTCGGCACGCTCGTCGACCAGGGCAAAGTCGAGTGGGACAAGCCCCTGCGCAATTATATCCCCTGGTTCCGGCTCTACGACGCCCAGGCCGGCGAGCGCCTGACGCCCCGCGACCTCGTCACCCACCGCTCCGGCCTGCCGCGCCACGACCTCGTCTGGTACAACAATTATACGGCGACGCGGGAGCAGCTTGTCCGCAGCCTGGCCTTCCTGCCGCCTTCGGCCGACCTCCGGGAGCGGTGGCAATACAACAACCTCATGTTCCTCACCGCCGGCTACCTCGTCGAGGTCCTGACCGGGAAACCCTGGGAGGATTCCGTCCGCTCGCTCGTCTTCGGACCCCTCGAGATGACGCGGAGCAACTTCTCCGTCGCCGACTCGGAGAAGGACGCCGACTTCGCCCAGCCCTATGACGAACGCGACGGCAAGCTCGTCAAGATCCCCTTCCGCAACATCACCAACATCGGGCCGGCCGGGGCCATCAACTCGAGCGTCGACGAGATGGCCCACTGGGTCACGGTCCACATCAACAACGGGAAATACAAGGACAAGCAGGTCGTCGCCCCCACGACGCTGGCCGACATGCACTCGGCCTACATGCCGACGGGCGGGACCTCGACCCGGCCCGACATCTCGCCGTCCGATTACGGCCTCGGCTGGTTCATCGACACCTACCGCGGGCACGCCCGGGTCGAGCACGGCGGCAACATCGACGGCTTCTCGGCCCTCGTCTGCCTCTTCCCGAACGACGGGCTCGGCTTCGTCGTCCTGACGAACAAGAACGGGACGCCCTTCCCCGACCTCGTCGCGGAGACGGCCGCGGACAGAATCCTCGGCCTCGAGGCCGTGGACTGGATCGGCGACGCGGCCAAGCGCCTGGCCGAAGCCCGGGCGGCCCAGAAGGAGGCCGAGAAGAAGCAGGCCGGCCGCCGCCGGCCGGGCACGGCCCCCGCCCACAAGCTCGCCGAATACGCCGGCGACTACTGGCATCCCGGCTACGGCGCCCTCAAGGTCGAGGCGAAGGGGACGCAGCTCCTCTTCACCTACAACGCCATCACGACGCCGCTCGAGCACTGGCACTACGAAACCTTCAACGGCCTCAAGACCGACGACCCGACGTTCCAGGGCATGAAGCTGACCTTCCGGACCGACGTCAACGGGAATGTCGCCGGCGTGTCCGCCCCCTTCGAGCCGACCCTGGACGAGATCGTCTTCGCGCGGAGGCCCGAAGCGCGGCTGTCCGACCCGGCCTACCTCAAGAAGGTCGTCGGCAAGTACGAGCTCCGGGGCCAGCCGGTCGCGGTCGGCATGAAGGGAGACGGCCTGACCCTGTTCATCCCCGGTCAGCCGGTCTACGACCTCGTCCCGGAGCTCGGAGGCGAATTCGCCCTCAAGCAGTTCAAGACGATTACCCTGAAGTTCATCGAGGACGCGGCCGGCCAGGTGACGGGCATCGAGATCTACCAGTCCGGCGGCGTCTTCGAGGCCAAGCGGGTCAAGAGCTGAGACGCCCGGGCGGACGCGCGCGCGAGAGGTGATGCGATGGACGCGAGAGAGAACGGCGGCGGCCTCCGGAGGAAGCTCGGCCTCTTCCCGCTGACGAACATCGTCATCGCCAACATGGTCGGCGCCGGGATCTTCACGACCTCCGGCCTGCTGATGAAGGACCTCCGCCACGCCGGGGTCATGCTCGCCCTGTGGGTCGTCGGCGGCGATCATCGCCCTGTGCGGCGCCCTGAGCTACGGCGAGCTCGGCGCGGCCATGCCCCACGCGGGAGGGGAATACTCCTTCCTGTCGCGGCTCTTCCATCCGCTGCTGGGCTTCCTCGCCGGGTGGGTCTCCTTTTTCGTCGGCTTCTCCGCGCCCATCGCCGCCTCGGCCATCGGCTTCACCGAATACCTGACCCGGGCCTTCCCGGGCCTCCTCCATCTGGGGCTCTTCGGCGCGGCCGCCGAGGCCGTCGTCCTGAAGAAGGCCTTCGCCATCCTGATCATCGCCCTCTTCACCTTCCTCCACACGCGCGGCCTCGAGCTCGGGGCCCGGGTCCAGAACATCGCTGACCGGGCTGAAGATCCTGCTCATCGTCGCCCTCGTCGCGGCCGGGTTCGCCGTCGGCAAGGGGAGCTTCACCCATCTCGCCTCGGGCGGCGCGTTCGACTTCGGCTTCGGCGGCTGGAAGACGATGGGGCTGGCCCTGATGTGGATCATGTTCGCCTACAGCGGCTGGAACGCCTCGGCCTACGTCGGCTCGGAGGTCAAGGACCCGGTCCGGAACCTGCCGCGGTCACTCCTCCTCGGCACGGGCGCCGTCGTCGTCCTCTACGTCGCCCTGAACCTCTTCTACGTCTACGCCGTCCCCTCCGCGGACATGGAGGGTGTCATCTCGATCGGCGGGCTCGCGGCGAGGAACCTCTTCGGGCGGTCGGCCGAAACGGTCCTCTCCATGCTCATCTCCTTCGCCCTGTTCTCGTCGCTCTCGCGCCTTCATCATCCTCGGGCCGCGGGTCTATTACTCCATGGCCAAGGACGGCGTTTTCTTCAAGTCCCTGGCGAAGGTGAACCCCGGCTCCGGTGTGCCGGCCCGCTCCATCGTCCTCCAGGGGATGATCGCCGCGGTCCTCGTCCTGTTCGGGACGTTCGACCAGCTCCTGACCTACATGGGGTTCTCGCTCGGCATCTTCCCGATCCTGGCCGTGATCGGCGTCTTCAAGCTGCGGCGGACGGGCCGGAGCGTCGTCAAGATGCCGGGCTATCCCGTCGTCCCGGCCGCCTACATCCTGGCCGGGGTGACGATCCTCGTCCTGTCGTTCCTCGAGCGGCCGAAGGAGTCGTCCATCGCCATCGCAACGGTGCTTATGGGGATCCCGATCTACCTGATCTTCAAGAAGAAATACGGCACGTCCGCTTAGCCGTGTCCGCTTAGCCAAGACGGGGTCAAATCTTCATTCTGCCACTTTCGCCTGTCTACCTCGCTCCGTTCCCCCGAAACGAGGTCTGTCTTCGGAGAAAGTGGCAGAATGAAGATTTGACCCCGTCCTAATCGCGGTCGAAGTGGGGCATGTCCCAGGGGATCTCGACCGAAAGTTCGACGAAGCCGGCGTATCGGCCGCCGTCGTACCACGGCGATTGGTAGATGAGCTTCTTTTTCCCGCCCTTCTGGATGGTGTAAACGTTCGTGCGCCCGGCGGCCATCATCTCCTTGAGCTTCGTCCGCGACGGCTCGGGATGGCAGTCGAGGACGTTCTTCCCGACGAGCCCCGCCCCGCCGTCCTTGGCGAAGCCTTCGACCGACCGATCGTTCATCTCGATGATCCTGCCCTCGGTGTCGCAGACCGTGACCGCCCCGGCGAATTCCCTGACCCAAGCGTGTCGGTCCATGCGCGCCTCCAGGTTCTGTTTTGACTATCCTACCTTATCCCCGGACGGATTTTAAGGCCTTATTTGACATCCCGGACGGGCCGGCGATATAGTCCAGGCAGGACCGCGGGCGGGGTTCCCGCGCCGGGCTCGCGTCCGCCGCGTCCATGGAGCCGCCGATGAAAGTAAAGTCCTTCGGCTTGTGCCTTCTCTTCCTGATCGCCGCGGGGGCCCTTTCTCTCGCCCCGGCGATCGATCAGCCCGCACGAAAGCCCCGCGCCCGGGACCTCGGCATCCCCTTTGACGGCTCGCCCGGGCCGCTCAACGCCATCACCGACGTCCGGGGGGTCGAGGTCGGGCAAGTCACC
This sequence comes from Candidatus Aminicenantota bacterium, assembly GCA_963805045.1. Taxonomy (GTDB): domain Bacteria; phylum Acidobacteriota; class Aminicenantia; order Aminicenantales; family Saccharicenantaceae; genus DATKJS01. The sequence goes on from CAWDTC010000009.1 coordinate 19,254, forward strand.
CTGATCTCGGGGGAGGGGAAGCTCGTCGTCGGGCAGGGCCCGGTGAGGACGGGCGTCACGGCGATCTTTCCGCAGGGGCGATCGTTCCGCGACCGCCTCTTCGGGGCCTGGTTCACGCTCAACGGCAACGGCGAGATGACCGGGACGACGTGGCTCCAGGAATCGGGCTGCCTCGGGAGCCCGGTCCTCATCACCAACACCCAGAGCGTGGGCGTCGTCCGGGACGCCGTCATCGAATGGAACGTCCGGCGCGGCCACGCGGACGATTATTCGGGCGATTTCAGCCTGCCGGTCGTGGCCGAGACCTGGGACGGCTTCCTCAACGACATCGACGGCTTCCACGTCCGGAAAGAGGATGTCTTCGCCGCCCTCGACGGCGCGCGTCCGGGTCCCGTGGCCGAGGGGAACGTCGGCGGGGGGACGGGCATGATCTGCCACCGGTTCAAGGGCGGCACCGGCACCTCCTCGCGAGTGCTCGGGCCGGCCGACGGCGGCTACGTCGTCGGCGTCCTTGTCCAGGCGAATTACGGGGCCCGGGAGACGCTCTCCATCGCGGGTGTCCCCGTCGGCCGGGAGATCACGGACCTGATGCCCAAGCCCGGCCGGTCCGCCGAGGCGAGGGACGGCTCGATCATCGTCGTCGTGGCGACCGACGCGCCCCTCCTCCCGCACCAGCTCGAGCGGGTGGCGAAGAGGGTCGCCCTGGGCCTGGCCGTCGCCGGAGGCCGGGCGAACGACAGCTCGGGGGACATTTTCATCGCCTTCTCGACGGCCAATCCCGAGGTGGCGCAGACGTCCGGACTGGCGCACCTGACGATGCTGCCCAACGAGAGGATCGACGCCCTGTTCCTGGCCACCGCCCAGGCGACCGAGGAGGCGATCGCCAACGCCCTCGTCGCCGCCGAGACGATGACCGGCATCAACGGGAATACGGTTTACGCCATCCCGCACGACCGCCTGCGCGACGTTCTCAGGAAATACAACCGCCTGGCCAAGTAGCCGTCGGGACCTCCGAGCTACCGGCCCGCCTCCTTCCGCGGCCCCTTCTTGACGAGCGCCCGGACGGCGTAGCCGGCGTATCCGGAGAAGGCCGCGGCGACCGCCGCGACGAGCGCCGTCGCCGGGATCATCGGCCAGGCCTTCCCGACCCCGAACATCGCCGCCATCCGGCCGGCGATAATCCGGCTTCCGGTCGCGTAGAAATAGACCGCGCCGCCGAGCCAGAGCAGCCCGGCCGCGACGGCCCCCGTCCCGATCGCCCTCCAGCCCGACTTGGCCGCGGCCGCCCCATAGGCGAACGGCACGATCATGACCCACCACCAGAAGGACGTCAGGACCTCGAGCACCAGCATGACCAGCAGGCAGGCGAGAACGGCGATCACTTGGCACCTCTCAGGAGCGTCCGGGCCACGACGCCCGGCTGCGCATCATCGGCCGACTTCAGGAACAGGAGCGGGTAGATCCTGCCCGCCACCCAGTCGTCGACCCCCGTGTCGTAATAGCGCGAGCCGGGATTGCCGGAGGCGCCGCCCGGCAGGATGCCCCAGGCCCTGACCTCGGGTCCCAGTTCGACGACCATCCGCCAGGAGGGGCCGAAGCCGGGGCCGGATGCGTTGACGGCGTTGCCGCCGCCGTTCATCGGCAGGTTCTCCCGGCCGAATCCCGGCATCCGGCCGAGGTGCCCGATCGCGGCCTTCCGCCGCGCTCCCCACGTCCAGGACCTTCCCGGCGGACCGCACTCGGCGCGGAGGGTCTTGACCGCGGCCCGGAACGCGGCATTGGCGATGTCGCCCATGATCTCCCTCTGCGGCGTCCCCCGGTCGTCGAAGAACTCCGAGTCGGGGTGGTTGAGGACGAGGTCGATCGTGACCTCGCTCCGCGGCCAGCGCATTCCCCACAGCTCGCCCTTCTTCTCGTCGTTCCAGGTCTTCTCGTTGAAGGCGTTCCAGAACTCGGCGAAGATCGTCGGCGCGGCCAGCCCCGCCCTGTTCCCGAAGTCCCAGCCCCGGAGCTCGTCGAGGGCCCATTTCTCCTCGGTCGAGAGGTCCCGGTCGGCGACCTGCCGCAGGAGACGGGGCAGCACCATCCGGGCCCTCAGGCTGAGGTCGTCGTTCTGCATCCGGGCCATGTCCTCCGGCGTGATGTCCTTCATTCCCCCGAGGAGCTCGTTGATGCGGTTGCCGCGCTCGAACGAAGCGTAATCCCAGCCGAGGTAATAGGGATAAGCCGCGTCGGTCGGCTTCTGGTTGGCCGAGCTGACAAATCCCCGCGCCGGGTCCTTGACGTGGGGATTATGCCCGTGGGGGACCCAGCCCGGCCACTCGTCGGACGGGTTCGAGCCGTCGAGGACGTAGCGTCCCGCCCCCTTCGGCCGCAGGGGGAACTTCCCGTTGTGCCAGAGGGCGATCGTCCCGTCCGCGCCGGCGAAGGCGAAGTTCTGGGCCGGGCAGTCCCACGCGGCCAGGGCCCCGAGATAGCCCTCGTAGTCCGCGGCCCGGTCCAGGCGATAGAAGGTCAGGAGCTCGTTCGAAGGGTCGTGGGCCGTCCAGCGCAGGGCCGCCCCGGCGGGAACGGCCTTGTTGGCCGGCGCCGGTTCGCCCTCGAGCCAGACGACGGGACCGTGGTGGGTGTAGACGACCCTGTCGACGAAGGGCTTCTCCCCCCGGACCTTGATGACCTCGGTCCGGACCGACGCCGCGCGCCACTTGCCGTCGTAAAGGTATTCCCGGTGGCTCGCGTCCTTGAACTTGATCGCGTACCAGTCGAGGACGTCGCTCCCGGCGTTGGTGAAGCCCCAGGCGATCCTGTCGTTGTGCCCGATGATGACGAGCGGTGTCCCGGGGATCGAGACGCCCGCCGCGTTCAACCCCGGGGCGGCGAGCTGGATCTCGTACCAGATCGAAGGCAGGGTGAGGCGGAGGTGCGGGTCGTTGGCCAGGATGGGGTGGCCGCTCTTCGTCCGCGCGCCGGCGACGGCCCAGTTGTTGCTGCCGACCTCCGGACGGTCGGGGTCGGCCGCCGGCGGTTCGGACCCGGCCACGGCGTCGGCTCGGGACCCCCCGGCGTTCGGCGCGGCGACCGGCGTGAAGTCCCAGGCCGTTCCCGGCGGGATGACCGGCTCGACGAATTTCGGCGGCTCGAGCGGGAACAGCTCGTCGACGACGGCTTCGCCGAGAGCCTTCCTGGCCGCCGTCATCCAGCGCTCGTCGTTGTAGCCCGTGAGGTCGTAGGACATGAACTTCAGGAGCAGCGCGGAATCGAGAAGGGTCCACGGCTCCGGCGCGTAGTCGAGGACCTTGTATTCGACGGGAAGGTCCTTCCGGCGGAGGCGGCGGATCCAGGCGTTGACGCCGTCGGCGTAGGCCTGGTCCGGAGCGAGGGAGTCAGGGTCCTTGTCCGTCGCCTCGACCGCCCTCTCGGCCGCCCAGCCCATGCCGAACCGCCTGTTGAAGCGGTCCGATTCGAGGCCTTGGCGTCCGATGATCTCGGACAGCCGTCCGCCCGCGTAGAAGGCCTGGAACTCCATCTGCCAGAGCCGGTCCCTGGCGGTGAGATACCCCTGGGCGAAGAAAAGGTCGTGGTCGTTGCGGGCGAAGATGTGCGGCACGTGCCGGACGTCCCAGGCGACGCGGACCTCCTCGAGCAGGCCGGGGAGGACGAGCGTCCGCCGGCAGCTCGTCGCCGCGGCTGCCGTTCTGCCAGAACCCGGCGTAGGGGTCGAGGAGCTTGCCGAGGGGCGGGACGACACCGTGGCGGTTCTCGAGCCCCCAGAAGACCGCGGCGGCGATGAGGAGCGATACGACGGCCCGGAGCCATTTCATGGGCGCCTCCCTGCGATGTCCCTTGGCCGATTTATACCACGCCGGCGTCCGGGCTGGCAACCCTGTCAGACGGCGCCACCCTAAGAGCCGGACGGGCCTCGGGGAATGGCCGGAACGTCATGCGCGGCTTAGCGCAAGCCGCACTCTGGAGTGGAGGCCATCCCCGAGGCCCTTGGCGGAAGGGGACAGGACCCGTTCGCCCTGATGGGGCTCTCTTGAGTTTGACCACGCCCGCCGCCGCGCGTAGAATGGCCCGGAGGAGGGCGACATGACCGACCCCGCGTTCACCGGATTCAGCAAGGACACCATCCGCTTCTTCACCGGCCTCCGCCGCCACAACGATCGCGACTGGTTCGCCGCGCACCGGGACATGTACGAGTCCGAGGTCATGGCCCCCGCCCGGGCGTTCGTCGTGGCCATGGGCGAGCGGCTCCGGACGATCGCCCCGCGGATCGTCGCCGTGCCCCTCGTCAATAAGTCCATCTTCCGCCTCAACCGCGACACGCGTTTCAGCCTCGACCCCTCGCCCTACAAGACGAACCTCGGCCTCTACTTCTGGGAAGGGACGAAGGGCCGCATGGAATGCCCCGGCTTCTATTTCCATCTCGAGCCGCCCGACATCTTCCTCGGCGGCGGCATGTACATGTTCTCCGACGGCTTCATGCCGCGTTACCGGCGCGCCGTCGTCGACCCCAAGCTCGGGGCCGAGCTCCGGAAGATCGTGGCCGCGCTCGCCGCGGTCGAGGGATGCGAGCTCGGGGGGACCCACTACAAGCGCGTCCCGGCCGGCTTCGACCCCGGCCATCCGAACGCCGAGCTCCTCAAGCACGACGGCCTCTACGCCGGGTGGGACGCCAAGATCCCCGAAGAGCTCTACTCGGCCCGCCTCCTCGATTACTGCTTCGAGCGCTACGCGCCGATCCTCCCCCTGCACCGCTGGCTCGTGAAGCTAGCTGGGTGAGGCGCGGCCGGACGGAGCCCGGGACACGGCGAATAGGAGAGGGACGGCGAGGATGTCGATGAACGGACGCCCGCGAGGAACGATTGTCTTCGGCGCCCCGCTCGCAGCCATCGCCGCAACCCTCCTCGTCGCCGCAGCCGCCGGCGGCGGGAGCGGGGCCGCGCCTCAGTCTGCCGGGCCTCCCGTCGCGCGCGGCTACTCCATCCCGATTGTCGACATCTCCGGCCAGGCGGCGCGCCGCGTCGTCGTCGACCGCGAACCGGGCCAATACCTCGGCCACCCGACGACCGTTCTCCTCCGGGACGGCCGGACGATCATCGCCGTCTACCCCATGGGCCACGGCGCCGGCCCGATCGTCATGAAGAGGAGCGCCGACGGCGGGCGGACCTGGAGCGGGCGCCTGCCCGTACCAGAGAACTGGACGACCTCGAGGGAAACCCCGACCATCTTCCGGACGGCCGGCCCCGACGGCGAGGAGCGGCTCATCCTCTTCTCCGGGCTCTACCCGGCCCGCCTCTCGGTCTCGTCCGACGATGGCCTCTCCTGGACCCCTCTCGCCCCCGCCGGCGACTGGGGCGGCATCGTCGTCATGGCCAGCCTCGTCCCGCTCCGCACCGGGCGCGGCCGCTATCTCGCCATGTTCCACGACGACGGCCGTTTTTTTCGGGCCGGCGGCCGGGCCGGGACGCCCCCCGTGTTCACCATCTACGAGACGTTCTCGGAAGACGGCGGCCTGAGCTGGTGCCGCCCCGCTCCCGTTTTCAGCTCCGCCGAGGGCGACCTCTGCGAGCCGGGCCTCGTCCGCTCGCCGGACGGGACCGAGCTCGCCGCCCTGCTCCGCGAGAACAGCCGGAAGCGGAACTCCTTCGTCATCTTCTCCCGCGACGAGGGCCGGACCTGGAGCGCGCCGCGCGAGCTCCCCGGCGCCCTGACCGGCGACCGCCACACCGCGAAGTACGCCCCGGACGGGCGCCTCCTCGTCTCGTTCCGGGACATGACGCTCGACAGCCCGACGCGCGGCGACTGGGTGGCCTGGGTCGGCCGCTACGAGGACATCGCCGCCGGACGCGAAGGCCAGTACCGCGTCCGGGTGGCCCACAACACGAAGGACGCCGACTGCGCCTATCCGGGCGTCGAGGTCCTCGCCGACGGCACGTTCGTCCTGACGACCTACGGCCACTGGACCGAAGGGGAGCCGCCCTACGTCATCAGCGTCCGGCTCAAGCTCGAGGAGACGGACCGGCTGGCCGCCGCGGCGAAGCATTGAGCCGGGCCCCCGCGGCGTCGATTTTGTTATAATAGCGCTTCCCGCCGGAGACGCCGGCCGGGGGAGGGAACGATGTCCACCAGGCAGGACTTCTATTTCGACATCCTCAACAACCTCTTCGACGGCCTCTACTTCGTCGACCGCGAGCGCCGTATCACCTTCTGGAACCGGACGGCGGCGAGCCTGACGGGTTACGAGGCCCGGGAGGTCGTCGGCCGGCGATGCGCCGACAACATCCTCGTCCACGTGGACGCCGAGGGGCGGAACATGTGCGAGGGGCTCTGCCCCCTGGCCCGGACGCTCGAGGACGGGGAGAGCCGGGAGGCCGAGGTCTTCCTCCACCACCGCCAGGGCCACCGGCTGCCCGTGGCCGTCCGCGTCGCGCCGATCCGCGACGCCAAGGGCCAGATCACCGGGGCGGTCGAGGTCTTCAACGACAACACCCGCCGGCTGGCCGAGGGCCAGGAGCTCGAACACCTCAAGGAACTGGCCCTGGTCGACCCGGTGACCGAGGTCCGGAACCGGCACTTCCTGGAGATCTCGCTCGGGTCGATCCTCAAGGAGGTCGACCGCTACAACTGGCCCATGGGCCTGCTCTTCGTCGACATCGACCGCTTCAAGCGGGTCAACGACTCCTACGGGCACGACTCGGGGGACCGGGTCCTGAAGGCCGTCGCCCAGACGCTCGTCCGGAGCGTGCGGGCCTTCGACGTCGTCGGACGCTGGGGCGGCGAGGAGTTCGTCCTCATCGTCCGGAACATCACCGAGAGGAACCTGGCCGTCCTGGCCGAGAAGATCCGCGTCCTCGTCGCCAAGAGCTTCGTGACCCTGGCTTCCGCGGAGGTCGGCGTCACGGTCTCGATCGGGGCGACAGCCCTCGTCCCCGGCGACACCGTGGACGAGGCCATCGCCCGGGCGGACCGGCTGATGTACAAGAGCAAGGCGGCCGGCCGGAACCGGGCCACGGTCGGCTAATCCCCTAGAACAAGCATCCAGCCCTTGCCCGGCTCGACCCGGATGGGGTCGCCGGGCCGGAAGGCGGCCGCCGGCTGGAAGCCCTCGACGGCCGGGGCCCGGAACGTCGCTCCCCGCGGCTCGATGCCGAGGGCCTTCCAGTCGACCTCGAGCCGGACGTCGACCGGACCCGGGGCCCAGCTGGCCAAGGCGATGAGGGCCCGCGGCTTCCGGCCCTCTTCTTTCCTCAGGTAGACGGTCGCCAGGAACGTCCGCGTTCCCGGTCCGAACCGGGTTCCGCTCGACCCACCAGCCGACCATCTCGCTCGAGGCGATGCCGAAGTCGTCCCAGGCCTTCCAGAGCGGCCGCGGGTCGCCGGACCACGGCAGGCGGCTGGTCATGCCGAAGACCACGCCGCGCCAGGGGTTGCCGCCGTCCTGGAGCATCTCGCCCATCAGGCCGAAGGGGATGCCGGACATCTCGACGAGCCAGTAGTCCGGGCGGCTGCCGTTGTAGTCGAAGTACTCGCCGAACCAGAGCCGGTCGAGATAGGGGAAGTGCTCGAGGTAGAGGTTGGCGCTCGAGGCGAACCCGTCGCGCGGGTTGTACTGGTTGGCGGAGTGGAGGTCGATGAGCGAACCCGGCCGGCGGCGCTCGAGGACCTTGCGGACGCGCTTCATCGTCGTCCGGTCGAAGGCCACGTCGTCGAGGTAGAGCCCGTCGATGCCGACGTTCGCGGCCAGCCAGTCGAGCCCCTCGACGTAGTAGTTGTGCCAGCGCGAGATGCCGCTGTTGATGATGGCGGCGTCCTTGAGTTCGGGCACGAACCAGGCCGCGATGTAGTCGCCGCCCAGGTGCTCCTGGAGCCAGGAGTAGCCGCCGCCGGGGCCGGGCGAGAAGACCTCGTCGCCCAGGCTGCGCAGGGCGAAGAGCTCGGCGGCGCGGTTCGAGAGCTCGCGGACCGTGTCGTAGATCTTGACCTTGAGGCCGCGGCGGTGGGCCTCGTCGATGTAGGCCTTCATCTCCGCCGGCCGGAGGAAGGGATAGTTGATGTAGGGGTTGATGGCGTTGGCGTGGTGGACGTTGATGACGTTGGCGCCGGTCGCGGCGACCTCGTCGACGGGCTTGAAGGCGTGGAAGTAGCGCTCGCGGAACTGCGCCGCCGGGTCGAGGAGCTTGAAGGGCGTCAGGAGCAGGGTGAAGTCGAAACGGAGCGTCTCGCCGGCCCGGATCGTGCGCGGGCCCGAGCGGGCGGCGACGAGGACGACCGTGTCCGTGCCCGCCGCCCCGGCGGCGGGGCGCACCGTGCGGACGGTGACCGTCCCCCGGCCCTCGTTCCACCACGACGGCGGCATGTTGAGGGGCTTCGAGAGGTAGAAGTTCGTGTTCAGGGGCCGGGAGTAGTTTTCCGCGCGGAGCGAGACCTGGAGGCCGGCGTTGACCGCGCCGAGCCACAAGGCGTCCTGGTTCTTCTTCCGGTCCCACGACCAGTCGAACGACTCCGGCCGCTCGCCGCCCTTAAAGCCCAGGCCCATCATGTATCGGGCGCACTCGGCGCGGAGCGGGATTTCGAGGCGGATGTCGGAGACGGCGGTGTCTTTGGCGGCGGTCAGCGCGACCTCGTACCCGACGAAGCCGTCGAACTCCATCCGGGCTGAGACGTGCATGGCGAGGTCGCCGGCCCGGTCGAGCGCCTCCCAGGCGACCCTGCCGGCGGTGCGCGCGGTGAAGCGCGGCCCGGACGGGTCGGGTGTCCACGACGCGGCGCGCCCGTCCGCAAGCTCGACCCGGAGGGCCAGGGGCGAGGCCGTCAGGTCCGCGGGCGCGGCGGCGAAGCGGGTCATTTCGGGGGCGAACGAGCTCCGGAGGCGGGCGGGCAGGCCGTCGGGGCCGACCTCGAGCGAGCGGCCGAGGCAGCGCACGGTCCGTCCCTCGACCTCGAGCGGAGTGTAGGGCCGGACGGTCTCGTCGTCGAAGGCGATCCGGGAGTCGAGCCAGCGGAGCCGTGTCATGCGGAAAGGGTCGCCGTCGCCGGCGTCGGCCAGGACATCGTCCCCGACCCTGAGCTCGAGCTTGAGCGCGGTCGCGGCGAGCCCTTTCGGCGCGACGGTGACGGTGCCCGCGTAGAGGCCGGGGGCGAGGTCGCGGGGGACGAGGACGCCGCACCAGAGGGCCTGGACCCGGCCCTTCGCGACAGGGACGGCCTTGCGGAACGGCGCGCCGTCCCAGCCGGAGCCGCCGGTGTTCAGGCAGTTCAGGGCCGAGGCCGGGACGGCCGCGGGCGCGGCGGCGCCGGCCGGAGAGGCGGCGGTCCGGACGGGGAGGAGGTCCGAGAAGCGGACATCGATGTCGTCGACGGCGGCCCGCGCGGCCCAGAAGCCGATCTGGAAGGCGAAGTATTCGCCGCGCGAGGCCTCGCCGCTGGATCGATGCCCCCGGGCCTTGGGCGGCCCACCGCTGGGGGAGGTCGCCGGTCATGCGGATCGGAAAGCGCCGGTCCTCGGGGAAGAGGAAATAGGGAGCGCCGGGGCGGGCCTGGAGCAGTGCCGCGGTCTCGGCGGCCGTGGCGATGACCTCCATGGGATAGAAGCTGCTGAAGGCGTCCGCGGACTGGATCTCGAGGACTCTCGCCCGGGGCAGGGCGTCCGGCTTGAGCGCGGCCGCTTTCCCCGGCGGGAGCCCGACGCGCGGCGAGCCAGGCCGGGTCGGCCGTGGCCTGGGGCGGGTCGTACTTCACGTTCGGATAGTTCTTCCGGCCCTCGGATCGATAGGGCATGTAGTAGACGTAGTAATCGCCGGGCACGGTCCGGGGCTCGAAGACGATGTCCCCGGATTCGCGGCCGACGGCCAGGGCGACGACGTTCGTGACGCGGGCGCCCGTAGACGCGTCGACGACGATGAGGCCCTTCTTTTCCGGCTCGAGGTCCGGCCGCCGCCAGGGGATGAGGGCGCGCACGGCCCGTCCCGCCTTCGAGAACTCCGCCGTCACCACGGCCGGGCTGGTCTTCGAGACGTGTCCGGCGAGCGTCCCCGGGGACGGGAGCGTCTCGACCCGGACGACGGCCCTATGGTTGCCCAGGCCGGACTCGGGGTCCCAGCTCCCGACGCCGTACTTGATCTCCTGTCCGTGGGCGCTGCCCGCGGCCAGGGCCGTCGCGCACTGCCGCCGCGATGATGAGGGTCAGGGAAAGACGTCCGCGCATCGCCGCCTCTCTTATTTTGGGGACACAATACTCATTCCCCAATTTTCCCGCCCCGGCCGAAATTGGAAAATGAGTATTGTGTCCCCGATTTAACGGGCTATTTCCTGGCCTTGTCCTCTTCGAAGAGCGACGGGGCCTCGCGCTTGCTCTTCCGGATGGCCCAGACCACCGCGGCCAGCAGGACGGCGGCGACGATCCCGACGCCCCAGTTCATGTGGCTGTACTTGACGATGATGGGCGCGGCGATCAGGCTGACCAGGTTGGTGACCTTGATCATCGGGTTGAGGGCCGGGCCGGCCGTGTCCTTGAGCGGGTCGCCGACGGTGTCGCCGACGACGCCGGCCTTGTGCCGCTCCGAGCCCTTGCCGGTGTTGGCGGCGAGGTCGCGCGGCTCGTCCTCGATGGATTTCTTGGCGTTGTCCCAGGCGCCGCCGGCGTTGGCCATGAACACGGCCAGGAGCTGGCCGCTGAGGATGATGCCGGCCAGGAAGCCGCCCAGGGCCTCGACCTGCAGGATGAGGCCGACGGCGATGGGCATGAGGACGGAGATGGTGGCCAGCGGGATCAGCTCCTTCTGCGCGGCGGCGGTGGAGATGCCCACGACGCGGGCGTAGTCCGGCTTGACCTTGCCTTCCATCATGCCCGGGATGCGGAACTGCCGGCGGACTTCCTCGACGATCAGGCCGGCCGCCCGGGCTGACGGCCTTGATCGAAAGCGAGCTGAACAGCCAGGGCAGGGCCCCGCCGAGCAGCAGGCCGACGAAGACCTTCGTGTCGGAGACGCGGATGGCGTCCATGATCTTGGTCGACGCCGAGCTGGAGCTGGACGCGTCCCGACGTCGGTGATGAACGAGGCGAACAGGCTGACCGCGGCGATGACGGCCGAGGCGATGGCCACGCCCTTGGTGATGGCCTTGGTCGTGTTGCCGACGGCGTCCAGGTCGGCCATGATCTGGCGGGCCTTCTTCGTCTCTTCGTCTTCCATGTCGTGCCAGGCCATCTCGCCGATGCCGTTGGCGTTGTCGGAGATCGGGCCGTAGGAGTCCATGGCCACGTTGTTGCCGGTGTGGCTGAGCATGCCGATGCCGACCATGGCCACGGCGTAGAGGACGTAGGTCGCGCCGGTCGCCGCTGTAGAGGAGCAGGGCGAAGATGAAGCTGATGGCGATGACGACGAGCGGCCCAGACGCTCGATTCCATGCCGACCGACAGGCCGGAGAGGATGGTCGTGGCCGGGCCGGTCTTGGTCGACTCGACGATTTCCTTGACCGGGGCCTTGCTTGGTCGAGGTGAAGTAGGAGGTCAGCGGGTTGAAGGCCACGGCCAGGCCGACGCCGATCGAGGTCAGCATGGCCAGCCGCCAGTCGTGGGCGTAGAGCGATGGCCAGCAGGAACGCCCACAGGATGGTGTTGACGCTCGAGACTTCGTAGGACCGGAACATGGCCTCTTCGGCGTCGTGGGCCCGCAGGAACTTGAGCGGGAAGCGCTCCCAGATGGGGACGGTGAAGGTGCCGAGGATCGAGGAGATGACGCCGATGGCGCGGATGATCAGCGGGTAGACGATCCACTTCAGGGAGTGGCTGGGGTCGATGGCCATGAGGGCCAGGCCCAGGATCAGCCCGGAGACGATGGTGACCTCGTAGGACTCGAAGATGTCGGCGGCCATGCCGGCGCAGTCGCCGACGTTGTCGCCGACCAGGTCGGCGATGACCGCCGCGTTGCGCGGGTCGTCCTCGGGGATGTCCTTCTCGACCTTGCCGACCAGGTCGGCGCCGACGTCGGCGGCCTTGGTGTAGATGCCGCCGCCGACCCGCATGAACAGGGCGAGCAGCGTGCCGCCGAAGCCGAAGCCGAGCAGGGCGTCGGGCGCGGCCTTGCCGAAGATGATGAAGATGACCGTGCCGCCGAACAGGCCCAGGCCGTCGGTCAGCATGCCGGTGATGGTCCCGGCGTAATAGGCGATGGAGAGGGCCTCGTTGAAGCCGCGACGGGCGGCCGAGGCGGCGCGGACGTTGGCCTGGATGGCCATGCGCATGCCGAGCTGGCCGACGAGGAGGGAGAACGAGGCGCCCATGATGAAGGCGATCGTCCGGCCGATGGCGACGATGATCTGGGCGTTCTTCTGGCCGAACTCGCGGACGGCCTCGGCGCTGGGCGGGACGATGTAGACGCTCAGGAACAGGGCCACGGTCAGGACGCCGATGAGGGGCAGGATCGTGCTTGAGCTGGCGGCTGAGGTAGCTGTCCGCGCCGACGCGGATGGCGTTCCAGACCTCCTGCATCTTCGCCGTGCCCTTGTCTTTCTTCAGGACGGTCTTGCGCAGCAGCCAGGCGTACAAGAGGCTGAAGAAGGCGACGAACAGGACGCACAGGATGGCGATCTGCTCGAAGGAATTCAGGCCATGGCGGGCCAATCCGAGGATATTCATGGTGTTTTCCTCCCGAAAGAAAGCCCATATTTTACACAAGATGGGGGAAAAATCAACCCCCGCCGGATTGACGCCGCGGCGCCCCGTCTGCTATAAGGAACGCATCCGGCGTCGGCCTCGACGCGCGGGAGAGATCGCGAAGGAGGTTCCTCCATGTCCGAAAGATCGCGGCTGGTGACGCTGTTCTTCTGCATCTGGTTCGGCATGTTCGGCGGCCATAGGTTTTACGTCGGCAAGACCGGCACGGGCGTCGTCTGGCTGCTGACCTTCGGCTGCTTCTTCATCGGCTACATCGTCGACCTCATCCTTATCCTGACCGGCCAGTTCTTCGACAAGGAGGGCAAGCCGGTCCTCGTCTGGATGCGCCGGGTCGACGCCGACGGAAAAGTCCAGGATTACCTGGTTTAGGGGTCAGGCCTCACTAATCAGCACAAAAGAATACACTTGGCTTCCAAAGAGGGGAGCTTTTCGGCCTTAACTCGCGGGGTCAAAAATGGCGACTTAAGCCCGAAACCAAACTGTAGGCGGCGCGTAATCGATTCATTTTCTTTGCGTTACTGAGGTCCGACCCCAATCCGATTGATTTATGATATAATGCCGTCCCTTACGTCGGACGGAAAACCACGGCCATGAGCGAGTTCCAGTTCAAGCCCTTCTGCGAGATGACCCCGGCGGACTACGCCGAGGTCGGCTTCCGCTCCGGCCTCGAGATCCACCAGCAGCTCCTGACCGAGAAGAAGCTCTTCTGCCGCTGCCCGGCCGGCCGCTACAGCGAGAAGTACGACGCCGAGATCCTCCGCCACATGCGGCCGACCCTGTCCGAGCTGGGCGAGTACGACGGCACGGCCCTGATGGAGTTCAAGACCCAGAAGGAGATCATCTACCGCATCAACCGGGAGACGGTCTGCACCTACGAGATGGACGACACGCCGCCGTTCATGATCGACGAGGAGGCCCTCGACATCGCCCTCGGCATCGCCATGCTCTACAGCCTGCAACATGGTCGACGAGCTCCACATCGCCCGCAAGCAGTACCTCGACGGCAGCATCCCGACCGGCTTCCAGCGGACGACGATCGTCGGCGTCGACGGCTGGATCCCCTACAAGGACCGCCGCATCGCATCATCCAGCTCGGGCTCGAGGAGGACGCCTGCCGCGAGGTCAGCGACGTCGGCCACCGCCGGACCTACCTCACCGACCGGCTGGGCATGCCGCTCATCGAGACCGTCACCGGCCCCGACATGACGACGCCCCAGGAGGTGGCCGACGTGGCCCAGATCCTGCCGCCGCCTCGTCCGCAGCACCGGCCGGGTGCGGACGGGCATCGGCGCCGCCCGCGAGGACGTCAACGTCAGCGTCACCGGCGGCACGCGGGTCGAGATCAAGGGCGTGCCGCGCATCCCGCGCATCCCGCTCCTGACCTACAACGAGGCCATGCGCCAGTGGAACCTCCTCCGCCTCCGCGAGGAGCTCGCGCCGCCGGGGCATCACCGCCGAGACGTTCAGGTCGGAGACCGAGGACGTCACCAGCATCCTCCGGCGGACGAACTACCTGCCCCTCCGCACGGCCCTCGAGGCGGGCGCCGTCGCCAACGCCGTCGTCCTCCGCGGCTTCGCCGGCCTCCTCAACTGGCAGACCCAGACGAACACGTATTTCTCCGCGAGGTCTCCGACCGCGTCCGGGTCATCGCCTGCCTGACGACGCTTCCCAACATCGCCCATTCCGACAGCCCTTCGGAGAGCTTCTCGAGCGCCGAGTGGGAGGCCGTCCGCCGGGCCCTCAAGGCGACCCGCGACGACGCCGCCGTCGTCGTCTGGGGCGGCCGCGAGGACGCGAAGACCGGCGCCCAGGAGATCACCATCCGGGCCCGGGAGGCCGCCGTCGGCGTCCCCTCGGAGACGCGCCAGGCCCTGCACGACGGGACGAACGGCTTCGAGCGCATCCTGCCCGGGCCCGACCGGATGTATCCGGACACCGACCTGCCGCCGAAGACGGTCGGCGAGGACCGCCTGGAGGCGATCCGGCGGTCCCTGCCCGTCCGATCTGGACGCGGGAGGCCTTCTACCGCGACCTCCACGTCCCGGAGGACCTGGCCCGGCCGCTGGCCGCCTCGCCGCTCGCCGGTCTCTACGACGTCCTTGTCCGCGAATGGAAGATCGACCCGACCCTGGCCGCCGTGGTCCTCGTCCAGTACCCCAAGCGGCTGCGGCGGGAGGGGCGCGGCGGCGGCCGTCCCGTCAGAGGATAACCTCAAGAGAATATTCGAGTTATATAAGGACGGGCGGATCTCGCGCGACGGCATCTACCCGGCCATGAGCGGCGCCCTGCCCCTCGACCCGCCCCCGGAGGCGGTGACGCCGGCCGAGGTCGAGGCCGCGGTCGCGCGGGCGGCCGAGCGGCTGGCGCTGCTCAGGCTCCACAACCCGGAGAAGAAGGCCCACGTCCTGACGGGCCTGGTCATGACCGGCCTCCGCGGCCGGGCCGACGGCGCGGCCGTGGCCGGCCGGGTCCGCGCATTCCTCGAGGGGAGGCCCTAGTGGCCGGCGACGATTCCTACAAGGGCTACCGGGGCGAGGCCCTGGACGTCCTCAAGCGCTTCAACGCCCTCGTCTGGAGCGACGTCGAGATCAGGACGGCCCGCGGCACGTACACGGGCATCGTCCTGCCGCGCTCGGAGACGGCCGACCCGTTCCACGTCGTCCTCAAGCTCCGCTCCGGCTACAACATCGGGCTCCTGGCCGCGGTCCATCGAGGCCGTGACCATCGCCGGCCGCAAGGAGGCCCACTACAAGATCCCGGAGAAGGAATTCCCCTACGACCCGAAGAAACCCAGGGTCAAGCTCCTCGGCACGGGCGGGACGATCGCCAGCCGCCTCGATTACCGGACCGGCGCCGTCATCCCCGCCTTCTCGCCCGGCGAGCTCTACGGCTCGGTGCCCGAGCTGGCCGACATCTGCAACCTCGAGACGGAGAAGCTCTTCGGCGTCTTCAGCGAGAACATGGGGCCCGAGCAGTACATCGCCACGGCCAAGGCCATCGGCCGCGAGATCGAGAAGGGCGTCCAGGGCATCGTCATCGGCCACGGCACCGACACCATGCACCACACGGCGGCCATCCTGTCCTTCATGGTCCAGGACTCGCCCGTGCCCATCGTCATGGTCGGCTCGCAGCGCTCCTCGGACCGGCCGTCGTCCGACGCCGCCCTGAACCTCATGCACAGCGTCAAGACGGCGGCCGAGAGCGACATCGCCGAGGTCATGGTCTGCATGTTCGGCCCGACCTCGGACACGTACGGCCTCCTCCACCGGGGGACGCGGGTCCGCAAGATGCACTCGAGCTACCGCTCGACTTTCCGGACGATCGGCGACATCCCCATCGCCATGGTCAGCCGCGAGAAGATCACCCCTCTGCGCCAGGACTACAAGCGCCGCCGCGCCGACCGCAAGGTGACCATCAACACCGCCTTCGAGGAGAAGGTCTCGATCGTCTATTATTACCCCAACATGAAGCCGGACATCATCGATTCCCTCATCGACAACGGCTACAGGGGGATCGTCATCGCCGGCACGGGCCTCGGCCACGTCAACAAGCCGCTCTACCCCTCGCTCAAGAAATGCCGCGACAAGGGGATCGCGGTCTACATGACCGTCCAGACCCTCTGGGGGTATGTACAAATGTATGTATACGATACGGGGCGCGACATGATGGAGCTCGGCGTCATCCCGGCGGCCAACATGCTGCCCGAGGTCGCTTACGTCAAGCTCGCCTGGGCCCTGGGCCAGACGAAGGACGTCGAAGAGGTCCGCCGGATCATGCTCACGCCGGTCGCCGGGGAGACACGGAGCGCGAGCCGGAGAACGGCTACCTCATCTTCCAGGGCGGCATACCCGAAGTCGAGGCCTTCATCTCGAGCATTAAAAAATAGCCATTCCCCGATTGAAACCCTTGGCACGGAGAAGGAGTTTTATAGTGCATCGATGATATTACTGCGGGTTTAGGGACGTACGAAGACGGGCCGCGGGAAGGAGGTGGTTCGAGCCGGGATCGGTCCCGTTCTCCGGGCATCCCTTAGACGCATTTTCATCGACCGAATCTTCTTTGAAAGGAGTTCCCATGAAAAAGATCTGTGTTTTGCTGACCTTCCTGCTCGTCTTCGGCGTCGCCTTCGCGGTCAGCAGCCCCGTTGACGGAAAGAAATTCGAGTTCAGCACCGGCATTTCCTTCGCCACGTATTCGTACCATTACCCGGGCGAGGGTGCTGGCTATACGGACACGGAAAGCATGTTGAATGTGCCCATCCGCTTCGGCTGGTTCTTCTGGAAGGGTCTCGAGCTCGAGCCGGAACTCATGTGGACGAAGTATCATGAGAAATACGGTTACAGCGGGTCTATGAGTACCTATAACGAAACCGGCCGGATGTTCTCCGCGAACCTGCTTTACAATTTCACGCTGAAAAACTCCCATTTCATGCCCTTTGTCCTGGCCGGGTGGGGCTTCGGGAACGGGCTCCCGTGGGGGGACCAGATTGAGAGATATGACCCGGGCGCCAAGGCCAGCACGCCCAACCTCGGCGTCGGCGTCAAGTACCTGATCGGCAATGTCGGGGCGCTCCGCCTGGAATACCGCTACCGCTGAGTTCAGGATCAACGATACATATGAAGGCGAGATCGATGCATGTGACCATGAACACGATCCTGCTGGGAGTCTCTCTGTTCTTCTAATGCCGGGGGCAAGCCCCGTTACGCGCTCAGCAGAGCCAAGCCCGCTCCGGCCCGAGCCGGGGCGGGCTTTTTTATGCTTCGTCAGTCCCTGGCGAACTGCAGCGTCCGGGGCTCGCGCTCGAGGTGGAAGACGATGAGCGCCTGGAGGGTCTTCCGGATCCGGCCGAGGTCGGCCGCGGCCAGGGGCGGCGGGCAGGCCTTTTCCGGAGGGTTGGCCCGGACCCACCTGAGGAAGTCCTGGGTTCCGGCCGCGACCTCGTCCTTCTTGAGAGGGGCGCAGGCGTCACAGTAGGCGCCGTCCCGCCGCGCCCCGAGCCAGCCCGGCGCGGAGCGGCCGGCGGCACTTCCGGCAGGTCCCGAGGTCGGGGAGAAAGCCGTTGATCTGGAGGATCCAGGCCTCGAAGTAGGCGGCCAGGAACGCCCGGCCCCCGCCCTCCTTCAGGCAGCGGAGGACGGCGAGGAGGAGCCGGTAGAGGACATCCTCTTTGGCCCGGACCGGGGCGAATTCCTCGACGAGCTCGGCGAGATAGGTCGCGAGGAAGGCCGTCGGCGGGTCCGTCTGCATCTCGAAGAACGACTCGAGGAGGTCGCAGCCGGAGATGGTGACCGTCTCCCGCCGCTCCTTCTCGTAGTAGAAGACGCGGACGACGGACATCGGCTCGAGGCTGCTGCCGAAGCGGTTGCCGAACTTCCGCGCCCCCTTGGCGACGCCGCGGAGGACGCCCTTGTCGCGGCAGAAGAGGACGGCGATCTTGTCCTGGTCGCCGACGTTCGTCGTCCGGAGGACGATGGCTTCGGACTGGTCGGTGGGCATGGGTCTCCGCGCGGGGGCCGCCCCCGGACCGTCAGTCGGCCGGGCCCGGCGGCCGCCCTTCCTGGAGGAACTCCTTCAGGTTGTCGGGCGTGATCCGGATGTTGCTGAGGACCTCGCCGGTCCGGCCGAGCGTCTTGCCGGGCCGCCCGTTGAGGAGAAAGGTCACGCCGCCGGCGTTGCCGAGGACGTTGATGACGATCTCCTTCTCCGCCCTGGCCCGCGCCTTGCCGCCGGCGGGGAAGAGGCCGCTGATCTTCGGCTGCCCGTCGGCCGAGACCTGGATCCAGGTCTCTTCCTGGAAGCTGATGTCCATGGTCAGTCCCGTCGTTTCCTCGGGAATGGCCGGGGCGGGCTCGGCCGGCCGCGGGGCCGGAGTCGAAGCCCCGCCCGCCGCCGGTGCGGCCGTCTTCCCCTGAACAGGCGCCCCTGCGGCGACGTCCCCTCCGGCCTGCTCCGCACCTGACCGCTTCTCTTCCGCGGGCTTCGCGGCCGGGCGGGTCTGGGGCAGGACGGTGGCCGCGGGCGGCCCGGGCACGGCCCGCCGGGGCCGGCATGACCGCCAGGAAACGGCCAGGACGACGAGGAGGAGGACGCCGGCCCCGATGACGAGCCCCGGGGCGAGCCATCTCGGGCGCGGGGAGGACGGCTCCGCCTCCGGCGCGGCGCTCCGGGTCCTCACCGGCTCCTCGAAGATCCCGGCCTCGCGGTACTTGGCCAGGACCTCGTCCGGGTCGAGCCCGACATAGACGGCGTACGTCCGGATGATGCCCTTGACGAAGAACCCGCCGGGCATGGCGTCGAAGCGGTCCTCCTCCAGGGCCTGGAGGTAGCGGCCGACGATCTTGGTCGAGGAGGCCATCTCGTCGAGGGAGATGTTCCGGGCTTCCCGCTGCTTCTTGAGTTCCTGTCCGAGGGCGGCCATTGAGGAGAATTTTAAGGCAAGCGACGCCGTCTGTCAACGGGGCGGCGGACCGCCTCGGGCCGGGCGCTCACTTCTTGGTGAGGTCCGCGACGATTCTCTTGATGTCCTCTTGCTGGTCGTTGAGCTTGAGGGAGGCCTCGAAGGCGTTCAGGGCCTGGTCCCTCTGGCCGAGCTTGAGGAAGGAGGAGCCGAGGGCGTTCAGGAGGACCGTATCGCTGTTGTAGATCCGGTTGGCGGCGAGGAGGTCGTTAATGGCGGCCGTCGTGTCCCCCTTCTCCATCTTCGCCAGCCCGTTGATGAGGAGGTAGTCGTAGCGGCCCTTCTCGACGTCCTTGAGGCCGTCGATGACCGTCAGGGCCTCGTCGTACTTGCGCACGCGGAGGAGGAAGCGGGCGTACTCGACGAGCCCTTCCTTGTAGCCCGGGTTCCCCGAAAAGCCCTGGGCGTACTCCGCCTCGGCCCGGTCGTTCTGGCCGAGTTTGTCGTACTGGCGGGCCAGCTGGTAGTGGATGTAGAAGCGGTTGGCGAGGGAAAAGCCCTTGGCGTTCGCGATGGGGTGGGCGATCGCCTTCTCCGCCGTGACGACGAACTGGGTGCTCTTCTCGTCGAGGGCGTTGCCGGCCCCGTCGAGCAGGCGCAGCGTGATCTCGTAGTAGTCCGGGGCGAGCTCCGCGGCGGACAGGGTCGGGGAGAGCGTCGCGACCTTGTGGTAGGGGGAGTCGGCCAGGCGGAGGGTATACCTCTTGACGACCGGGTTCTTGCCCAGCCCCTTGACGACAATCTCGACCTGGCCCTTCTGCCAGAGCTCGGAGGTCAGGTCGGCCACGGTCGACAGGACGTCGATCTCGTCGCCGGCGGCGAAGGTCGACTTGGGGTCGACGACGAGCTTCCGGCCCAGCGTCTTGAAGGGGATGAGGACGTCCTCGGGGTAGGCGTTGACCTTGTAGCCAAGCAGGGGGACGGTGAGGGAGGGCGGGCCGCCCGCCTTGGGGATGGTGATGGACCGCTCGAAGACGGTGAACTCCTTGGCCACCGAGTTCTGGACGAGGACGTCCAGCTTGTACGAACCCTCGCAGACGGGAAAAGTGTCCTCCAGGGCGATGCCGTTCTGGCGGAAGCGCTCGACCTCGGAGGCGGGGAACGTGATGGGGAATTCCTTGGTGTACTGGAAGATGACCGTCTCGTCCCGGCGCAGGCTGACGTCGACCTTGAAATTGCAGAAATACTGGTCCTTGGGGTCGTAGTAGTCCACGGAGAGCTTCTGGGGGACGACGCTGAAGTGGAC
This sequence comes from Candidatus Aminicenantota bacterium, assembly GCA_963805045.1. Taxonomy (GTDB): domain Bacteria; phylum Acidobacteriota; class Aminicenantia; order Aminicenantales; family Saccharicenantaceae; genus DATKJS01. Next base: position 39,634 of record CAWDTC010000009.1, read on the forward strand.
GAAGGACTGGTCGAGGACGGGGTCGCGGAAGACGACGGCCAGGCCGTCGTTCTCGATATAGTTCGTCAGGTACTCGGTGCTGACCAGGCCCTTGAAGTCGAAGAAGTGCGTGGCGTAGGTCGGGTTCAGGCCCTGCCAGGGGTACTGGACGATATTGGCGATCAGCTCCGTGTTCCGGGAGGTCGGCGTGTAGCCGTAGGCGCCGAACTCGCCCGGGATGAGGGAGATGGCCATGGCGGCCAGGGTCGGAGCCATGTTGCGGATCGTCTGATAGATCTGCTCATAATCGTCCACGTCGATCGACATGAAGCTGGTCATGGGTTCGAGAAGCGACTTGGGCCCGTCCACGAACGGGTCATAAAGCTTGGGCTCCCCGAAGCCCTTCTTTTGGAAGAAGATCAGGCCGAAGTGGGTGGGCAGATTCTTGGTGCCGTCCGTGTAATAATACCAGACCTCGCAGGGGACGATCCCCAACGTCCCCGGGAAGCGGTCGTAGCTGGCCGGCTCGCCCAGGATCATCCAGATCCGGCCGCGGTCGGTCATCCAGCCGGGGCGGCCGGCCGGGAAGTACTTGTTGACGTGCTCGAAACGCTTGAGGATCTCCTCCTTGTATTCGTTCTGCGGGGTGCCGGGCGTCGGGTCTCGGAGCTTCCAGAAATCGTCGATGAAGATGTCGCGGTCGCGGTCGTCCGGGAGCTCCAGGAAGACCTCCCGTTCCTTGGGGCTGATGATGTAGGCGACGAGCGTCAGGAACTGCTGGTATGTCGGGGACGAGGGTCTTGACGTCGACCTGCGGACGCTTGGCCGCGGCCTTCGGCTTGGCGGCCTGGGGGGCTTGTTTCTGCGCCGCGGCCGGGCCCGGCCAGGCGGCCAGGAGGGCCAGGAGGGCGGCGGCATGGAGGAAGACGGGGCGCTTGCTCATGGTTTCTAAGTCCTATAACTCCCGCGGCCGCGATTCCGTTCACTCGTTCCGCGGGGAAGCCGTTATCTTTTCAGATAGTCGAGGAAGCCCTTGACCTGGCCGGCCCGCTCGGAGTCGGGGTCGACCTTGAGGTACTTCTCGAAGGTCGCGATGGCCTTCTCCTTGTTCTGCTCGGCGGTGTAGGTGATGCCCAGCTGATACAGGGCGTCGGTCTGGGTCTCGTCGACCTCGACGGCCTTGGCGAAGTACTTCTCGGCCTCCGGGAGCTTCGACGCCTTGAAATAGGCGATGCCGATCGAATAGAGAAGGTTCGGATCCGAGATCTTCTCCAGGGACATCTTGCCGTACCATTCCATGGCCGCGTCCTGATTGCCGCGGTTGGCGTAGCAGTTGCCGATGCTGATCGTGGCTTCGACGTTCGTCCGGGTCCTTGGCCAGGACCTGCTTGTAGGCCGCCTCGGCGTCGTCGTACTTCTCCTGGAGGAAATAGGTGTTGCCGACATTCAGATAGATGAAATACGCATCGGGGAACTTGACCAGGAAGGCCTTGTAGGCGTCGACGGCCGCCGGATAGTCCTTCTTATCGAAGAGGTCGTTGGCGGCCGTGAGGTCCTTCTTCATGTCGTCGCTGACGACCAGGCCCTCGATCTTGTTCATCACGACCTTCATTTCCTTGTATTTCTCGAACTGGTTCATTTGCAGCGATTTGTGGACCGGAATGTAACCGATCTTATCGAAATCGATGTTCCACAGCCCGCTGCGCATCCAGGCCCCGAGCCATCTCCCGTCCTTGCCCGTCTTCGTGTCGAACCCGCCTCCCCATTTCGGGCAGAACAGCTTCACGCGGACCCCCTCGACGGGATGGCCTTGCTGGTCGACAACGATGCCGGGGATCCGTCCCTGGCCTTTCCATTCCTGGGCGGTCAAGAGGGACGCGACCGTCAGGGCACAAAGGGCTATCAACACGGCTTTCTTCATAGGCAACCTCCCGGTATTCTCGTGACCCTTATTTTAGCATACGGCGGGACGAAAACATAGACTTAACGGCACTTTTCGAGGAGGGCGTCGAGGGCCGTCCTCTCGTCGGGCGGCAGGGTCGCGTAAAAGCGCTCCTTGTATTTCGTGAGGTACTTCCGCGCGTCGGCCTTGTCCCCCTGTTGGAGGTAGGCCGTCCCCAGATTGTAGAGGGCGAGCTGGTGACCGGGGTCGATCGCGACGGCCTGCTCCCAGCACGCGATGGCCGCGTCGAGGTCGCCGAGCGCCCCGTAGACCGCCCCCAGGCCATTGTAGGCCGCGGGGTCCCGGGGATCGCATTCGATGGCCTTCTTGAAATGCTCCATCGCCCGGCGCAGGGGGGCCGCGTCCTTGTTCTTCATACCCCGGAAGGTCTCGACCGTTCCCAGGTTGGAGAGGACGTCCGCGTCCTTGGAGTCGAGCGAAAGGGCGTGCTCGTAGGCCGCGATGGCGTGGTCGAGGTCGCGCTCGTTCCAGTAGGCAACGCCGAGATAGTTCCAGAGCTCGGGGTCCCAATCGATGATCCCCTGAGCCTTCTCGAGCACACGGATGGCCTCGTCGTTCCGGCCGATCTGGGCCAGCAGCATGCCGTATTCGAGGGTCAGATAGTAGCTCCGGGGGTTGGCCTTCGACCCCGTCCTGAGCACAGCTTCCACGTCGGCCAGCCGATGCTGCTTTTCGTAGATCGCCACCAGGAGGAGATAGGCGTTGTCGAAGTCCGGCCGCCCCCGGATGAGTTCCTTGAGGAGGCCGATGCTCCGGTCCGTCTCGCCGCGGGAATAGCAGGCCTGGGCTTCCTCGAAGTTGCGGTAGTAGGGGAGAAGGGTCTTCAGGTCCTCCGCCGGCCCGAAGTTCGCCTTGGCGGGCGGCTGGAACCCGCCCACGTAGCCGAGGCTCCGGAGCTTTTCGGAGTCCTCGGCGATCAGCTTCGCTTTCGGGGCGGTCTCCCGTGCGGATTCTGATTTGATCAGGGCGGCCAGTTCGGCCTCCTCTCGGGCGACGTCTTTCCCAGCCGAGTTATGCGCTTCGCCGAAGTCGGTCTTGAGGTCGTAGATCTCCGGGAGCGGCAAGTCGACGAACTTCTTCGAGCCCTCGATGAACCCCCGGAGCGGGGCCAACCCGCGGCGGTAATAAGCAGAGAGGGATTCGAAGTAGATGGGGCGCGAAGCCAGGGAGGCGAGGTCCTTGCCTCGCATGGCCGCGAGGAGCGACCGACCCTGAAGGAAGTCCGGGCGGTCGAGGCCGAGGAGGTCGCAGACGGTCGGGAAGATATCGATGTGGCAGACGTTCTCCTCCACGCGGCCCGGCTTCACCCCGGGGCCGGAGATGACCAGGGGCACCCAGATGGTTGAGTTGTAGGCGAAGTAGCCGTGGGTCGCCTCGCCGTGTTCTCCGAGCGACTGGCCGTGGTCACCGGTGAGGACGACGACCGTTCGGCCGGCCTGCTGCGAGTCCTCGAGAAACGCGAAGAGCTTGGCCAGGGCCGCGTCGACGTAGGCGACCTCGCCGCTGTAGGGATCGTTCTTGAACCGTGTCAGGAACGGCTCGGGAGGCTCGTAGGGCTGGTGGGGGTCGAAGCAGTGGACCCAGGCGAACCACGGCCCCGGACGTCCGTTGAGCCAGGCCAGGGCGCTCCCGACGACCGCCTCGGCCTTTCTCTCGACGAAATTGAGGCCCATCACGGCGGTGCCGGATCCGTAGCTTTCGTCATAAACGTCGAACCCGCGGTCGAGCCCAAAGCGCGAGTCGAGGGGGAAGGCGCCGATGAAAGCGCCGGTGGCATAGCCGTTCTGTTTCAGGAGAGTCGCGAGATTCGGCAGATCCTCGGGAACCATGAAGATGCCGTTGTCGTGGACGCCGTGCATGAGCGGCGTTGTCCCGAGGAGGATGTTGGCGTGGGACGGGAGGGTCAGCGGCGTGTGGGCGAAGGCGCGCTTGAAAACAACTCCGGACGCGGCCAGCCTGTCGATCGCCGGGGTCTGGAGGTAGGGGGAGCCGTAGCAACCGAGCCGGTCGGGCCGCAGGGTGTCGATCGTGATGAGGAGGAGGTTCGGCCGCGGCTCGGCGGCCCCCAGGCTCCCCAGGCCGGACGCCAAGGCCAGAATGCCAAAGACGAAACAGATTCTCGCGGCACGGCGCGTCATGGACGGGCTCCTCGGCACTTTTCGAGGAGCGCGTCGAGCGCGGCCCTCTCGCCCTGGGGCAGGGACTGATAATAGCGCTCTTTGTACCTGGCCAGGCAGGTCCAGGCCTTGGCCTTGTCCCCCTTGTCGAGGTAGGCCGTCCCGAGGTTGTAGAGAGCGAACTTGTGATCGGGTTCGATGGCGATCGCCTTCTCCCAGCAGACGACCGCCGCGTCGATGTCCCCGAGCATTCGGTAGCCCGCTCCCAGGCCGTTGTAGGCGGCGGCGTCCCCCGGGTCGGATTCGACGGCCTGCTTGAAACAGTCCATGGCCCGGCGGAGGGCGGCCCCATCCTTCTTTGCCACGGCCAGGCGGGACAGGGCGGTCCCGAGGTTCGACAACACGACGGCGTACTTGGGTTCGAGGGAGAGGGCGTGTTCGTAGGCCGCGACGGCCTGGTCGAGGTCGCCCTTGTTCCAGTAGGCGACGCCAATGTAATTCCACAGTTCCGGGTCCCAATCGATCATCCCCGCGGCCTTGTTGAGCACGGCCACGGCCTCGTCGTTCTTGCCGCTCTCGGTGAGGACGACGCCATATTGGGTGGCCAGCTTGTAGCTGCGGGGATTGGCTTTGACCCCGGCCTCCAGGAGGGCCTCCGCTTCCGCCAACCGGCCCTGCTTTTCGTAGATGGTGACCAAGAAGAGATACGGGGTGTCGAAGTCGGGGCGTTTGCTGACAAGGTCCTGGAGAAGGGCGACGCTCTGTCTGACCTGCCCCAGGAAATAGAGGTTCTGGGCCTCCTCGAACTTCCTGTCGATGGAGAGAAGAGTTTTCAGGTCGTCGGCGGGACCGAAGCTGTCCTTGGCCGGCGGCTGGAACCCGCCCACGTAGCCCAGGCTTTGGAGCTTCTCGCGGGAGGACGCGTCGAGCCGGGACCGGGCGGCTCCCTCGCCGCCGGAGCCGGACTTGACGAGCCCGGCCAGCTCGGCCCGTTCCCGGGCGACGTCCTTCCCGGCCAGGTTCCTGGTCTCGCCGAAATCGGCCTTCAGGTCGTAGAGTTCCGGGAGGGGCAGGTCGATGAATTTTCGTGAACCCTCGATGAAACCCCGCAAGGGGGCCCAGCCGCGCGTGTAGTAGGGGGAGAGGGACTCGAAATAGATCGGCCGCGACGCCAGCGGCGGCCGTCCCTGTCCATTTATGGCCGGCAGGAGCGACAGCCCCTGGAGATAAGGCGGCCGGGGCAGGCCGAGGAGGTCGCAGACGGTCGGGAAGATGTCGATGTGGCAGACGTTCTCCTCCACCCGGCCAGGCTTGAGACCGGGGCCCGAGATGATCAGGGGCACCCAGAGCGTCGAATTGTAGGCGAAATAACCGTGGTAGGTCTCGCCGTGCTCGCCCAGCGACTGGCCGTGGTCGCCGGTGACGACGACGACCGTGGCGCCCGCATGGCGGGTGTCCCCGAGATACGCGAAGAGCCTGGCCAAGGAGGCGTCGACGTAGGCCACCTCGCCGCTGTAGAGGTCGTTCTTGAACCGCTCGGCGTATGGCGGTGGCGGCTCGTAGGGCTGGTGGGGGTCGAAAAGGTGGACCCACAGGAACCAGGGCCCGGCCCGTCCCGTCGAGCCAGGCCAGCGCGGCCGCGACGACGGCCTCGGCCTTCCGCTCGACGAACTGGAAATCCAGGCCCGTCCCGGAGCCGTAGCTCTCATCGTAGACGTCGAAGCCGCGGTCGAGCCCGAAGCGGGCGTCGAGGGGAAAGGCGCCGACGAAAGCCGCCGTGGCATATCCGTTCTCCTTGAGATACGTCGCCATGTTGGGAAGGTCCCCCGGGACCTTGAAATTGGCGTTGTCGTGGACGCCGTGCTGGAGCGGCGTCGTCCCGAGCAGGATATCGGCGTGGGAGGGGAGGGTCAGAGGAGTGTGGGCGAAGGCGCGGTCGAACACGACGCCCGAGGAGGCCAGGCGGTCGATGGCCGGCGTCTTGAGGTGCGGAGAGCCGTAGCAGCCGAGCCGGTCCGGACGCATGGTGTCGATCGTGACCAGGAGCAGGTTCGGCCGCGGCGGGGCGGCGGCGAGCCGTAGGGCGGCAACCGCCGTCAGGGCGGCCGCGACGGCAAGGGCGGAGGCGGCGAGGCCGCGCCGGGCGGCAGAGAGCTTCAGGCAGGGGCTCATGGGTCCTCCCGTTCGCCTATTCTATCACGGCCGGGGCGGCCGGGCGAAAAAAAAGCCCCTCCCCCCGGCGGGGGGAGGGGCTTTGAGCATGTGCTTCTGTGCAGCCTCAGCTTAGAACTGGAAGCGGACCCCGAGCCGCATGATGCGGGGGTTCAGGATCTCGTTGATCCTGTAGTCGTTGGCGTAGGCGGAGTAGCTGGTGGTGCCGTTGTTGTTGAGGTAGTAGGAGCCTTCGTTCATGTCGTAGCGCCGGTTGATGGTGTGGCTGTTGAGCAGGTTGAAGACGTCGGCCATGAGGTAGATCCGTCCCGCATCGGCGATCTTGATCATCTTCTCGAGGCGGAAGTTCAACTGGAAGAAGGTGGGCAGCTTGGCCTTGCCGAAGGTCGCCAGATAGGTCGACACGCTGTAGCTGTAGGCGTTGACGGTGGATTGCCACGGACGGTCGACGATGTTGACGTACTGGGGGATGAGATGGCCGGCGCGGGCGTTGCAGGTGAAGGAGACGTTGAAGTCGTAGGGCAGCTGGTAGAGGCCTTCGAGTTTCATCATCCAGTGGGAGAAGATGTACTGGCCGATCTTGCCCGACGCGCCGCCGAGGCTGGGCGCATAGATCTGGTCGTTTATGGCCCAGAGGTTGGTGGGGTTCTGATAGCCGTTGCCGTAGTGATACTTCTGGTCCATGTAGGACAAGGAGCCGTCCAGCATCCACTTGTTGGAAAGCCGCTTGTTCCAGACGAGGTCGATGCCCCAATAGGTCTCGTAGTTCGTGTTGAGCGTGTGGAGGTTGTAGGGGGAGTAGCCGAAACCGGAGCTCAGGAGATAGAAATTCTTCCCGGCCGCTTGGCCGAGGTCGAACGGCGCGCCGGAGGTCGGGAGCTGGCCGGCCACTTCGTACATGTGGTAGTCGAGGATCTCGCTCGCGCCGTCGATCGTGTAGTCGCCGTATTCGCCGTTCGTGTAATACATGGGATTCCAGCTGAAGTGGTTGTACTTTCTGTAGGTGCCGCTCAGGCCGACGCTGAAGTCGGGCAGGAGCTCGTGATCGATCGTAGCCAGGAGTTCCCAGGTCCGGCTCGAAGTGGCGTTCGGGTCAACGGTGTAGCGGGACGCGCCGGGGGTCGAGCTGCCGGGGGTGAAGCCGCCATACCAGTAGCCCAGGAGGGCCGTATATGCGTCGCTGATCGCCGTGCCGGCGCTGTTGAACATCGGGACGGGAGCGTAGGTGCCGGGGGCGGCTGCGAACATCTCGCCGGCCTGCATCTTGTTGTCAACAGCATTCCCGTTGTAGCCGTCCAGCCAGTACCATTCCGTCCAGCCGCTGAACACGCCGTAGGGGGCGAAGAGGTAGGAGGCGGAGCCCGAGCCCATGAAGTCGCCGTACATCGAGCCGCTCAGCTTGAGGATGGTCTTGCCCGTGCCGAAGAGGTCATACGTGATGCCGAGGCGCGGAGAGAAGACGTCCCAGTGATAGTTGGGCTGGATGTAGGGGGTGGCCACGCCGGGCATGAAGGCCTGGATAGCGGACTTGACGCCCGGGTCGAAATACGTGGTCCAGACAGGGTTGTTATTGACGGTGTCCGCGATGCTGGCATTGATCGAGGGCTGCTGGTGGTCGTAGCGGAGGCCCAGCATGATGTTGAACCGGCCGGTCGTGATCGTGTCCTGCACGAAGCCGGTCAGGGCCTTGACGCCGTAGTCGATGTTGTAATTGCTATAGAGGTTCCAGTAGGTCATCCCGGGGGTCTGGACCGGGTTGCCCGTGCCCAGCGGGTCGATGTCGGCCCAGTTCAGGTTCTTTTGCTCGAAGACGTTGCCGGGATACGTGGAGACCGTGGTCACGCGCCGCTTCTCGTATTCGACGCCCAGCTTGATCTCGTGGCTGACGCCGAACAGCTTGTCGTTGTAGTACTGGACGGCGAGGTTGTAGTCGTACATCGGCCGCGTCGTGATGTAGTACGAGCTGTCGGTCCAGAGGTCCTTGGTGACGTCGTAGTTGACCAGGTGGGTCTGAGGTCGGGTCGCTGTGCGGGATCAGCTGGAACGAGGCGTTCATGTAGGCGAACTTGCCGCTGATCAGGAGGTTGTTGCCGATCATCTGCTCGTCCTGGAGCTTGATGATGGGGTCGCCGAAGTGGTAGGGGCTGTCCTGGTCCTTCCCTTCGGGGAACGACTGGGAAACGGACCGCCCGAGGAACTTCTTGGCGCCCGCGACGAGCAACGCCTCGAAGCGGTTCGAGGGGATGATCTGAAGGTTCAGCTTGAAGTTGTAGTCCGTGATGAGGGGCTTCTGGACCGTGTTGGTGATGGCATACTCGAAGATGTCCTGGACGCCGTAGGAGCCCCACAGCCAGACCTTGTCCTTGACGATCGGGCCGCCGACGTTGAAGCCGTAGTCCTTGATGCTGTCGATCTTGTTGTAGTTGCCGATGCCCGATCGCGGCCAGTTTTGCCGCCGAGATGGTCGCCTGGAACTTGCTGTCGGTCAGGTAGAACCGGCCGCCGAAGTTGACCTTGTTGCCGCCGCGGCGGGTGACCATGTTCAGGGCGATGCCGCCGGTCTGCACGGTGACGTCCGCGCCGCCGGTGGTGATGTTCATCTCCTCGAACGAGTCGAAGTCCCAGTAGATGGGGGAGGCGCCGATGGCCGCCGGGTCGGTGACGACGACGCCGTCAACGGCCCAGACGTTGTTGCCGCCGCCGCTCGAATCGCCCTTGGAGACGTAGCCGGCCTGCTGGCCGGATTCCGTGCCGCCGACGTTCTCGCGGTCCATGATGATCGACGGCGCCATCTGCATGACGTTCCAGGGGTCGCGGGAGGTCGGCAGGGATTGCAGGATCTCCTGCGTGACGTTCTTGCCGACCGCGGTCTTCTTGGCGTCGACCGTCGGCGTGACGGCGACGACCGTCACTTCCTCTTCCATCTTGCCCTGTTCAAGGGTCAGGTCGATCAGCGATTGCTGACCGAGGACGACGATGATGCCCGTCTTTTCCTGCTTCTTGAACCCCTGCAGCTCGGCCGTCAGAGCGTAGGCGTTGCTCGGTGACAGGTTGACGAACCTGTAGATGCCCTGCTCGCTGGTGACGGTGGTCATGGGGGCGCCGGCCGGGGACTTCAGGGTGACGGTGACGCCCGGAAGCGGCGCGCCCTGAGTGTCGTTGACGTGTCCCCAGATGCTCCCGACTCTGACCTGAGCCATGAGGGTCGCGGAAAGCAGCAAGACGGCAAAGACGATGAGAGTTTTCTTCACTTTCCTCTTCCTCCTATTTGGAGAGCTCACTTTCCTTGCCCGGGAGTGGCACGCCACTCCCTCCCTTTCCCTCCGGTCTTGAGACGTGCGCTGCTGATCTCACCTCCTCTTATCGCTAAACTTATTGACATGGATGCCAGCTATGCCTCAGTCAAAGAAGCAATAATCATGCCAAGGAGAAGAGGGGCAAGAGGATCGGATAAGATGCTAAAATTAAAATACTTAGCAGAACGCCGCTATTCCGACGGGCAGGGAATATCCAAAATTATGGATATCATCCAAAAATCCCGGGATGCGGGACCGGGCCGGGGAGGGCGGCGAGGAACCTCAATCGGCGGTAAATCCCCGGCGGCTCAGCACCTTGTAGTCCTTGCCGGCGACCTTGACGGCGAGGGATTGGAAGGCGCCCGCCGTCCCGGCCGGGGCCGGCTTGAAGGCCAGCAAATAATACATCTCGGCGGCCCGGACGGCGTCCTGGATCTCAGCCGCGGGATTCTGAGTCGTTTCGGCGATCCCTCCGGTGGCCGCGGCCACTTGAGAGAAGAGCTTGTACACGTCCTCGGACTGTTCCCGCATGTTGATGCCGCCGAACCTCTCCGGCGTCTTCCTCATGAACAGGATGCTGACGTCGGCCCCGGAATCGCAGTAGGCCTCCACGACCCTTTTCACGTCATAGGAGACGTTCTTGTGGTAGACCTGGAAGAGGTCGTGGAGGTCGGCGAGCACGGTCTGGTTGTCCTGGTTGTTGTCGATGAGGGTGTTGAGAGCTTGGGGGCTGATCTCCGGCCGGTACTCCTGCTGGCAGAAAAGGAAGAGGAATTTCCGTCCCCCCTGCTTCTCAAGCGCCTGGGCGAAAGCGACGATCTTGCTCTGGTCGAGGGCCTGCTGGGCCTCGAGCTTGCTGAGGGAGTCCCTGTACTGGTTCATCATCTGCTCCATCCCGAACAAGGAGACATTCGCTCCGGATGCCTCGTCGCCCCCCGCGACAGGAGTCGTGCCCTCGATGCCTTGGACGAGGCGCCTGAGCTCCCGCACCAGCTCCTTGTAGACGAAATTCGCCCTGTTGATGTCCTTCCGGAGGATGTCGTCCATCTCCCTGGCCAGGACGTCCTTCGGTTTCTGGGCGAAGGCCTGCGGAGTGAGCATGTAACTTTTCACGGGCGTCTGGATCTCCAGGGTGTCGCCGGGAAGAAGAACGCTGTTGAAGAAATAGCGCAGGGCCTCGGACACCTTGGGGTCGTATTCGTACATCTGGAAGAGCAGATAGAACCTTCTCGATGTGTCCGGCGGCGCGGCCGTCTCGCCCTCTTTCCGGACGACGGCGTTCTTGTCGATCTCGTAAAGGGCCTCGATCTTCTGGGGGGCGCCGTTCAATTGGACCTCGAAATCCCCGCGGGTAAGGCCGCCGACGAACCGGCCGCCGTCGAACACCCGCACGGCGACGATAGCCTGGGCGGCCGTCGTCTCCTGCGGGCGCGACGGCGGGGCCAGGAAGGCCAGCAGGGCCAGGGCCGCGGCGAAAACGGCGAGTTTTTTTTGCAAGGTCATGATGGGTCTCCTTTGGGCGGACAAATCTCCCTCTTTAGGAACTCCGTTCCCCCGACGACCCATCCGACCCTTCGGTCGAGAGCATAGCCCCAATCCGCTCCCCTGTCAATGACGCGCCGCCCGCCGCCCCCGTCTCAGACCTTGAGGAAGCGCGAGACCGAGGTGGCGCTGCCGGTGAAACCCGTCGCCGCCCCGCACAGGAGCAGGGCCAGGCTCTGCGTCAGGTCGGGGAAGCGGAACCGCAGGAGCTCGCGCAGGGCGCCGAGCGAGGGCCCGAGGTAGAGCGGGAAGGCCTGGATGACGACGAAGAGGAGTCCGAGCGAGAGGAGGCTGCCGAGGAGGCCGAGGACGAGCCCCTCGAGCCAGAAAGGGATGCGGATGAAGAGGTTCGTCGCTCCGACCAGCCGCAGGATCTCGATCTCGTTGCGGCGGGCCATGACGTTGAGCTTGATGACGTTCGAAACGATGAAGAGCGAGGCCAGGACCAGGATGCCGCCGAGGAAGACGCCGATGGCCGAGGCCAGCCGGCTGAAGCCCTGCATCTTCTCCACCCAGTCCTGGTTGAACTGGACGTCCGTGACGCCGTGCCGGGCCTTCATCGCCGCGACGAAGGCGACGAGCTCGGCCGACGTCGACGCCCGGCTCCGGACCCGGGCCTCGATCGACGGCGGGAACGGGTTGGCCTTGAGGTTGGCCAGGATGTCGCGGAGCTCGGGGAAGCTCGCCTGGAACCTCTCCATGGCCTCCTCGGGCCGGACGAAGCGGACGTCCTCGATGAAGGGCGGCTGCCCGATCTCCCGGAGCAGGGCCGTCGTCTCCTCCGGCGGGAGGTTCCGGTCGAGGAAGAACGAGACGGTCATGTTGTTGGCCAGGTCGCGGGCCGTGTCGCGGAGGTTGTTGGCGAGGGAGAGGAAGATGCCGACGATGAGGAACGAGAGGCAGATGATGGTCACGGAGAAGGCGTTCCGGGCCCGGAACTGCCAGAGGTTGTTCCCCGTGACGCGGAGGTAGAACTTGGCCTTCTCGAAAATCAGCGTCCTTCCTTTCCGACGATCTTGCCCTTCTGGAGGAAGAGGATGTTGTCGCCGAAGTGGCGGATGAGCTCGCGGTCGTGGCTGCCGATGATGACGGTCGTGCCCTGCCGGTTGATCTCCTTGAACAGGCTGACGATCTCGAAGGCCAGCTCGGGGTCGAGGTTGCCCGTCGGCTCGTCGGCCAGGATGATCTCGGGGTTGTTGACGACGGCCCGGGCGATGGCCACCCGCTGCTGCTCGCCGTAGGAGAGCCGCGAGGGCAGCTCCCACATCTTCTGGTGGAGGCTGACCTTCTGGAGGGTGGCGAAGACGCGCCGCCGGATCTCCTTGCGGTTGACGCCGATGACCTGGAGGGGCACGGCGACGTTGTCGAAGACGGTGCGGTGGAACATCAGGCGGAAGTCCTGGAAGACGATGCCCATCTGCCGCCGGAGCTTCCAGATCTTCGCGTCCGGGATCTTCAGGGCGTTGACGCCGTCGATGAGGATCTGGCCTTCGGTCGGCAGGATCTCGCGGAAGATCGTCCTGAGCAGGGTCGTCTTGCCCGAGCCGCTGGGTCCGGTGATGAAGTAGAAGTCGCCGGCCCGGATCTGGAGGGTGACGTCCGAGAGGGCCCAGTAGGGCTTCTGGTACTGCTTCCAGACGTGAAAAAGCTCGATCATCGTCCGCGGGTCCGGCGCGTCCGGGGCCTCCGGGCCGCGCCTATTTCCTGATGAAGAGGAACATGAACCAGCCGAAGGCCACGGCGCCGACGGTCATGATGACGAAGAGGGTCAGCCCGTAGCGGACGCGGTCCTTCCTCTCGGTGCGGCGGATGAGGGCCATGACCAGCGACACGAGCGCGGCGTAGACGACCATGGAGAAGAGATGGCTCTCGAAGATCACGGCCGTTTCCCCACCGCGATGTCGTAGGCGTCCAGGGCGACGAGGAAGTTCAGGAGCCCGGCCCCGGCGATGTAGGCCGTGCCGAACTCGAAGGTCGCCCGCTCGAGCTGACCCGGGCCCCAGGCGAAGAGCCGGGCCAGGACGTAGAACAGGCCGTTGCCGATGTCGGCGAAGAAGGCCAGGATGGTCAGCGGGTTGTCCGTCTGGAAGGGATAGACGCGGCCGCCCATGGCCAGGCCCATGCCCGTCATGGCCAGGATGGCGGCGAAGAAGAGCGCGGCGCGGACATACTTCTTCTGGACGGCGTGGCCGAGCCCGGGCACGGCCCAGCCGAGGATCGCGCAAGCGGCGCCTTTGAACTTCATCGGAAAAACATCTTAATCGAAAACCAGACGGGGTCAAATCTATCGATTCTGCCACTTTATCCGGAAGGCAGAGGTCGATCTCGATCTTCGGAAAAGTGGCAGAATGGGGATTTGACCCCTTCTTTTGATAGAATAGCTCTCATGCCCGAGCTGCCCGAAGTCGAGACCATCGTCCGGACGCTCGCCCCGGGCGTCCGCGGCCGGAGGGTCGAGCGGGCCGCGCTCCTCTTCGCGCCGCTCCTGCGCCGGCCGCCGAAGGGCGGCCTCGCCGTCCTCGCGGGCCGTCGGATCCTCGGCGCGCGGCGCCGGGGCAAGATGGCCCTCCTCGACGTCGAGGGCGGCCTCACTCTCGTCTTCCACCTGAAGATGACCGGCCAGCTGCTTCTCGCGCCGCACGGCGCGGCGCCGCCCGACAAGCACACGCGGCTCGTCCTGAAGTTCCGCGACGGGGGACCCGAGCTCCGCTTCCGCGACGTCCGCAAGTTCGGCTTCCTCCTCTGTGTCTCCGGAGAGCCGGAAAGCGCCTGCCCGGAGCTCGCCTCGCTCGGGCCCGAGCCGCTGGGCCTCGCCTTCGAGGACTTCCGGCGCGCCCTCGGGAAGAGGAAGGGGCGGATCAAGGGCCTCCTCCTCGACCAGACGGTCGTCGCGGGGATCGGCAATATCTACGCCGACGAGATGCTGTTCGACGCCGCGATCCATCCCGAAACGCCCGCCGCGGCGCTCGGTACGGCCGGCCTCCGCCGCCTGTGGGAGTCGATGCGGAGGATCCTGGCCCGGGCCATCGAGAAGAAGGGCTCGAGCCTGAGCGACTACGTCGACGCCGCGGGCCGGGAGGGCAGCTACCAGGAATTCCACAAGGTCTATGGCCGGGCCGGGGAGCCCTGCGCGAGGTGCGGCCGGCCGGTCCGGCGGACCGTCGTCGGCGGCCGCGGCACGTATTTCTGTCCCGGCTGCCAGCGGAAGCGCCGCCGCCGGCCTACAGGATCTCCCTGTTCTTCGCTCGGTAGCTCGCGTTGACGACCGTGTAGATGATCGGGTGCCGCCAATTGAAGGCGAAGCGCGAGAGGATCGAGGAGCGCGAATAGAATTCGGCGGCCGCCCGCCGGGCTCCTTCCTCCAGGATCTCGGGCTCCATGAGCTTCGGGCGGAAGACGGCGTTGCCGTAGTCGTACTTCGACCAGTCCCGGGTCAGGATCCGGCCTTCCTCCTCCATCCGGCGGTAGAAATTCGTCCCCGGATAGGGGACGAGGACGGGCAGGCTGGCGACGGCGACCTTGTTCCTGATCAGGAACTCCACGGTCCTCTCGAAAACACTCTCGTCGTCGTGGTCGAAGCCGAACATGAAGGAGGCCAGGACGAGGATGCCGCGGTCGTGGAATCTCTTGATCCCCTCCTCGTAATCCCGGACCTTGTTGAAGCCCTTGTTGGCTTCCCGCATGCTCGATTCGTTGAGCGATTCGAAACCGATGAACAGCCCCACACAGCCGCTCTTCGCGGCGAGTTCCAGGAGTTCGCGGTTCTTCGCCAGGAGCGTCGTGCTCTGTCCCGCCCAGCGGATCCCCAGGGGCGCGATGGCCCGGAAGAGCTGTTTCGCGTAGAGTTCGTTGCCGATGATGTTATCGTCGATGAAGAGCCAGGTCCTCTTCTCCGCCGTTTCGATCTCCCGGACGACCTCCTCGACGGGCCGGGTCCGAAAGGTCCCGCCGAAGAACCTGGTGACCGAGCAGAAATGACAGCCGAACGGGCAGCCCCTTGTCGTCTGGATGGAGTAGGGGGAAAAGGTCATCGCCTTCTTCAGGAGGTCCCGGCGGGGGGTCGGCAGGCCGCGCAGGTCGGAGAGCTCCGCGGCCCGGTAGACGCCCTTCAACCGGCCGGTCCGGAAATCCTCGAGCAGGGACGGCCAGACGTTTTCCGCCTCGCCGATGACGACTGCGTCGGCGTGTCGGCCGGCCTCTTCGGGGAGAGCCGACGCGTGGATGCCGCCCAGCACGACCTTGGCTCCCCGTTTCCGATACTCGTCGGCGATCTCGTAGGCCCTGGCCGCCAAGGGGGTCATGTAGCTGATGGCGACCAGGTCGACCCCACTCTTGTAGACGACGTCCTCGACTTCCTCTTCCGTGAGGATGACGTTGATTTCGGGGGGAGTGAGAGCCGCCAGGAGAGGGAGGGTCAGCTCGGGCATTCTGAGCCCCTTCTGCCACTTGGCCGCCTTCCACGTGGGGAGGATCAGTTCCAAGGTGAATGAAGACATCGCTTCCACTCTCCGCGGCGAACCAACCGAATTGTAAACCCGCGGCGGCCGGCCGTCAAATTGAAACGGAGGGGCTTTTCGGCTATAGTAAGGCCGATTCCGCTGGGTGCCCCTGTAGCTCAGTATGGATAGAGCAGCGGATTCCTAATCCGTTTGTCGCCTGTTCGAGTCAGGCCAGGGGCACTTCATTCAATTCACTGACCGTGAATCGGTTAGGGGGGCTCTTGTAGGTTGACCGGAGGCCGGAACTAGCTCCTGTGTCATACAGGTTTCACAAATTGTGAGTAATCTCGCCTAATCTAGCTTACTGGCGCAGAAAACAGAGAAGCAGGTAAGTTGCTTAGTTATCAGGGGAAAACTGGAAAAACAGGTGGGGTGAGTGAGGGGATTTGAACCCCCAACATTCGGATTCACAGTTCCCTTATCAGGTAACCCCCGTCGAATAGGGTAGCCGCTGACGAATGAGCGAGTTATGCGATTTCTTGGGTAACCAATAAAAAGGGCAGCCTTTCCGTTTTCCTTTCCAGATTTCCGCTTATATGTTCGGTTTTATATCGTCGCTGCCCCCTTATCCGGCTTATTATGGGTCTTTGAGGAAGCGAGACTCATCACGGATGTCGTGATAATGGGAGAGACGTACGGATAGGGGCTATCCCTTTAATCGATGACCTACAATGCTTGCAAATCTCTCTTCGGAGGTGGTACATTGATCAGGGGATCAATCCGGGACCCAAAACCTGGCACGCTGCTCGCGTACAAAACGAGGTGGAGATAGGGGGTCGCATGAAAACTATGATGAGAGTCTTTCTCGCTATGCTGATCCTTGGGGGTGCGGCCTTCGCCCAAACCGAGGACCTGGGCATGGGTGCGTTCGCCAATGAGCAGGGGGCCATCAAGCTGGCCGTTGACGCCGCCTGGGTCATCCGGGAAATCAACGGCCCGTACGTCATGTTCGTCCTCTATATGGCCGCGGCCAAGGAGGGACAAAACATCATCGTTGGGCCCGAAGGCGTGGTCATGCTCTACAACGGCCAGGAATACAAAATGCCGTCCTACGCGGAACTCCGGAAGAACTACAATGGCGAGATCCACGACGTCACCTTCTACCGGCGCCTCGAGAAGAAGGACATCAAGGCCTCCTGGATACGTGGCTATAGATTTTCCGAGCGAGGTCCGACTTCGTCCCTCCTAACCCGGGGGCGGACTCTACGCCCCGGGCACTGCATCCGCTGAGGGATCGATGATGAACCGCATCGGCTTCCGGACCAAGTGCTACTTCAAGAACCCCGGCTTCAAGAAGGGCGACAAGCTCACGATCAAGGTCACGGCCAAGAACAATCCCGAGCTCACAGGCCAGGTCGACGTCGTCCTCAAGTAACCTCCTCACATTCCGCACGACTCTCCGGCCCGGCCTCCGCCAGCCGACCGGGCAGCGCGTCTTCTCCGCCCCCCTGAACTATATCAAGAACATGAAATCGCCCTGCTTCTAGCCTTCTGACCGTAAGATATACAGCTCACTCGATCTCACAAGCATGTCACAACTCGTGCTTAAACGCGCCTAATTCTGCGTAACGGTGCTTAAAAGGAAAACGTCGTTCATATGGGGAAAATCCGTTTTTCCCCTGGAGCCGCCTCCCCCGCTCATGCGATTCCTAATCCGTTCGTCGCCTGTTCGAGTCAGGCCAGGGGCATTTCATTTAATTCACTGATTCTGAATCGGTTAGGGGGATTTCTACGGCTTGGCCGGAGGCCCGACCTGGCCCCCGTGTCGCAGATTTGTCACAGACTTGACCCCATTCCGGGCCCAAGACACAGACGCTTTTCAGCACGCGAGATGAGGTCAGGGATAAGTGGTTGGACTTCACTTTTCTGATCCGGTTCTCCCGGGGGGATCAGGGGCGCTTAAGAGCATCGCTGAACGGCCGCCAGATCGCCGATTATACCGGCGTGACGGCTTATTCGGAGGCTTTCGGCTATCCTCCTTCCGGCCGGTTCTTTTATCAAGATGGGACTCTACCCGGACCGGATGGCGGAACCGATGACGATCGATGTCGATGAATATAGAAAAAGAGAGTTGGCAAAAGGCCGTTTATAGTCTCGCGACTGTATCGCTGTACGGCCCGTGGATTGGGGTCTTCTAGCTTTTCTTCACCTTCAGACTCGGATGGGTTGTGAGAGGGCGGGGCGGTCTGGAGTCCTGCCGGCTCTCCTCTTGGCTTGAGAATCGGTCAAGGTTCTTTCCGGCATATCTCGATATCGGCGTCGAGCGCAGCCCTGTCTGCCGGCGAAAGGCGGCGATAGTAAAGCTCCTTGTATGTTGTCAGGCAGCGCAGGGCCTTGGACTTGTCGCCTTTGTCGAGGTAGGCCGTCCCCAGGTTGTAAAGAGCGAACTTGTGGCCGGCGTCGAGTTCCACGGCCTTGCTCCAGCAAGAGATCGCACCGTCGAGGTCCCCGGCGAGGCGGTAAACCGCGCCCAGGCCGTTGTAGGCGGAGGCATAGCGAGGGTCGGATTCGATGGCCCGTTTGAAATAGTCCTCGGCCCTGTTGAGCGCGGCCTGGTCCCGGTTCTTCCTGGCCAGCGATACCTGAACCGTGCCGAGATTCGTGAGGACGATGGCGTACTTCGGGTCGAGGGAGAGCGCCCGCTCATACGCTGTCAAGGCCTGCTCCAAGTTGCCCTTGTTCCAGTAGGCCACGCCGAGATAGTTCCAGAGCTCGGGGTCCCAGTCGATGGCGCCCGCCGCCTTGTTGAGGACGGCGATGGCCTCGTCATTCCGCCCCCGGTCGGCTAGGGTGATGCCGTATTCGATGGCCAGCTTGTAGTCGCGCGGATTGCTCTCGGCGCCCTTCTTGAGCACGGCCTCGGCCTCGGCGCCCCGCTGCTGCTTATCGTAGATCGTCGCCAGGAAGAGGTAGGGATTGTCGAAGTCCGCGCGCTCCCGGATGATCTGGAGGAGGAGTTCGATGCTCCGGCCGGAATTCCCGCTCGAATAGAGGTCCTGGGCTTCCTCGAACTTGCGGTTGTAGGGGAGGAGAGTCTTGAGATCGTCTGCCGGCCCGAAATCCTGCTTGGGCGGCGGCTGGAACCCGCCCACATAGCCGAGGGTCTCGAGCTTGCGCCTGGTCTCGGCGTCCTGGCGGGGCTTGGAGGCGGTGCCCGCTGGAGGCCCGGACTCGGCCTTGATCAGCCGGTGCAATTCGGCCCGTTCCCGGCTGACATCCGCGCCGGCCAGGTTCTTGGCTTCGTCAAAATCGACGGCAAGGTCATAAACTTCCGGGATGGGCAGGTCGATGAATTTCTTCTGACCGGCGAGGAAACCCCGGAGCGGCGCCCAGCCGCGCCGATAATAAGCATAGAGGGACTCGAAGTAGATCACCCGGGGCGCCAGCTCCTTGCCGCGAATGGCCGGCAGGAGCGAGAGGCCCTGGAGATAGGCCGGCTTCGGCAGGCCGAGAATGTCGCAGACGGTGGGGAAGATGTCGATGTGGCAGACGTTCTGATTCACGCGGCCCGGCTTGACTCCGGGCCCCGAAATGATCAAGGGCACCCAAAGGGTGGAATTGTAGGCGAAATAGCCGTGGGTCGCCTCGCCGTGCTCTCCCAGGGACTGGCCATGGTCGCCCGTAAGGACAATGACCGTCGAACCGGCGCTTCCGGAGTTCTGCAGGTATCCGAAGAGCTTGGCCAGAGTCGCGTCCACGTAGGCCACCTCGCCGCTGTAGAGGTCGTCCTTGAACCTGGTCGCGAACGGCTCGGGCGGTTCGTAGGGCTGGTGGGGGTCGAAGCAATGGACCCAGAGGAACCATGGCTCGGGCCTCTCCTTCAGCCAGGCCAGGGCGCCCTCGACGACGGCCTCGGCCTTCCGCTCGACGAACTCGAAGTCGAGCGAGGCGCCGGTGCCGTAGCGATCGTCATAGACCTCGAAACCCGTGTTCAGTCCGAACCGCGAATCGAGCGGGAAGGCACCGACGACGGCGCCGGTGGCGTATCCGGATTGCCTGAGGAACGTGGCCAGATTGGGAAGGGCATCGGGAACCCTGAAAATTCCGTTATCGTGGACGCCGTGCTGGAGCGGCGTCGTCCCGAGCAGGATGTTCGCATGGGAGGGAAGGGTCAGCGGCGTGTGGGCGAAGGCCCGGGTGAAGACGACCCCCGATGCGGCCACCCGGTCGATGGCCGGCGTCTGGAGATAGCGACTGCCGTAGCAGCCGAGCCGATCCGGACGCAGAGTGTCGATTGTTATGAGCAAGAGGTTCGGCCGCGAAGGCGCCGCGGCTGCGGCTAAGGCGGTCAGGGCCAAGAACAGCAGAAGCCCTGCTCCAGCCTTACGCTTCATCAGTAATATAACCCTCATCGCCAGGGCAGTTTATCATGCCGGGCCGGCCAGGGGAAGATGAGCCGACGAGCGGATGAGGTGGGATGAAAAAGCCCCTCCTCCCGGGCGGGGGGAGGGGCTTTGAGAACGTGTTTCTGCGGGAATCAGATCAGAACTGGAACCGGACTCCGAACCGGGCGATAAAAGGGTTCAGGATCTCGTTGACTCTGTAGTAGTTGGCATAGGGCTGGAAGAATGTCGACCCGTCCGAGTTGATGTAATAGGTCCCTTCGTTCCTGTCGTACCGTCTGTTGATGGTGGCGGCGTTGGTCACGTTAAAAGCGTCGGCCATGAGGTACATGCGGCCGATGTCGCCCAGCTTGATCATCTTCTCGAGACGCATGTTCAGCTGGTAGAAGGCGGGGAGGGACTGGTGCCCGAAGACATCCAGCCAGGTCGTGAGACTCGTGTCGGCGGGGTTCGTCTCCGAGTAGGCATAATCGACGATGGTCATGTAGTGGGGAATGATGTGGCCCGCACGGGCGTTGAAGGTGAAGGAGACGTCGAAACCCATGGGCAGCTGGTAGAGGCCTTCGAGCTTGAGCATCCAATGCGAGAAGATATAGGCGCTGATCTTGCCCGAGCCGCCGCCCAAGGCCGGAGCCGTAAGCGTGTCCTGGAGGGCCCACAGATTCGTCGGGTCTGTGTACCCGTTGCCGTAATGCTGCCTCTGGTCCATGTAGGATAGGGAGCCGTCCAGCATCCACTTGTTGGTCAGCCGCTTGTTGAAGGTCAGGTCAACGCCCCAGTACGTGTTGTAGTTGGTGTTGAGAGTGTGGATGCTGTAAGGAGTGCCCTGGAACGCGGACTGCAGGAGGTAGAAAGTACGTCCGGTGCCGGCGCCCAGGTTCACGGTCTGCGTGTTGCCATTTGTATCGGTGTAGGTAATGGACGAGGGGATGGTGCCGGCGGGCGAATAGTCGCCGGGTCCCAGAACCACGTTCTGGCCGTTGATGGAATAGTCTCCATAGGGGCCATTGGCGTAATAGGGAGCATCCCAGCTGAAATGATCGTACTTCCGATAGGTGGCTTCCAGGGAGACGTTGAAGTCCGGCAGAAGCTCGTGTTCTAGAGTGGCCAACAGTTCCCACGTATGGCTCGACGTGGCGTTCGGATTGACCGTGTAGGGGGAAGGCGTTGTCGCCGAAGAAAACTGGTTGAAGCCGCCCCAGTTAATGAACTGCTGCTGGGAGACGAAATCCGGATTGACGGTGTAGCCGCCGCTCCCGTTTGAGACAAGGAGCGGCATGGGCGAATACGTACCCGGATAGTAGCTGAAGAGTTCGTTGCCTTGGACCGTGCCGTTCGGGGTCAATGCTCTGAAAGAGCCGTCTGAGTTGAATCCGTTAAAGCCGTCCAGCCAGTAGAAATACATCCAGCCGCCGGTCCCCTGCGGGTTAAAGTAACTGGCCATGCCCGTGCCCATGAAGTCTCCGTACATCGAGCCGCTCAACTTGAGGATGGTCTTGCCGTTGCCGAAGAGGTCATAGGTGATGCCGAGGCGCGGCGACCAGACATTCCAGTGATAGTTGGGAGAAACCGCGGGAACGGTAATGCTGGGCATGAAAGCCGCGAGGGCCGTCGAGACCGCCGGGTCGAAATATTGAGCCCAGACGGGATTGTTATCGACAGATGCGTAGGTACTGCTGTTGATCGAAGGTGTCTGATGGTCGAAGCGGAGGCCCAAAAGGAAGTTGAACCGGCCGGACGTGACCGTGTCCTGGGCAAAAGCCGAGAACTGCTTGACGTTCCAGTCAAGGTTGACACGGTGGAAGAGCTCGAACTCGTTCATCCCCTGGATGACTTGAGGATTGCCCTCCCCCGTGGGGTCGAACGCGCCCCAGTACAGGTCGTAATAATCAAAGAGCTGGCCGGCGAGCGAGGAGTCCGTGGTCACGCGGCGGGTCGAATACTCGACTCCCAGCTTGATCTCGTGGCTGACGCCGAACAGCTTGTCGTTGAAGTACTGGGTGTGAAGGTCATAGTCGTACATCGGGCGCTTCGTGATGTACCACCCGTCGTTGTTATATACGTCGTTGGTCGCGTCATATTGAGTGAGATGGACCATGTTCGGGTCGCTCATGGAGACGAGCGAAAACGCGTTGCCGTTCCAGCCGAACTTGGCGGACAGCAGCAGGTCGTTCCCGAACATTTGCTCGTCCTGCAACTTGATAATGGGCGAGCCGAAATGATAAGGGTCTCCCTGGTTGAACCCCGTCGGGGAACGACGAGCTCGAGCTCCGCCCGAGGAATGTTTTCTTGCCGGCAATCAACAACGCCTCGAACCGGTTCGAGGGGATGAGCTGCAGGTTCAGCTTGAAGTTATAGTTTGTGAGGACCGGCCTCTGCGGAGACGCCATCGATGGTGAGCGAGTTGATGTCCTGGACGCCGTAGGACATCCACAGCCAGACCTTGTCCTTGATGACCGGGCCGCCCAGGTTGAAGCCGTAGTCCTTGATCTGATTGATCTTGTTGATGCCCGTCACGCCTTGGTCTCTCAGGGATTGGGTCAGGTTGTTCGCCTGGAAGGCGCTGTCGGTCACGTAGAAACGGCCGCCGAGGGTGACCTTGTTGCCGCCGCGTTTAGTGACCATGTTCAAGGCGATGCCGCCTGTCTGCACGGTGACATCCGCGCCGCCGGTGACGACGTTCATTTCCTCGAACGAGTCGAAGTCCCAGTAAGCCGGGGATCCGCCGATGGCCGCCGGGTCGGTGACGACGACGCCGTCAATGGCCCAGACATTGTTATTGCCGCCGGTCGGGTCGCCCTTGGCATAGAAGGCGGCCTGCTGGCCGGATTCGCTGCCGCCGACGTTCTCGCGGTCCATGCTGATCGACGGGCGCCATCTGCATGACGTTCCATGGGTCTCTGGCCGTCGGCAGGGACTGCAGGATCTCCTGGGTGACGTTCTTGCCGACCGAGGTCTTTTTGGCGTCGACCGTCGGGGTGACGGCGACGACCGTCACCTCCTCTTCGATCTTGCCCTGTTCCATGATCAGGTCGATCCTGGATTGCGTTCCGACGACGACGATGATGCCCGTTTTTTCCTGCTTCTTGAATCCCTGCAGCTCGGCCGTCAGGGCGTACTTGTTGCTCGGCTCGATCGACGGAAATCGGAAAATCCCCTGCTCGTCGGTGACGGAAACCATCGGGGCCGAAAACGGGGACTTCAAAGTCACGGAGACGCCCGGAAGAGGCGCGCCCTGCGTATCAGTGACATGTCCCCAAATGGTCCCGGTCCTCACCTGAGCCGTGAGAGATACGGAAAGCATCAGAACGGAAAGTACGATGAGGCTTTTTCTTCACGTTTCCTCCCTGAGGAAAGACCCTCCACTTGACTCTGGAGTAGCGGACCACTCTTGCTATTCCCCCTCCCAATGTGTCGGGCACGGAAAGATTCTCACCTCCTATGCAGGGATGTCACCGGACAAAGGAACACCTTCGTCCCGCAATCAGCACGGAACTGCTTGGTATCGGGATTCTCAGCGTGACATTTCGGGCACGTGATGGCCACGTGAAATCCCCTCTTCTTTCTTGGCTGAAGGATAGCGCCGTTAGGGAGGAAAGTCAATGGGAGGCCGACATGCCTGATGCGTTTGTCGCCTGTTCGAGTCAGGCCAGGAGCATTCTAATTATCCTTGAGGGTGTCCCCATATCACGATGCATGTCAGCGAGGATGCGCGTCTCCGCCGCCGAACGTCTTATTGACGGGCGGCCATGGCCGGCGATATCATCATGGCGGCCCCGGAGAGGGCATCCCCCATCCGCGAATGTGAGGCGGCGATGGTGCGAGTTCTTGCGGTCATTAGCAAAGAGAGGAGCGAGGTGCTGGAGTTCCTTGCCCTCGAAGACCGGCGATACCCGAGCGCCGACGCGTTTCTTGAAGCCGCCCGCAACGCAACACGCGATCTTTGGATGCGCTACGGCTTGCCGAATGACGAACTCGAACTGTTCGATGGGAGCGACCGCTCGGTCGAATCGTTCTTCCGGATGTTTCCAAATCTCAAGTTAACACCTCGCTCGAAGCGTTCGGTGCCTTAAGAGCCTCCTGGACGTGTCACCCGGAAGGGCCTCGTCTTCATGTGGATTTGGCGGTGGGCCTATCAGCATCTACAGTCCGTTGACAGAGGCCGGAAGGCGGTGATATACGTTCCTCATAAAGAAAGAAGGAAAAGGGTCATCGGCCGGCGCGACTTCTGGCCACGTCGCAGAATAACGCGGACCTCATCCGACCATTGCCCCTTCCGGCATGTCGAGACCAAGCGCGCGCTTCCGGGAGGAAAGGCCGGCACGAATGGCGATATCACGAAAGCATTGGATCGCACTCCCCCTGGTCCTGGCCGCCCTGACGGCCCTCGCCGCGGGCGGGCTCGCGGCCGCGACCGACGAGAAACCCTCTTACTTCACCGAGCTCTGGCACCTGGACAAGAAGACGCGCGCCGGCCGGCCCTCCGTGACCTTCCACCGCTCCAACTATGCCCTGGTCTTCTCCTACAACAGCTCGCCCAACCTGGCCCCCTGGCAGGCCCTCGACCCGCCCAAGACGCTGACCAAGCCCGAATTCACGTTCCAGCTGAGCTTCAAAGCCAAGCTCTGGCAGGACGTCTTCGGTAAAGACGTCGACCTGTGGGTCGCCTACACCCAGAGGTCCTTCTGGCAACTCTACAATTTCAGCGACAGCTCGCCCTTCCGCGAGACGAACTATGAACCGGAGGCCCTGCTCAACTTCAGGACGCGCTTCAGCCTGCTCGGGATGAAAGTGCGTTTCATCCAGGCCGGCATCAACCACCAGTCGAACGGCCAGTCGGAGCCCCTCTCCCGGAGCTGGAACCGGCTGGTGGCCGGCGTCGGGCTCGAGCGGGGAAGCCTGTCGATCCTGGTCAAGGGGTGGTACCGGCTGCCCGAAAGCCCGCAGGACGACGACAATCTCGGGATCTACAAGTACATGGGATATGGAGAGGTTTGGGGCTACTATTTCGTCAAGAAGCACCGCTTCGCGGTTATGGTCCGCGACAACTTGGATTTCGGTGGGAACAAGGGCGCCATCCAGGTCGAGTGGAGCTTCCCGCTCTTCGCCACGATCGGCGGCTACGTCCAGTACTACCTCGGCTACGGTGAGAGCCTGCTCGATTACAACCGCAAGGTCAACCGGATCGGCGTCGGGTTCATCCTGGCGGACTGGTATTGAGATCGCGTTCGAAGGGAGAGGGGCATGGACTACGAAAAGGACGTGGAATCGCTGGACGCGATCATCCGCGCGATCTATGACGTCATTTCGGGACCCGCAGGCCCCAAGGACTGGGCGCGCGAACGTTTCCTGATGCACCCCACGGCCCGGATGATGCGCGGGCTCCCGGCGGGGGCCCCGGCCGGCCGGCCGCCGACGCCGGGCCTGGCCGTCTTTTCCACCGAGGAGTTCATCGCGTCCACCGGCCCGCGGCTCGCGGCCGAGGATTTCTACGAATACGAGACCGGCAGGGAGGTCTTCCGGTTCGGCCGCTTGGCCCACGTCGCCAGCGCCTATGCCAGCACCCATGCCTTGGGTCAGCCGCCCTTCGCCCGCGGCGATCAACAGCATGCAGCTGTGGTTCGACGGCGGACGATGGTGGGTGATGGGCGTGCTCTGGGATTGGGCGTCGGACGAGAACTCCGTCCCGGCGCTGCTGCTTGAGACGTCGCAGGACGGACCTGAGGCCGCAACCTGGAGGGAGGTTTTCGCGATCCGGGGTCCGTGCGCTAGGCGCCCGGGTCATTGCCAGCCGGTGGCCGTGCCGACCTGGGCCGGCGTGCCGCTGTCCGCGGTCGTGCCGTTGCCGAGCTGGCCATAACCGTTCCAGCCCCAGGTCCAGAGCGTGCCGTCGCTCTTGACGGCGACGGTGTGCTCGTAGCCCGCGGCGATGGTCTGCCAGTTGGCGTCCGTGCCGACCTCGGCCGGGGCGTCGGTCGCCGTCGTCCCGCCGTCGCCGAGCTGGCCGTTGCTGTCGTTCCCCCATGACCAGAGCGTGCCGTCGGTCCTGACCGCGAGGGTGTGTCCGGAGCCGCCGATGACGGATTGCCAGTCGGCGGCCGTGCCGATCTCAACGGGGCTCGTGGCGTCCGTCGTCGTCGCGTTCCCGACCTGGCCGAACGCGTTCCAGCCGAAGGCCCAGAGCGTCCCGTCGCTCTTGAAGGCGACGGTGTGATAATAGCCGGCCCCCGCGTACGTCCAGGTCGTGGCCGTGCCGACCTGGGTCGGCTGGCTGGCCAGGGTCGTCGTGCCGTTGCCGAGCTGGCCGTTGGTGTTGAGCCCCCAGGCCCAGAGCGTGCCGTCGCCCCTTACGGCGACGCTGTGGCCGTAACCGGCCGCGACCGAATGCCAGTTCGTGCCGTCGCCGATCTTGACCGGCTTGTAGGCGGTCGTGCTCGAGCCGTTGCCGACCTGCCCCGAGCCGTTGAGTCCCCAGGCCCAAAGCGTGCCGTCGGTCTTGATGGCGACCGTGTGGAACGCCCCCGCGGCGACGAAGCGCCAGGTCGTGTCCGTGCCGATCTCCTCGGGCGTCGTCCGGCTGGTCGCCGTGTTGTCGCCGAGCTGCCCGAAGCCGTTGGCCCCCCAGGCCCAAAGCGTGCCGTCCTTCTTGACGGCGACGCTGTGGCCGTAGCCGGCGGCCGCGGTCGCCCAATTGGGTGTCGGAGCCGACCTGGGCCGGCGCGTAGCTGTCCGTCGTCGTGCCGTCCCCGAGCTGGCCGTAGGCGTTCCACCCCCACGTCCAGAGCGTGCCGTCCGTCCTGACGGCGACGGCGTGCGCGTATCCGACGGCGAGCGTCGGCGGGGTCGCCTGCGGGAGCGTGTTCGCCCCCCCGGTTTGCTTCCCGCACGCGCCCAATACCGACAGGGAAACCACCAACAGCCAACGGGCCGGCTCGAGGAGCTTCGTTCGTGTCATGACTCAGGAAGTATAGATGATGGGCGGGAAATGTCAAGGAACGTCGGGCGCCGCGCGCCTGAGCACGAAGCCCAGGAAGACGGCGACGGCGAACGCTCCGACGCCGGAGACCATGAACATCGCCTTCGGGCCGATGGCGGACCACAGGAGGCCGGCCAGGGTGCTGGCAAGCATGGCGGCGAGGCTGGCCAGGCCGTTGAAGAAGCCCAAGGCCGTGGCCGTGTCGGACTTGGCGGCCAGGTTCGAGATGAGGGCCTTGGCCATCCCCTCGGTCGCGGAGGCGTAGAGCCCGTAGAGCAGGAACAGGGCGCCGAAGGCCGGGGCCGAGACGGCGAAGCCGAAGAAGAAGTAGACGACGGAGAAGGTCAGGAGCCCGATGACGACCATCGTCCGGAGCCCGATCCGGTCGGCGATCGCGCCGACGGGGAACGAGAGCAGCGCGTACGCGAGGTTGTAAAAGATGTAGAAGCCGATCATCTCCGCGTCCGAGAAACCCCGGCCCTTCACGGCCAGCAGGAGGAACGCGTCGGAGCTGTTGAAGAGCGTAAAGAGGAGGAGTCCCGTGACGAGGGGGCGGAAACCCTCCGGGGCCTTCCGCCAGTACTTGAGAAAGGAGAGAACACCGGGGCTCGGCCCGGCCGCTGCTCCGGCGGGAGGGCCGTCCGGCCGCTTCTCGCGGAGCAGGAAGGTCAGCGAGACCGCCACGAGCCCCGGGATGAAGGCGATGAGGAACAGCCAGCGGTAGCGGCCGGGGTGGGCGGTGAGGAAGAGCAAGGCGAAGAAGGGGCCGATGGCGGCGCCGACGGTGTCCATGCCCCGGTGGAAGCCGAAGACCTTCCCCTTGTGCGCGGGCGTCGTCTCGTCGCTCAGGATGGCGTCCCGGGCGCTCGTGCGGACGCCCTTGCCGAGGCGGTCGAGGGTGCGGGCCAGGAAGATCCACGGCGGGAAGCGGGAGACGGCCAGCATCGGCTTGGAGAAGGCGCTCAGCGTGTAGCCCCAGCGGACGAAGGGGACCCGCGAGCGGCGCGCGTCGGACAGGTGGCCGAAATAGCCCTTGCTCAGCCCGGCCGTCGCCTCGGCCAGACCCTCCAGGATGCCGATGAGCAAGACAGAGAAGCCGATGGAACGCAGGTAGACCGGCATGACCGGATAGAGCATCTCGCTCGCGACGTCGGTGAAGAGACTGACGAAAGACACGATGAGGATGGTCTTCGTCAGGATCCGCGTCTTGGTCATGGCGTTCGGTCGTCGGTCAATGGCTGGCCCCGCGGCGCGGGTCGATGCTCACCTTGAGCGGCGAATCCGGGACGCGCACGAGCGGCCCGGGCTTGCGGATGCCGCCCGGGGCCGGCTGGCCGATGAGGTCCGACCCGAAGTGCTTGCCGGCGGGGAACTGGGCCAGCGCGCCCCGCACCGACCAGGTCATGGTCAGCGCGTCGAGGTCGACGTCGATGGCCATGTCCGCATAGGCCCCGTTCTTGTCGAAGCCGAAGAATCTGCGCCAGGACTCGAGGTCGAGCTGGAGCGTCGTGCCCGAGTCGGGCAGCCAGTTCAGGCCGCGCCCGACCCCCCGCGTCTCGTCCCGGACCTCGCCCCAGTCCTTGGTGTAGAGGTTGCCGTCCACGGTGTTGTCGCGGTTCGCGAGGTCGATGGACTTGCCGCAGCGGTAGAAGATGTTGTTCAGGACCTTGTTCCAGCGGGTCGTCCCGCCGCGCCCGGTGACGATCCGGCTTTCGATCGTGCGGAACTTGATGGCCGCGTCCTGGGCAGGCCGATGAGGTTGTGGGCGATCGATCGTCTCGTCGCTCCCGTCCACGGTGATGCCCCAGCCGCCGTGGCCGGGCATGTTGTAGGAGCCGCCGCCCGCGCCCTCGGTCGCCTTCCAGATGATGTTGTCGTCGATCATGTTGGGGAAGTGGGAGGCCTCGAGGTAGATGCCGCCGCGGAGCGTCTCCAGGTTGTCGCCCATGACGTTCCCGGTGACGCGCGTGTTCGCGTTCTCGTAGTCGAGCCAGATGGCCTCGGCATGGACGGTGTGGCGGATGACGTTCCCGCGGATCAGGCAGTTCTTCGTCGCGTGCAGCTTGATGCCGCCGGTCTCCCAGGCCAGCTCCACGTCGCGGTCGCCGACGTGCTCGATCAGGTTCGATTCGATGAGCGTGTCCTGGACGGCCATCCCGGCGATCCCGCACACGCCGGCGTCGTCGACGTGGCAGCGGCGGACGACGGCGTGCCCGACGACGGCCGGCGTCTCCATGTCCCAGTCCTGGGCGCCGATATCCAGGGCGACGCCGTTGGCGTGCCGGAAGGCGCAGTCCTCGAAGACCCAGTGATGGCCGCGGCTCATGGAGACCAGGCCGCGCTGCGGCACGGGGAAGGCGTTGGCGCGCGTGCTCGAACGTGATCCCCTTGACGCGGATGTAGGCGAGGCCCTGCGTCCGCGGCGCGAAGACCTGCTCCTGGACGGCGAGCTCCACCTCGTGCCGGGCCGGGTCCTCGTCGCCGGGGAGGCGGACGTGGATGGCGAGCCCGTCGTGCTCGCACCAGAAGGCGCCGTCCGCGCCCGCCAGGTCCCGGTAGAGCTCGACCTGGCCTGAGGCGCCGGCCGTCGACGAAGACCATGCCGCGGCGGACGAGATGCCGCCACAGCTCCTCCGGCTTGGGCATGAGGTAGACACGGTCCTGCATGATGCTGGCCATGCCGAACGGGTTATAACCGCTGGAAATCGAGGTCTTCGAGGGAGCGGCGGTAGATCTTCGACCTTGGCCAGGGCCGCGGCGCGGCGCGTCGAGCTTGAAGCCGGCCGACGGCTGCCATCCGGTCTCGACCAGCCGCGAGCCCTTGACGACGACCGCGGCGCCCGGGCGCGGCCTCGTAGCTGATCATCCTGTCGGGGCCCGAGCCGCCGCGCGCCGGGTCGACGCGCTCGCGATAGACGCCCTCCATGATGACCACGCGCTCGCCGGGCTGCGAGGGCCTGCGCCGCCCGGTTGATGGTCAGGAACGGGAGCTCCTTCGTGCCGGGGTTCGTGTCGGCGGCGCGGGGGTCGCGGTTGTCGACGTAGTATGTCCTCGAGAACTCGAGCGGCTTCTCCCAGGACACGAACTCGCGGCCGTCCGGGAGGAGGACCCCCGTCCCGCCGTTCCCGCCGGACGGGATCGCGGCCGCCAGCGCGACCGCGCCCAGGAGGATCCCGAGAAATGCCAGTCGATCTTGCCTCATGTTCGCCGCACCCCGATGCCCCGGATGATAGTGCCCCCGGCGCCGGCCTGTCAAGGCGTCGAAAATCATCCCCCGAATCACCGTTCGAGGCGATGGCGCCCGTCGGGCCCGCGGCCCCAGAATGGCCGGTGGGCGGCCGTCCGCCCGGAAAGGACATTCGGCGTGGAGAGACGCAAGAGGCCCCGTTTCCTCGACGAGAGCGCCGTGACCATCCGGCCCGTCTCGGCCGCGCGCGGCGGCCGGGCCGTCCGGGCCCGGACCTACGACCTTTCGACCGGCGGCGCCAGGCTCCTTTCGGGCGTGCGGTTCGAGGTCGGCGACGTCCTCAAGCTCCGCATCGAGCTCGAGCGGGTCGGCGAGGCCGTCACGGTCGAGGCGCGCGTCACGTGGGTCGACCGGCAGACGGGGACGGGCTTCTTCGAGCTCGGGGTCGAATTCCTCCGCCTGACGTCGCGGAAGGTCCTGGCCCTGATCAAGCACCTCTACGGGACGAACGGCGGGGTCCCGACGTCCGCGCCGGGCGCCTGAGCCTCCCGGCCCCCTCACTTTCCAGAATTTCCCAGGAACGGCTCCGCCGCCCGGAGCGCCAGCGCCTGCGCGTCGAGGTCGGCGCGGTTGGCGAGGACGACGGCCGTGACGCCGTCCCGCGTGAAGCGCTGGATGGCCGTCCGGAAGCCGATCGTCTCCCCGTAGTGCCACATCCGCGGCCGGCCCTGCCAGGGGTCGAGGAACCAGCCGAAGCCGTAGGCGGCGGCCGCGCCGTCCGGCCCCACGGGCCCCGCCTCGGGGACGCTCACCGGCTCGAGAGCGGGCCGCATCTCCGATTCGCTGAGGAGCGTGTGGAGGCGGAGCGCCTCGTCCCACCTCGCGAGGTCCTCGAGCGACGAATAGACGCCGCCGTCGCCGAGCGTCGCCGAGGTCGGGCTCTGGTCGGTTTCGCGCCAGGCCCCGGCCTCCTTGGTATGGCCATAGGCCCGCCGCGGGACCTCGTCCCGGCCGCGGACGTGGGCCACGGTGTCCGTCATGCCGAGCGGGACGAAGATGCGGTCGCGCAGGAATTGGGGGAAGGACCGCCCCGAGACCCGGGCCACGATGAGCCCGAGCACGACGTAACCCGAATTGCTGTAGGACCAGCGGGTCCCGGGCGCGAACTTTCCCGCCGCCTGCTTCTCGAGGAGGGCGAGGACCCCGGCGTCCGTGATCTGGGCTTCTTCCACGGGCACGGACGGATCGGCCGGCGCCATGAGGTCCTCGTAATCCGGCAGGCCCGAGGTGTGGTTGAGGAGATGGCGGACGGTGATGGCGCGGCCGTAATCGGGAAAGCCGGGGAGGAGGGAGGCCAGGCTGTCCTCGTAGCGGAGCTTCCCGTCGTGGACGAGGAGCATGACCGCCGCGGCCGTGAACTGCTTCGTCACCGAGGCCAGCCGGAAATTCGTGCGGCCGTCGATCGGGCGTCCCGTCCGGAGGTCCGCGACTGCCGTAGCCGCGCTCGAAGACGGTCCGCCCGCCCTTGCGGACGAGAATGGCCACGCCGGGCTCCCTCGGTGACGCCAGGCCTGGAAAAGACGGCCTCGGCCGCCGCCTCCGGGCCCGCGCGTCCGGGCCGGCCGGCACGCGGAGAGAGCGGCCACGGCCAGGCCGCAGATGACGACTGGCTTGAGGGCGATGCGTCGGGAATGTCCATCGCCGGGCATCGTAATCCATGGGCCGCGTGAATTCAAGCCCGGCCGGGTCTTGGGCCGGGCTCCGCGACCCGCCTTCGAGTACGGAGAGCGAAGGCCCCGGGCATGTGCGGATTATGGACATTAATCAGCCCCGCCGTTGCCCGTTCGAGAGTCCGCTCCGGAAGGACGGCGAATCCCATAACGTGAAGACTATAAATATAGTTAACGGAATTGGCGCACATCCCGCCTGGCCAATTCTTGACCATCCGGAGGCTTTTGCCCTATAGTGTTGTCACGGGTTTGAGAAGGGAATCCCCGCGGAGGAAGCATGTGCGGTATCGTCGGCATCGTCTCCCGCAGGGACTTCCCCGTCTCGCTTCTTCTCGAGCGGCTCAAGCGCCTCGAGTACCGCGGCTACGATTCCTACGGCTATTATGACGGACGCGACCTCGTCAAGGCCGTCGGGTCGATCCGGGTCGACGGCCGCGGCCTGACCCGGGCCGGCATCTCCCACACCCGCTGGGCGACGCACGGCGGCGTCACCGAAGCGAACGCCCACCCCCACGCCTCCTGCGACGGTTCGGTCACCGTCGTCCACAACGGCATCATCGAGAATTTCGAGGACATGAAGAAGAGGCTCCTCCGCCGGGGCCACCGCTTCGCGAGCCAGACCGATTCCGAGGTCATCAGCCACTTCTTCGAGGACGGCCTGCGGTCGAAGCCGATGCGGGCCGTCGTCGCCGATTTCATGCGCGAGGCCCAGGGGACCTTCGCCGTCCTGCTCATGCTCAAGGGCGGCGACGAGATCTACGCCCTGAAGCGCGACTCGCCCCTCGTCCTGGGCGTTTCGCCCGGCATGAACATCGTCGCCTCCGACATCTACGCCTTCTCCGACCTGACCCGCCGGGCGGCCTTCTTCGAGAACGACGAGTACGCCGTCGTCCGCGCCGACGGCTTCCGCTTCTTCGACCGCCGCGGCCGGGCCGTCGCGAAGCCGCTGCGGACGTTCCCGGCCCAGCAGGAATCGTCGGTCCGGGGGACCTTCAAGCATTACATGATGAAGGAGATCCTGGAGGAGCCCGCGGCCGTGGACCGGCTGCTCTTCTCCCTCGACCACGACCAGAAGCCGGCCTTCGACCGGCTCGTCCGTCTCGTCCGCCGCTCGAAGAAGATCATCTTCGCCTCCTGCGGCACGTCCTACCACGCCTCGCTCCTCGGGGCCTATTTCCTCCACCAGGTCGGCGTCGAGAACCAGACCCTGATCGCCTCGGAGTTCCGCCATTTCGCCAAGGTCGACGGCGAGACCCTCATCGTCGCCCTCAGCCAGAGCGGCGAGACGATGGACGTCATCGACGCCCTCAAGTACGCCCGGGAGTGCGGCGGCCGGGTGGCCAGCCTCGTCAACGTCCCCTACTCGACCATCCAGCGGATGTCCGACCTCAGCCTGAACCTCCTGGCCGGTCCCGAGGTCTGCGTCGCCAGCACCAAGGCCTTCGTCAGCCAGTCGGCGTTCATGCTCCGCCTGGCCCAGGAGTTCGGGTTCAAGGTCGACCTCAGCAACCTGTCCCTCCGGATCCGGGGCCTCCTGCGCCGGCGCGAGGACATCCGGAGGATCGCGGAGCCGGTCGCGTCCGCCCCCGACCTCTACGTCATCGGCCGCGGCCTGACCTACCCCGTGGCCCGCGAGATCGCCCTCAAGATCAAGGAGATCAGCTACATCCATGCCGAGGGCATGATGGGCGGCGAGCTCAAGCACGGCACCATCGCCCTCATCGAGGACGGCACCCCCGTCGTCAGCATCATCAACAACAGCGACGCGGACATCGTCTCGAACACCAAGGAGGTCGAGGCCCGCGGCGCCAGGATCATCCCCATCACCAACAACCCCGTCCTGCGCCGCCGGCCCGGGACGATCGCCGTGCGGACCGGCAACGACGGCAAGTTCGGCATCCTCGCCGCCGTGGCCGGACAGCTCATCGCCTACTACATCGCCGACAAGCTCGGCCGGCCCATCGACAAGCCGCGCAACCTGGCCAAGTCCGTCACCGTGAAATGAGGAGGGCGGCCGGGACCGAGGGCCGCCGCCGGCCCGGCTAGCGCGGTTCCCGCGTCCGTTCCCGGGCGACCGTGGCCTCGCGCAGGTCGAGGAGCAGCCACTCGTGCCGGACGATCCTCGGCCGCTCCTCGCGGAGGAGCTTCAGGAAGCGGGCGACACCGACCGGCTCGTTCCCGTTGGCGTGGACGAGGACGATGCTGCCCTCGCGCGGCCACTCGTTCTTCCCGAGCCAGGCGTCGCTGCCGACGGGGACGAGGCCGAACGACTCCACCGTGAGGAGGAGCTCGCGGTCGGAGACGAGCCCGGGGAAGCGGAAGAAGGCCGAGGGGACGAGGCCGCGCTCGATCATCGCCGCCTCCGTCCGGAGGACCTCGGCCGCCACGTCCGTCCCTTTCTCCAGGAGGAAATTGTGGTTGAGGGGCAGGGCCTTGTCCCAGCGGTGGTGGTAGGAATGGTTGATCCAGGTGATCGAGACCTCCCCCGACCTCTCCAGGGCCTTGAGGAAGTCGAGGTCGTGCCGGGTGCTCCTCCATCCAGACGCCGGTCACGGCCACGGCCACGGGGACCGGCCTCTGCTCCCCACCGAGCTCCCGGACGACCTCGGTAAAGAGCCGGCGGTCCATGGGCTTGCGCGACGGGCAGAGGTCGACCGTCAGGACGACCCCCGGCGGCGAGGCGAGGAGATGGCTGAGCCCGGCGTTCTGGACGGCGGCGCCGCCGGCCGCGGCGTCGCGGAGGGCGTCGAAGTACGGCGCGGGGGCGAATCGCTTCTCGACGGCCTCGCGCGCGGACGGCTCGACGTCGAGGTCGGCGGCGTCCCGCAGGCCGGTCGCGAGCGTCGCGGGGTCGAGGACGAGGCAGCGGCGGGCGCGGCCCTGGACGAAAGTCCGCAGGACGACGAGCGCCGGGCGGCCCCCGTGGGGCGCGGCCACGGCCCAGCACGGCCGGAATTCCCTGACGGGTTCGGCGCGGGCGGCGAGAGACCCGGAAAGGACCGGGACGAGGAGGAGGGCCAGCCGCGCCGCGGCCCGTACGGCGGCCGGCCTCGTCCTTCTCCGCGCGCGGCGTCCCGTGTCGATCATTTTGGCAGGCGAAGGATAACAGGCGCCGCGGGCCGCGTCAACGGTCCGCCGGGCCGCTCCTAGTCGAACTTGAAGTCCTTGCCCGACAAGAGCCGCAGGCAGGCGTCGACGACCTCGCGGTCGAAGAGGATGCCCCTCTTCTGGGCGATCTCGTCGAGGGCCGCCTGGAGGCCGAGCGCCGGGCGGTAGGGACGGTGGGAGGACATGGCCTCGACGACGTCGGCGACGCACAGGATCTTGGCCTCGAGCAGGATGTCCTTCCCCGCGAGCCCCCGCGGGTAGCCCGAGCCGTTGACGTACTCGTGGTGCTGGTGGACGATGTTGGCGATCGGCCAGGGGAAATCGATCTTGCTGAGGATGGTGTAGCCGACCTGGGCGTGCATCTTGATCATCGAGTATTCGAGCTCGTTCAGCTTGGTCGGCTTGCTGAGGATCTCGGCCGGGACATAGAGCTTGCCGATGTCGTGGATGATGCCGGCGATCTGGATCGCTTCGATCCGCTCGTCCTCGAGCTTCATCTCCCGGGCGATGGCCGTGGCCAGCCGGGTCACCCGCTCCTGATGGCCGGCCGTGTACGGGTCCCTCATCTCGATGGCCGAGGCCAGGGAGTCGATGGCCGCCTTCAGGGTCTCGCGGAGCCGTCGCACGCTCTGGTGGAGGTCCGTCTCGGCCTGCTTGCGGTCGGTGATGTCGCGGCAGAGGAAGACCATCCCGTAGGGGGTCTCGTCCGGGTTGCGGAGAACGGCCCCGTTGATCTCGTAGAGGACCTTGTGCCCCCCGTTGAGGACGAGGCGGCACTCGAGGGGAGGGATGCGCCGGCCGAACATGGCCTTGGCGCCCGACCTGGCGATCTCGAGGTCCTCGGGGGCGACGAAGGAGAAGATGCTCCGGCCGGCGAGGTCCGCGCCGCTGACGAAACCGCCCGACCGGACGGCGACGTCGTTCGCGAACAGGATCTTGCCGTCGAGGTCCGTCCGGAGGATCATGTCCGGGATGGAGGTCAGGAGCTTCCGGTAGAGCTCCTCGCTGTCCCGGAGGGCCTCCTCGGCTTTCTTCTTCTCGGTGACGTCCTCGACGAGGGAGGCGACCCCGATCGTCCGGCCCTCTCCGTCCTTGAGCGGGGTGTTGTACCACTCGCAGAAGATCTTCCGGCCATCCTTGGTCGAGTTCTCGTTCGTGCTCCGGACGCCGCCCCGCCCGGTCATGAGGTCCTGCCAGACGCGGTCGACGTGCTCGCGGAAGGGTTCGGGGACGATGAGCGAGGCGTGCCGGCCGACGGCCTCCGCGGCGGGATAGCCGAAGATCCTCTCCGCGGCCGGGTTCCACTGGAGGACGCGGAAGCCCGTGTCCCACTCGATGGCGCCCATCGGCGTCTGCCGGATGTGGAGGGACAGCCGCTGTTCGTTCTTCTTCAGCGCGTCCTCGGTCCTCTTGTGCTCGATGCTCCTGGCGACCTGGGACGAGACGTACTCGAGCATGCGGAGCTCGCGCGGCCCGTAGGCCTTGGGGTCGGAGTAGTGCTGGACGACCATGACGCCGATCGTCTTCTTCTCGACGATGAGCGGCACGCCGAGCCAGATCGAGGAGGGCGCGCCGACGACCTCGACCTCGCCGCGGCCGCGAAGCTCCATGTCCGTCGCTTCGTCGCAGAGCAGGGGCTTGCCCCGTCCGGATGACGTACTCGGTCAGCCCCTTGCCGGGCCGGACGGGCTCCGGCGGAGAGTCCACTTCGTCGACGAAATAGGGGAAGCTGATGAGGTCCCGGGCGGCGTCGTAGAGGGCGATGTAGAAGTTCCCGGCGGGCATGACCGTGCGGATGGTCTCGTGGACGGACTGGTAGAGGTCGTCCAGGTTCGCGGACTCGTCGGCGGCCTGGGCGATCCGGTAGACGGCGTTCTGGAGGCGCTCGGCCTGGGTCCTCTCGGTCGTGTCCCGGACGACGGCGAGGATCTGGGGCTTCCCCGACAGGACGAGCGCCGTCAGCGAGACCTCGGCCTCGAAAGGGGTGCCGTCCTTGCGGGTGTGGAGCCAGAAGAACCTTTGCGGCTGGCCCCCGGACGCGGCGGCGATGAGCTCCTGGGCCTTCTCCTTCGAATCCCGGCCGTCGGGCTGGCGGGCGGGCGAGAACTCCCAGGGGGAGTGGCCGACGATGTCCTCTTTCGCCGCGCAGCCGAAGACCTGCAGGGTGCCGGAGTTGCAGCTGGTGAACCGCTCCGTGTCCATCAGGAAGATGGCGTCGTTCGCCAGCTCGAAGACCATCCGGTAGTTCTCCTCGTTCTCCTGGAGCTTCCTGATCTCCTTTTCGCTCAGGGCGAGGGCGCGGCTGGCCTGCTTGCGGGCGGAGATGTCCTCGACCATGGCCAGGAAGTGCTGGAACTCTCCCCCGCGTCGCGGACGGCCGTGACGGTCGCCGCCCCCCAGACGGATTCCCCGTCCTTGCGGACATAGAGCTTTTCGGTCCGATAAACGGCGATCTCGCCGCGGAGGAGCTTCTTCATCGCCTCGAGCGTCCCCGTTGAGATGGTCGGCGTGGGTGATGTCCCTGAAGGTCAGGGCCGTCAGCTCCCTCTCCGAGTAGCCGAGCATCCTGCATAAGGCGGCGTTGGCCCGGGTGAACCGGAAGAAGGCGTCCGACATCGCCATGCCGAGGGGCCCTTCCTCGAAGACCCGGCGGAAGCGTTCCTCGCTCGCCCGCAGGACCTCCTCCGAGCGCTTCTCCCGGACGGCGGCGGCCTGGAACTCCGAGACACGGCGGCGGAGGTCCTGGACCTCCGCTTCGGCGTCGGGCGGAAGGGTGCCCAGGCTCCTCGCCCTATCGGGCGCGTCGGCCTGTCGTTTTTTAACGGCGGTTTGCGGCCACATGCGCAAGAGATCATAGGACGTTCCCGCGCGGCGCGAATCCCTCGGGGGAATGAATCGCGGGGTGAGTTTTCGGGGCCTCGTCTCACCGCGGGAGGTGAGGCCGGGCCGGGCGGGCCGGGACGCTGCCCGCGCCAATATCCTCCCGGCGTTCACCTCAAGGGGTGATTGACGGTGGTGCGAGCCCCCCGAAGATGAGGGAGACGGGAGAAGACCCCTCCCGGCCGCCGCACGCGCTGAAAGGAGTAGGCCCCATGGCCAGAGTCCTGTTGCTCGATTTCGACGATACGGCCCGCAGCCGCCTGGCCGGCGAGAAATACGACGTGGAGCTCCGGTCGACGGGCTGGCGGTCGGGGACGGAGGCGCCGCTCGAGATCCCGGCCGACAGCGAGGCCATCTTCTACCAGCTCGAGAACCACGCCGCCAACGGCCAGAGCGCGCTCCACGCGGACGTCCACGAGGCCCTGGCCCGGCGGGTCGAGGCCGGCGCCCGCGTCGTCTGCTTCATCGGCGGCGGCGAGGTCTATCAGCTGACGAACATCGTCGGCGCCATCCCCCGGCTCCAGCTCCGGGACAACGCCCGGGGCGAGTCCATCCTCTTCAACCCCCGGGCCATCTTCCACGTGCCCTTCGAGAGGTTCCGGCCGTGGATCGCCAAGGCCTTCAAGCTCCTGCCCGAAGCGTCGGGCGAGGGGGTCTGGGAGGGGGCCGGGCCCGAGGGCCGGCTCGAGTTCCTGGCCAAGAGCGCCGACGGCTACCCCGTCGCCCTCCTGGCGGGGAGGGGGAAGGGTTATGTCCTCCTCCTCCCGTCGTTCGGGCCCAAGAACGTGGAGATCGTCGACTATCTCCTGAAGGACACGATGCCGCTGGCTGCCGCATCGCCCGGGGTCCCGGTCGAGCGGTGGATCGACGACGCGGACTTCGTCTTCCCCGAGCTCAAGGAACTCCTCGCCCGCAGGGACGAGGAGAAGAAACGCCATGAGCAGTCCTTGGCCGAGATCGACCGCAAGATCGCCGAGGCCAAGGCGGGCGGCCAGGACGAGTTCCACAAGCTCCTCACGGCCGAAGGGGCGGACCTGACCAAGGCCGCCGTCCAAGCCCTCCGGCACTTCGGCTGGGGCCGGGTCGTGGATGTCAACGACTACTGGAAGAAGGTCATCCGCAGCAAGGAGGAGGACGCCTGGCTCATCGAGGCCGGCGGTCCTTCCGTCGAGGCCAGCCTGCGGAAGGAGGAGCTCGTCCTCGTCCTCGTCCGGGGCGGGAAGGGCTCGGCCGCGGACGAGGACTGCGTCCTCCTCCAGAAATACAAGGGCCGCCGCATGCAGGAGTTCGACAACACGAAGATGAAGGCCCTCCTCGTCGGGAACTACTTCTCCTCGGCCGACCCGCGGTCGCGCGGCAACCCGTTCACGGCCACCCAGGTGGAGGAGGCGACCAAGGATGCGAACGGCCTCCTCACGACCTGGGAGCTCTTCCGGGCCGTCAAGGCC
Source organism: Candidatus Aminicenantota bacterium (assembly GCA_963805045.1). Taxonomy (GTDB): domain Bacteria; phylum Acidobacteriota; class Aminicenantia; order Aminicenantales; family Saccharicenantaceae; genus DATKJS01. Next base: position 78,875 of record CAWDTC010000009.1, read on the forward strand.
GAGAAGGAGGGGCGGGTGGCCAAGGGCGCCATCCGCGCCCAGGTCCGCCAGAAGACGGGGCTCATCACCTTCGAGTACTGACCTCCTGCGTCCCGCTTAAGAGTCGCCCAGGCCCCTTCCTATCCTCCTGCTCGTGGGGCAGCGCCGAGGTCGCCCTTATCCCCCGGCCCCGGGAACCTGTCCCGGTTCCCCCGTCCCGTTCCGTGGCGGAACGGGGCGGGCCCCCCTCCAAACGGGGGCTTTCGGGCGACCCCGACGCCGCCCTCCGCCGATGACCAGCATCGTCATAATAAGTAGATGGACTGTCCCCGGACGTGGGACAGTCCATCTGGTCTTAGGTTTGACTCGAGCTCTCCGGTTTGCAATAATCGATTTCGTCAAGGAGGCGCCCATGCCGAAAGCGCTCGTTTGCTATTATTCGAGGACCGGGAACACCAAGAAGATGGCCGTCCGCATCGCCGAGGTCCTGGCCGCCGAGGGCCTCGAGACCGACTTGAAGACCGTCCAGGACACGGCCGCGGCGGACCTCCTCGCCTACGACTGCGTCGTCCTCGGCTCGCCGACCTACTATGGCTCGATGGCCGCGGAGATGAAGACGCTCCTCGACGAGAGCGTCAAGTTCCACGGCAAGCTCCGAGGCAAGGTCGGCGGCGCCTTCGCCTCCTCGGCCAACATCGGCGGCGGGAACGAGACGACGGTCCTCGACCTCCTCCATGCCCTCCTCATCCATGGCATGGTCGTCCGGGGCGACCCCCGCTTCGACCACTACGGCCCGGTCTCGATCGGCCGGCCCGACAAGCGCGCCCTCGACTGCTGCCAGGCCCACGCCCGCAACCTCGCTGCCCTGACCAAGAAGCTCTTCGCGTGAGCCAAGGAGGCCGCCGCGAGCGGTGACGCGCCGCGACAGGGCTCCTCCGGCCTCGAGGTTTGACCCCAGGGGGGGATTGTGCTAAAAAAGAAGACCGCGATCGACGCGGTGCGGAGAAAAGCATGAAGAGAACAGAGAGACATCACCTCAAAGAAAACGAGATGCAGGAAGGCTTCTCCTGGTTCGTCGATTTCTACGAGGATTATAAGAGGGAGATCCGCGTCGGCGGCGTCGTCCTGGCCTGCGCGGTCGTCGTCTTCGCCGCGCTCTTCCTCATCCGGTCGCACACGCAGGGCGTCCGGAGCCGGGCCGTCGGCGAGGTCGTCAGCCTGGCCCAGGACCTCGAGGCCAAGCCCGGGAACCTGGGCCGGCTCGAGACGCTCGCCTCCGGCGGGCCGGCGGCGCGGCTGGCCTGCCTGGAGCTGGCCGGCTACTGGGCCGGCAAGGGCGACGCGGCCAAGGCGGAATCCTACCTCGGCCGGATCCCCGCCGTTCCGAAAGACGACCTCTATTACCAGGCCGAGGACCTCAAGGCCCAGCTCCTGGTGAAGACGAAAGAGTACGACAAGGCCATCGCCGTCTACCAGAAGATGCGCGAGGAGAAGCCGAAGTCCTACCCGCTCGACGCCGTCCTCTTCCACCTGGCCGAGGCCTACGAGCTCAAGGGGCAGACGAAGGAAGCCCTCGACCTCTACACGACGCTCCAATCGGAATACACCCAGACCTATTTCGGCTACGAGGCCTCGATGAAGGCCGCCCGGCTAGGCCTGCGGAAGTAGGCCCGGCATTGTAATCGGCCCTCGATGGGCTATAATGAATCCTGATCCCTTGGAGGAGGAAACCGATGGCTTATAAGATCACCGAGGAATGCATCAACTGCGGCGCCTGCGAGCCCGAATGCCCGAACCAGGCCATCTCGGCCGGTGACGAGCGCTACGTGATCGACCCGAAAAAATGCACCGAGTGCGTCGGGTCCTTCGATTCGTCCCAATGCGCGTCGGTCTGCCCGACGGAAGCCTGCGTCCCCGACCCCGACCACAAGGAGACGAGGGTCGAACTCGAAGCGAAGCACCTCAGGCTCCAGGGCAAGTAAGCCGCCTGTCCTTCCCGACCGAGCGAGGAGTGGACCCCGTTTCACTCCTCTTTTTTTTGGCGGGCCATGGAACTTCGAGCGAGGCGATCCCGGCATGAAATTTGGCTGAACGCCGCCCTCTTCGGCCTGACCGTCCTCTCGACCTTCGGCGTCGGCCTGGAGCTCGGCTTCGGCTATCTCCATCCGGCCTCCCCGAACGCTCCCCCCGTGCCGCCGCCCCCCGCGGCGTACTTCGAGCCGCGGGTCCTCGTCCTGGGCGTGCTCTATGCGGCGGTCCTCATGACCATCCTGACCGCCCACGAGCTCGGCCACTACCTGACGTGCCGCCGCTACGGCCTCGCGGCGACGCTGCCGTTCTTCTTCCCCGCCCCGAACCTGCCTTTCTTCATCCCGACGCCGGGACTGCCGTTTTATCTTCCCTCGGTGAGCCTGTTCGGCACGTTCGGCGCCTTCATCAGGATCAAGTCGCCCATCGCGTGGAAACGCCAGCTCTTCGACATCGGCGCCGCCGGGCCGCTGGCCGGGGCCGCGCTGGCCTTCCCGGCCCTCCTCATCGGCCTGGGCTTCTCCAGGGTCGCCGCCGTCCAGGAGCCGGGTGCGATCTCCCTGGGCGAGCCCCTGCTCCTCAAGCTCGGCGGCCTGCTTTTCTTCGGGCATCATGCCGGCGGGGTCACCCTTCACCCGGTCGCGTTCGCCGGCTGGGTGGGCCTGCTCGTCACCGCCCTCAACCTCTTTCCGCTCGGCCAGCTCGACGGCGGGCATATCGCCTACGCCCTCGTCGGAAGGAGGAGGAAGCTCGTCTCCCGGCTCGCCCTGGCTGCGTTCCTGGTCCTTGGCGTCTTTTTCTCTGTCGCCTGGCTCGTCTGGGGCGTGCTCGGCCTCCTCTACGGGCTCGTCCTTCGCGTGAAACGCCCGGTCCGGCTCTACCGGCTGGCGGTCCGGTGGCGGCACCCGCCCGTCTTCGACGAGGAGGTCCCGCTCGACCGCCGGCGGAAGGCCCTGGCCGCCGTCGTCATCGGCATCTTCGTCCTTTCGTTCATACCGGACCCGATCCAGGGGTTCAGCCTGCTGGCCCTTTTAAAGCGCGGCCTGGCGGGTGTAAGATAGCCGCGGCGGCGAAGAAATGTCCTCCGGAATTATTCACACATTTTGTGGATAAGCTGTGGAAAAGAGGCCGGTTTGCAAATCCAATATCCATGCTTTAATGAAGATACGTCGGATTGCACAAAAAGTCGTCACCCGGGTAACTGATGGGTTTTCAGCGAGTTAATAACTATATGCAATATAACGACTTACGGGCGGAGCGACGGTCCGGGCTGGAAGGCCGATAGAATGACCGACCAATTCCGCGAGGTCGCCTCAGCCCTGGCGCGCTTGAAGGCCGATTTCAATGAAGGCAAGATCTCCCAGCAGGATTTCATCGACGCCCTGAAGCAACTCCGGATCAGGGACGGTGCTGGGCGCTTCTGGATGATCGGCGTCCAGAGCGGGAAGTGGTATTGCTCCGACGGCAGCGGCTGGGTCCAGGCCGAACCGCCGTCGGCGAGCGAGCGCAAGGCCATCTGCATCTATTGCGGCTACGAGAACGACCTCGAGGCGGAGACCTGCGCCCGCTGCGGCAGCGACCGGGCCTCGGCCGCCGAGGAGCGGCTCTGCCCGCGGTGCGGGACGCGGCTCGAAGAGCCGGACGGGTCCTGTCCTGCCTGCCGGCAGCAAGCCGGGACCGGGGCGGCGTCCACGGCTTCCGCCTCCGGCCCGGCCGTCCGGCCCGTCCCGGCGGGGAGCCTCGTCCTTCGCGCGGTCCACCCGGCCTCCTTCTTCTGGTTCTTCGGCATCCTGGGAGTCTTCGGCGGAATGCTCCTGGGCCTCATCGTCGGCGTGACGGGCCTGTTCCCCGGCTTCGTTTCGTCCCTGCCGGGGTTCCTCACGGACATCCAGGGGAAGCTCCTGGGAGGCGTCGTCTACACCATCGCGGGCGGCCTCTTCGGCTTCGTCGCGGGCGGGCCGGCGGGCTTCCTTCTCGCGGCTGTTTCGAACGGCATCCTGTCCCTCGTCGGCGGCGTCCGCGTCCAGGCCGCGGCCGCGCCCCCGTCCGAGCCGGCCTCCGAGCGCGCGTCCGGGCCGCGCCGACCTTGAGCTAACGTCCGCCTTTCCCGATGTTGGCCAGCCCCCAGGCGATCTGCCCGAGCGAGAGCGACTCGTCGTTCGGCGAGTAGAGGACCGGCCGCAGCACCCGGAAGCCGGCCCGGCCGAGCCGCCGGGTCGTCCGGTCGAGCAGGAGCCGGTTGAGGAAGACCCCTCCGGCCAGGACGACCGTGTCCGTGCCCCGCTCCTCCCTCGTTTTCAACGCCACCCGCAGGATAAGCCCGGCCAGCGAGTTGTGGAAGGCCGACGAGACGTGGCAAGCCGGCAGGCCTTTCCCGAGGTCGCGGACGACCGCCCTGATGAGCGGGGCGAAGGAGACTTCGGCCGGCCGGTCCGGCCCGGCCTCCGAAAGCCCGATCGGATACATTCCCGCCGCGCGCCCCGCGGCCGTCGCCTCGAGCCGCATGGCCGCCTCGGCCTCGTACTCCATCCGCTCGGGGGCCGTGCCGCAGAGGGAGGACACGGCGTCGAAGAGCCGGCCGCAGCTCGAGGCGAGCGGGCTCCGGACGCCGCGGCGGATGAGCTCGAGGACGGCCGCCCGCCGGGCCGCGCCGACCCCGCGCAGGGCGGCGGGAACGGGAATGTCCGGGCCGTAGGCCTCGACGAGGTAGGCCAGGGCCATTCGCCACGGCTCGCGCGCCGCCAGGTCGCCGCCCGGGAGCGCGACGGGCTTGAACCGGGCCACCCGCTCGTAGCTCCGGTAATCGGCCAGCAGGAACTCGCCGCCCCAGGCCGTGCCGTCGTCCCCGTAGCCGTAGCCGTCGAGGGCGACGCCCAGGACTTTCGTCCCCGGCGCGAGGCCGTGCTCGAGGAGTGCCGCGAGGACGTGGGCGAAGTGGTGCTGGACCCGGTAGATGGGGGAGGCCGAGCCGGGCGGCGTAGCGCGTCGTCCGGAAGTCGGGGTGGAGGTCGGTGATGACGGCCTCCGGCCGGACGCCGAACAGGCGCTCGAGGTGGGCAAGCGTCTCCTCGAAATAGCCGAAGTTCCGGTAATCGTCGAGGTCCCCCAGGAACTGGCTGGTGACGACGTAGCCGTCGCTGTAGACGGAGACGGTGTCCTTGAGCTCGCCGCCGAGGGCGACGAGGGCGCCCCGACGCCGCAGTCCCTCGGGCACGGCCTGCGGGTAGGGGACGTAGCCGCGGGCGCGCCGGACGAAGAGCGGGCCGTCCGCGGCGGCCTTGACCACGGAATCGTCGGCCCGCATGGCGATCGGCCGGTCGTGGGCGAGGACGGCGTCGGCGAACCGCCCGATCCCCTCGCCCTCCTCCTTCATGATCGGCGCGTCCTTCGGGTTCGAGCTCGTGGCCACGATCAGGCCGAGGGGCTCGAGCAGGAGGTGATGGAGGGGGGTGTAAGGCAGCATGACGCCGACCTCGTCGAGGCCCGGCGCGATGAGCGGGAGGTCCTTCTTTTTCTTGAGCAGGACGATCGGCCGCCGCGAGGAGAGGAGGAGGCGGCGCTCGGCCGGGCCGGCCCGGCCGACCTTCTCGACCTCGGCCATGTCCCGGGCCATGAGGGCCAGGGGCTTCGTCCGCCGGGACTTGGCCCGGCGCAGGCGGAGGACGGCCCGCCTGTTCGCCGGGTCGCAGACGAGATGGAAGCCGCCGAGGCCCTTGACGGCCAGGACCCGGCCCCTGCGGACGAGGCCGGCCGCCTCGGGGATGCCGCCGGGGAGGACCTGGCCCGTCCGGGCGTCCTTCAGCGTGACCCGCGGGCCGCAGGCCGGGCAGGCGATGGGCTGGGCGTGGTGGCGGCGGTCGAGCGGGTCCTCGTATTCCCGGCGGCAGTCCGGGCACATGGGGAACCCCGCCATGGTCGTCCGCGGCCGGTCGTAGGGGAGGCCGGTGACGATGGTGTAGCGGGGGCCGCAGTTCGTGCAATTCGTGAAGGGGTAGCGGAAGCGGCGCTCCCCCGGCGTCCGGATCTCCTCCAGGCACTCGGGGCAGGTGGCGATGTCGGGCGAGATGAAGACGAAGCTCCGGCCCGCCCCCGTCCTGCGGATGGCGAACGCGCGCCGGCCCGTCGGCCGCGCCGGCCGCGCGGCGAGCCGCTCGATGCGGGCGAGCGGCGGGAGCTCCGACCGCAGGGCGGACAGGAACCGGGCGTGCGTCCCCGGCGTCCCGCCCTCGACCTGGATCTCGACGCCGCCGCCGATGTTCTTGACCCAGCCGGCCAGGCCCAGGCGGCCGGCGAGACGATAGACGAACGGGCGGAAGCCCACGCCCTGGACGACGCCGAAGGCGAGGACCCGCGTCGCCGGGACCCGGCGGCTGCCTTTCATCTCGGCGGCCGTTTCATCGGCCCCGGGCCCTCAGGGCGTCGAGGCTGTAGACGCAGCCGCAATAGTCCTGGCGGTAGAGGTTGTGGCCGCGGCTGAGGTCGACGCTCTTCTTGAAGCCGTCCTTCTTCTTGAAGTCGGCCTCGAGGAAGCGGAGGCCGTGGCGTTTCCCGAACTGGCGGCCGATGCGGTTGATGACGGCCGCCTTCTTCCACGGGCTGAGGCTCATGACCGTGGCGAAGCCGTCGAAGCCGCGGGCCGCGGCCTCCTCGGCCGTGCGCTTCAGGCGGAGGGCGTAGCAGACATCGCAGCGGCGCCCCTTCTCCGGCTCGTCCCGGAACTTCCGGGTCACGGCCAGCCAGCGGTCGGGCTCATAGCCGTCCTCGACGAGGGGCAGGCCGAGCAGGCCGGCCACCTTCCGCGCCTCCTCCAGCCTCTTCCCGTACTCGGCCGCCGGATGGATGTTGGCGTTCGAGAAGAACCCGGCGACGTCGTATTCGTCCCGGAGGAGGCCGAGGACGTAGAGCGCGTCCGGCGCGCAGCAGACGTGGACGAGGAGGCGCGGCTTGGCCACGCGCCTATTGTATCCGGCCGGCCGGGATTAATAAAGGGCGGCCGGCGGGGCCGGCCCTAGCGGAGACGCTCGATGCGCGCCTCGATGTCGGCGATCGTCCGGTTCACGGCGTCGATCTCGAAATAGACCGCGGCCAGCTCGTCGTTCTCGAACCGGGCCTCGTCGAGGGCCCGGCCCATGCTCTCGAAGAGGGGCTCCATCAGCCGCTGGAGGCGGACGATCTCGTCCTGGACGGCCTGCCTTCTCCTCAGCCATTCCTGGAGCTCCCGCTCGTGGCGGCGGTCGGCCGCCGTCCGCTCCTCCTCGAGCTTCGGCGATGCGCCGGCCGAAGACCTCGGCCCGGGCCTCGGCCTGGGCCTGCAGCTGCTCGAGGTCCTTGCGCTCCTCGTGGAGGAGGGGGAGCTTCTCCTGGAGCGCCCGGATGCGCCCGGCGAGGGCGGCCGCCTTTTCCTGGATCCGGTTGAGCCGCTCGGCCTTCTCGATCCCGGGGAGCTTCGCGTTCCCCTCGACCGCCCGGGCTTCCCTGTCGAGGGCCTTGAGCTGGGATTCGTCCGAGTCGACCTCCCAGGCAGCACCGCCGATGGCGTCGAGGATCTCCGATTTGCGCGAGCCGAGCGACCGCCGCTCCTCCTCGACCGGCCGGCGGAGGTCCTCCTGTTCCTTGACGGCGTCCCGGACCCGGCCGGCCTCCCGCTCGTGATCGCGGCCGAGGGCCTCGATCCGGGAATAGATCTCGTGCCAGGCCATCTGGCGGGCGTGCCGCTCCTCCTCGAGGCCGGCGAGCTTGCGGCAGTCCTCGGCGACGCAGTTCGCGGCGACGTCCTCGCTCCAGCCCCGCCGGCCGAGCTCCCTCCAGAGCGCGGCCTTCTTCTCCTTCTCATGGCTGAGCTTGGTCTGGAGCCGCAGGCTGAGCATCCGGCGGCGCGTCCCGGAGAGGAAGGCGCTCATGCGGCGCCGCAGGTCCTTGTCCCGGAGGAAGATCGTGGCGAGCAGGAGGAGGATGACGCAGAGGAGGAACCAGAAGAGCCAGTAGGGGAGGCCGCGGGCGATGTCCGGCGCGGCCTGGACGGCCGCCGCCTCCTGGAGCATGGCGTTCGTCATCCCTGGGGTTCCTGGCTGTTTATTTATGCCATCCGGCGGGCTGTGTCAATCTCCCCTTGGGGGGCCGGCCGGCGCCGTGGCCGGGCGCCTCACCACTCGATGAGCACGGAGGCCCAGGTCAGGCCGCCGCCGAAGCCCAGGGCCATCACCAGGTCCCCTTTGTTGACGCGGCCTTCCTCGACGGCCTCGCGTAGGGCCAGGAGGGCCGAAGTCGAGGAACAGTTCCCCGGCGGTCAACGTTGACGTAGAACTTCTCGAGGGGGATGCCAAGCTTCTTAGACGGGAATTCGAAGATCCTGGCATTGGCCTGATGGAGGACGAACAGGGCGATGTCGTCGACCGCGATCGGGCGGGATCGCCGGCTCCCAGTCGATTGGCCTCTTCCAGGGTCCTCATGATCAACTCGGGGATGATCTTCAGGACGAACTTCTGGACTTCGTGGCCCTTGAAGAAAAAGTTCGGTGGCAAGCCCAACTCGCCCTTGCGGCTTCCCTGCCCGACGCTGAACGTGGTGTCCGCGGCTAGGGGGTCTGACCCCATCACCGCGCACAGGATGCCCGCCTCCGTATCGGTCCTCTTCAGGACGGCGGCGGACGCTCCGTCGCCCCACAGATCGGAGTTGGTGTCCTTGAAGTCCAGGACACGGCTCGGAACGTCGGCTCCGATGGCCAGCCCATAATCGTATCGGGTTTCAGGCAGGAGCAGCGACTTGCGGACGAGGTCGATGGCATACAACCCGCTCGTACACGCAGCCAGGAGGTCGAAGGCCTGGATCCGGAGCTTTTGCCGGGCCTCGCCGGCCGTCCACTCGCCCGAGGAGATCTTCTTCCGGATGACCTTGTCGAGGAGCAGGCAGGCGGTCGAGGGGAAGATCGCTTCGGGCGTCGAACTGCCCAGGGCGACGATGCCAATGTCATCCCAGCCGATGCCGGCATCCGCCAGGGCTTTCTCGGCCGCCACCAGGGCCATGTCGGAAACGTTGACCTCGTCGGCGGCCCAGCGACGTTCCCGGATGCCGACGAGCTCGGTGATCTTCTGGGGCGTCAACTCTTCCGGCGTCCAGGGCCTGTCGGTCCCCGGTTTGATCGCGCCATGTGAGAGGAGGATCCCCACGATCTCCTCATTGGTCACGACCCGGCCGGCGACGTCGGTCCCAGGCAGGCATTTTCCGAGGCCGACGATCTTTACAGCCATCCCGTCAGAATCTCCTTCTCGGGCGCGCCAGGGGACCCCGGCGCCGGTTCGCTGCCGTTCATTATCCGGAGACCGCCGCCCAAAGTCAAATCTCCCGCAAGGATGGCCAACGTTGTCACTCCGAGAATTCCCTGAACAGGCGCGCCAGGGCCTCCCTGTCCATGGCTCCGACGTTGCGATAGCGGATCCGTCCCTTCGCGTCGATAATGATCGTCGAGGGGACATGAACAGGAGAAATATGTTTTGGATTCACCAGATAAGCCTAAACCAACCGTGGATGAGTTGCTTGCAAAAGCCAAGAAACCCGCGCAGCTATCCCCGCCGATGCACAGGTTCTATGAAGGAAAAATGCAGGTTATCCCCAAATGCGCCATTCGAAGCGTGGACGACTTCGCCATCTGGTACACTCCAGGCGTTGCGGCGCCCTGCAGGGAAATCCAAGCTGACCCCGACAAATCCTTCGAATTAACCAACCGCTGGAACTCCGTGGCGGTGGTTTCGGATGGAACCCGCGTTTTAGGGTTGGGCGACATTGGTCCTGAAGCCGCGTTGCCCGTGATGGAGGGAAAAGCGCTCTTGTTCAAGTATCTGGGCGGGGTTGATGCGTTTCCAATTTGCCTAAGAACCAAAGAACCCGATGAAATAGTCAGTATTTGCAAGGCTTTGGAGCCGTCGTTTGGCGGCATCAACCTTGAGGACATTGAGAAACCCAAGTGTTTTCACGTTCTTGAAAGCGCCTGCGAGCAACTCAAAATTCCTGTTTGGCATGACGACCAGCAGGGAACCGCCACCGTGATTTTGGCTGGGCTCATTAACGCTTTCAAAATCGTCGGCAAAAAACCGCAAGAAAGCCTGATCACGCTTGTGGGTTCGGGAGCAGCAAACATCCGCACGGCCTACGTGCTTATGCAGTGGGGAGTCAAACCAGGCAACATAATACTTGCTGACAGCAAAGGCGTCGTTCACAAAGGCAGAGCAGACATCACCAAAGAAGAAGACCCATGGAAATATGATGTGACACAGAAAACCAACGGCGAAGGCAGAACCGGCGACATCGCAAGAAGCATTCAAAGGCGTGGACGCGGTGGTTGCAGCTTCAAAACCGGGTCCAGGCACAATCAAGAAAGAATGGATTAAAACAATGGCTAAGGACGCAATAATCTTTGCGTGCGCTAACCCGATTCCTGAAATTTGGCCGTGGGACGCGGAGGAAGCGGGCGCGCGAATTGTGGCGACGGGAAGAAGCGACTTTCCCAACCAAGTGAACAACAGCTTGGGGTTTCCAGGCATTTTCCGAGGCGTCTTGGACGTGAAGGCGAAAGGCGTGACGGATGGCATGTGCATTGCAGCCGCGCAGGAGCTGGCAGGCTACGCTGAAGAGCGGGGAATAAGCGAGACGGATATTTTGCCGAGGATGGATGAGTGGGAAGTTTTTCCGCGGGAAGCCGTTGCATGCGCCTTGAAATCGATTGAGGAGGGCGTCGCAAGGGTGAAGCCGTCAAGGCAGGAACTGTTTGAGCGGGCTACAGCCATAATCCAAAACGCGAGGCAATCAACCGAGCTGCTGATGAAGCACGGCTTAATCAAGCAGCCGCCAGACGAAAGCAAACTCCTCAAATAGCAAAGCGGTCGCGTGGCACATCCTTTTTTTCCCGCCAAAAGAACAAAGTTGTACCCTTGTACAATGTTCTACTTGAAGGTGAAGTTGAACCATGGAAGAAGTGCTTGTAACCCGCAAAGGGCAAATCACAGTTCCCATTGCCCTCAGACGCAAATACGGAATAAAACAGGGCATGAAAATGACGGTGCAAGACTCAGGCGCAAGGCATAGTTCTACAAGTTGTGCCCAGATTTGAAGACCTTATCGGCATAGATGCTGGAAAAATAGATATTAAAAAAACCATAGAAATGTTGGATAAAATGCGTTCAGAAGACAGATATTAATGAAAGCTGTACTGGACACCCGATTATTTATGAAAGCTTAGAAAGCAAAGACGAACAATTCAAAAAATGGGCAAAAGTAACCCTCCAAACACTTCAAGCAAAAGCAAACTTAGGTGTTGTTCCATCGATAGTCATACATGAATTTTATAAGATTCAACTTGAAGACTCTGGGCAAAGACATCGCAGAATTAAGAACTAACACCATCCTCAAATTAGACCTCAAAATAGCAAACCTTGACCCACCCATAGCAATCGAAGCTGCAAAACTCCGATGCAAATACGCCGAGCTGCCAACAGCCGACGCCATAATAGCAGCAACAGCAATCGCAACATCCAGCGACTACATCTTAACCGACGACAAACACATCAAACAAATAAAAGAAACCAAAACAAAATGGCTCTAAGCAGGGGGTTGCCAACAAAATTTTTGTTGATTACTTTATTCAGTGACTTGGTTGTTTCGTCGTCTAATATTTTTTTGATTATTGGTTTTATAGGCGGCAATTCATATTTTATTATTGCCCAGAGAACTTCGGGTTTTACGTTATAGTATTCATGTGCAAGTTCGTTTCGTGTCTCCCTCATTCTTTCCCAAGTCCGCCAAGGAATTTGCCGGTAATTGTATTTGACGTTTTTAGGAATTTTATCTACCGCTTCACCGATAATTATCAAGTCTGTAATTACAGCCCTAACCGCCATTTTATTGCTTACAAAATCTTTTACAGAAAATCCTTTTGTGAATTCCTCAATTTCGTCAATTGCGTCAAAAATTTCTTTAAGATACAGTCTGAAGTCTCTTTTCATATTGGTGTAGCTTCTTGCAGAATTTGTTCTTTAATCATGGGTTTTATAGAGTCTTTTGGTACTAAATCCACTTTCATATGCAATTTTTTTGTCAGGAATTCTTTTACATCTATGAATTCCCAAAGATTGTAAGGCTTTGAGAATGTGATTAGGATGTCTAAGTCGCTTTTTTTGTTTTGTTCTGCGCGTGCATAAGAACCAAAGATTTCTATTGTGTCTACGCCATATTTTTCTTTAAGAATTGGCATAAGCGCATTTAGTTGAGTTTTTATTTCTGCAGCAGTTTTCAGCGTCAGTCACCGTTATGTTAGTTTTGTAATCGACTATGATATAAGACTTCTCACATTTAATAGAAATGGTGAACGTTGCCAACAAAACCCAAACAACCCCCGACACTTTGTGCCGACCGCCAGGCCTAGCCGGAAAACCCCGAAAAAGTGCGCAACCGCCCGTAGCAAAGTCGCAACCCGCACAAGCCCTAAAACCCCAAGCCAAAAAAGCAACCCAAAACACAAAGCCACCACCGGAAAAGTCGCAACTAACAACCACCCAAAAGTCGCAAACTTAAAAAACCCAAACCAAAACCCAAACCCAAAAAATCAACGCAAAGCGAAAAACTTAAGTGCAGAGAACATGTAGTTTTGTTTTAGAATCAAAAAACTAGGATGTAGAATCAATTGGCTGTTGAAGGTTTTTTCGAAAACAAAAAGACACCAGTAGAAGCAAAAGTCGGAGACTTAACCCCACAATCAAAAGCGGTTAACGTTACGGCCAAAGTAGTATCCAAAACAGAAATCCGCGAAATCCCAATGGGCAGAGACGGATCACCACACAAAGTAAGTGACGCACTCGTCGGAGACGAAACAGGCGTAGTTTACCTGACACTTTGGGATGACAACATTGAAAAAGTCAACGAAGGCGACACAATCCGCGTAGAAAACGGCTACGTAACACTATTCAAAGGCAACATACGCCTAAACATCGGCAAATACGGCAAACTTGAACCAGCAAAAGAACCACTAACCGTAGAAGTAAACACAGAAAACAACGTATCAAGCAAAGCATACGAACAAGAAAGACGACCATACAGAGGCGGCGGCGGAAGAGGCGGAGGCAGAGGATACGGAGGCGGCGGAGGCGGCTACGGCGGAAGAGATAGACGTGGCGGCGGCGGCGGCGGTTACGGCGGCGGAAGAGACAGAGACCGAAGAGGCTCTGGCGGAAGCGGCGGCGGTTACAGACCAAGATACTAAGCTTCAAGTCTAAAAAAAATCTAATCCTTTTTTGTCTTTTTATAATTCTTACTTAATGTTTATTGAGCGCAGACTTTTGTTTGGCATTGACGTGTTTGACAGTGTTTTTTTAGTGTGTTATTTTAGCGGAGAGTGCTTTGTTGAAACATAGGCGTGGATTTAGGCAAAGTATATAATGGCAAGATGGACATTTCACCGTTTGCCATTGGGTGCAAAGAACCAAAATGCAGCCTCCTAAACCAAAATTAACGTTGGAAGACAGTGCTTTTTCCACTGTTAGGTTTAGTTGGTTTTTTCATGTACATTTACTTGTTCAAAGTAAACATTATAGGCATATTTGCCACAGCGAAAACCGCTAATCCCCTAATTTATTCAATAGCCATATCTGTTCGGTTTGCTGCAAGTGTTATTTTTTACAGTTTCTTGGCATGTGTTAACTAATCGTCTTTCCATCAAAATGAGCTTAGTTCGAGCTTACCTCTACGTTTGGTACGGCATGTACGTTGACACCATTGTTCCCGCACAATCCATCAGCGGAGAAGTAACCCGCACATATCTGCTTACAAGAGATGGATGCGGCTCATTCGGAAAAGTAGTGGCTTCACTCTACACCCATAGGCTACTTGGCATGGCACTAAACGCTTTTGCCTTAATTGCAGGAATAGTCTTGCTTACTTTCGGAGGAAACGTTAACCCATCTGGTCTTCAACCTAATCATTTGGTTGCAGCAGCGATAATTGCTATACTTGTTTTAATGATTGTTTTGTCTTTCAAGCACAATGGACGTTAAAAGTAATCAATTGGGCAACAAGGTTTGCGCAAAAAATCAGTTATTGGAAAAATGAAACTTGAAAAATTAAAGGAAGAAGCTGTTGAAATTACGGAGCATTTCCACGATTCGATGAAAGAGTTCAGGCATAACCCCAGAAGCCATAGCTTACTCATTGTTCTATTTGCTTATATCGTGGTTTTTTAGTTTAAGCATACCATACCTTGTCTTTATGTCGCTTGATCACCCAGTTTCATGAGCATAATTATTGTAACTTCAGCCATTTTCTTAGCTGTAAAATCAATTCCTGTCGGCATACCCTTTGAAGTTGGGCTTCCAGAGGCAGTAATGACTACCCTATACATTTCAATGGGTATTCCCGGAGCATTGGCGGCCACCGCCACCATACTTACAAGAATCATAACCTTGTGGTTATTCTTCATCATAGGCTTTGGAGCCCAGCAATGGCTTGAACTTAAACCAGCAGTATCCGCGGCAGCGAACACAGAAAAAATTAAAATCAATCCTCCACCGTAATTATTCTTAAGATATAAAATGGAAATAAAAATTGAAACTGCTTCCATTAGGCTACTTGATAAGCTGTATGAAATTGAAGAGCAATGCTTTGACCAAGAAGCCTTCACAAAACGGCAAATATCCTATTTGCTAACAGATTACAACACAATTGCGTTGGCAGCTAAAGCAGACAACGACATAGCAGGATTCATAATTGCACAGGTGGAAATAGAAAACAACACAGTTTTCGGGCACATAATAACAATAAATGTTGCGCCGAAATACCGAAGAAAAGGAATCGCAAGCAAAATGCTAAAAGAAATCGAAGAAATTCTTAAACAAAAAGGCATAAGCGAATGCCACTTGGAAGTCCGCGAAGACAACTCAGCTGCATTAAAGCTTTACCAAAACAGTGGATACCAAAAAATGGTAAGACTAGAAAAATACTACGGCAAAAAACACGGTTTATACCTTAAAAAAACCTTTAGAAAATCTTGCTCACTAAATTAAAGCCCTTATTCCGTTGAGGAACAAACGTTTAAAAACCATGATGCGGGTTAATTGGTCGGTGGGGAGAGATGGGCGATTCGCGAGGAAGAAAATCGAAAGAGCAAACACTTGTCCGAACCATCGTTGTTTTAATTCGCAACACTACTTGGCGATGCGGCAAGCTTGAAAAATCCATTGTTCAACACCTCTACAAACGACATGAAAACTTCGGAAAAGCAGAAGTTTCAGTTAAAGACATAATGCTTAACCTAAACATTACCGGCGAGAAAAAAGACGAGTGCTTAGATGCACTGCGAAGACTTGAAAAAAGAAACATAGTGAAAATCACTCCTCTTTAATTTAAACCAACTTTTTTTATTTTTGTAAGGTCGAGTTTTGAATTTTTAAGTGCAAGTTTGATTTGTTTTCATGGGGAATAACTGTTAAATAGTTCGAGGTTCAAATGTGCGCATACAGTGCTGTAGGGAGAGCAAATTGCAGGTTCCTAATGATTCGCCAGAGGTTATGGCTAAAGATTCTTTTGAAGATAGAATTAACGCTCAGAAGGAATTGGTTGAGAAGCTTAAGACTCAATGGAAGCTTTTGTGGAGCGAGCGGTTTAACGATAAGGTTTTCGCCAAGAAGGCGTTTCAGTATGCGACTACGCAACTTTGAAGGTAGAACGAGGCACTGTTATTCACGCAACAAAAGATTTCAAAGCACTAAGTTTTAAGGAGATTGTTGAGCAAAATGTGGTTGAAAATCTTGACCGCGTCATTCAACCCAATGTCCAGGTGGGCGGCTGGAGTAAGTTCGTGAAAACCGAAATCATCGGTCCCAGGTCTCAAAAGAACACGCGCACCCTGCAGGATGTCCTGTGAAGCGGTCTGTTAAGCAGCCCAAGAAGGGCGGACGCGGTTGGTTACACGTGACATGACAGTTCAGCCATTTTGTATTATGGGTTGATGCTTGGGGGACTTTAGGCTTGTTAGTTGATGCTTACTTTCTGAGGCAGTTCAACATAGAAGTCAACTGGAGACTGTGCACGGTTTAGAACTTTAAGTCTGCTTTTCAAAAACGGTAACTAAATCGTCTGCCAGTATGATCTGAACTTCTTTGGTAAGGGCTGCATTTCTTTGCCAAGAAGAGCTACGATTTTATTTGCAAGTTCTTTCCTGCTTTTCGAATCTAAATTTTCCTTCATGCAATTTTCCTTCAAAAACGATACGAACAAAGTAATTTAATTAATTTATTGCGCCAAAATCTGGACTCACAATCAGCGTCAAATCCACGTTAACCCGACTTTTAGGAGGTCAAATAAGGGCAGCGATGGTTTGTTCTGGCAGATCATCAAGAGACCATTTGGATTCTTCTACCTGTTTAAACTGCTTTGACAGCCGCTGCCCAAAGAGGTTAATACATAAACAATAGAGTCATTTTCCAGATGTTGCTCTTGAATAACCCCTTTATTTATTAAATTGTTTAAGATGGGTTTTAGCTGCACATGGTTCAGCCTTGCTCTAAGCAGCAACCCAGTAATATTAAGAGGTCCACGGATGGCAACAACGTTCAGAACGGCAACATAAAGTTCAAGCTTGGACCGTCGCATAATCAATCACATGCATGCATCTGCAACCCCGATAATAGCTCTTATGAATTAGAAATACAGAAACTTCTTTGTTCATAAAAAGCATAGATGCTTTTAAGGCACAAAAAAATCAAAGACAAAAAAAGGGAAAAAGCCTTTTGGGCTTAGAGTCGTTTGATGTAGCGGTTGACTTCCCACTCGGTGACTTGTGTGCGGTAGAGGTCCCATTCTCTGCGTTTTTCACTTAGGAAGTTGTCGAAAGCGGTTTCGCCGAGGGTTTCACGCATTAAATCGCTGGTTTCCAGTTCGTCAAGGGCTTCTTTGAGTGATTCTGGCAGTGAAACGATGTTTCGTTCTTTGCGTTCTTCATAGGTCATGTGGTAAACGTTTAGTTCCACTGGGTCGCCTGGGTCAATCTTGTTCTTGATGCCGTCTAAGCCCGTTGCTAAAAGCACTGCGAATTGCAGGTATGGGTTTCCTGCGCCGTCTGGGCAGCGGATTTCGCATCTTGCAGCGTTTTTTCTTCCGCCAAAGTTTGGCACTCGGATAAGTGGTGAACGGTTTTTGTGTGCCCAAGCAAGATAAACTGGTGCTTCGTAGCCTGGGACTAAGTCGTTTGAAGCTGTTTGGCCATGAATCAAGGATTGCGCACATTTTGCGTCCATGAGCTAGTTGTCCGCCGATGAAGTTTCTTGCTAAGTCTGAGAGGTAACCGTTTTTTTCGTCGTCTGCGTAGAAGAGGTTTTGTGATACGTCTTTGTTCCAGAGGCTTTGGTGAGTGTGCATTCCTGAACCGTTTATGCCTGCGAATGGTTTAGGCATGTAAGTGGTGATGTAGCCGTTTCGTGCAGCAACAACTTTTCCGCACATTTTCATGGTAATTGTTCGGTCAGCGGTCTTCAAGTGCTTCATCATATTTGAAGTCAATTTCGTTTTGTCCCAAGGCAACTTCGTGGTGGGAAATTTCGATTTCTATGCCGAAAGCTTCAGCAGTATCAGCTATTTCCCGTCGCAGATCATCTGTTAAGTCGCCTGGGTGAAAATCAAAGTAGCCTGCCATGTCTATTGGTGTTGGCAAGCCGCCGGTTTCGCTTTCTTTAACTATGAAAAATTCCAGTTCAGGAGCGCAGATGAATGTGTAGCCTGCTTTTGCAGCTTTTTCAACTGCTCGTTCAAGAACATATCGTGGGTCGCCTTCAAAGCGTTTGTTTTGCGGAGTGTAAATGTCGCAGATTAGCCTTGCAGAGGATTTTTCTTTTGGTCGCCATGGCAAAACCGCGAATGTGGTTGGGTCTGGGTACAGCACCATGTCTGATTCTTCAATGGGTCTGTAGCCTGTGATGGATGAGCCGTCGAAGGATTGGCCGTTTTCAAAAATTGTTTCAATGTTTTTTGAGCTTACTGCTAAATTCTTTAGCATGCCGTTAATGTCGGTGAATTGAAGTCTGATGAATTTGATTTCTTGTTCTTGTATTTGCTGGATTACTTTTGTCACGTTTTCTTTCCAAGTTGCGTCTTTGAAATTTTTCATTTTTATTTTTCACCTGTTATTTAGCATTTGATTAACTGTTAAGTTAATAGTGGTCTTTGGGTAAATATATTTAATGTTTGAGTAGCAAATTGCTGATTGTAAAATTATCTATTATTATTTAAAAAATCTACTTAAAATTTCATCCAAACTGCTGGTTACATACTATTTGAAATTAAGCTGCAAATTGAAATAGCAATGGTTTAAAGAGGAAAACAGACGATAAAGTAGGGTCAACTGGTGAAGACAAAATAAGTAACTGGAAAATCATAAACTAAAATCGCTTTAGTGTCTGGCGCATTATTTTCATAGTATTTGCAGTCGATAGCTGCAGTGTTTAATTATGAAATAGATAAAATGCTGTATACGAGCCGTTCCTAAGAACTTCATTGAATTATAACATCGTCGCAGCAATGTTACCTTTCATGCTTGCCGCTATTGTTTCATTTGTCATTGCATGTCTTTAGCGCCAAGCTTCAAATAGCAGTCGATAAACAAAGAGCCTGAAGAGAAACAAACCGAAACCTAAACGCAGAACCCAAAGAAGCCACAACCTCGAAACTCTATTTATTTTAAAACTCAATTTTAGTAAATGGAAATCCTACATAAACCTTTTTACTTATTATCTTCCAGCGGAAACAAAATTTTATTTTTAATTCTATTTTTATATACAAAAAGAAAAAAGAAGTTGAAATACTTCAACTTAGTAGTCGAGGTACTTCATTATTTCCCAAGGTGAAACGTACAGGCAGTATTGGTTCCAATCGTTTGTTTTCAGTTCGATGAATGCGTCGAAAACGTGGTTGCCAAGGGTTTCTTTTATGACTTCGTCGCCTTCCATTTCGTCTAATGCGTCTTTGAGTGTTGTTGGGAGTTCTTTTATGCCTAGTTCTTTGCGTTTTGCTTTGCTGAGTTTGTAAACGTCTTCGTCAACTGGGTCGCCTGGGTCAAGCTTCTTTTTGATTCCGTCAAGACCAGCCATCATAATGCATGCGAATGCTAAGTATGGGTTGCATGATGGATCTACGCCTCGGTATTCAACTCGTTTCTGTGCTGCAAAGCCTGCTCCTTTATAGTACAGAGGTATTCTTGCAAGTGATGAGCGGTTGCGTCTGCTCCACATGACGTAGATTGGCGCTTCAAAGCCTGGCACAAGCCGTTTGTAGCTGCTTACTGTTGGGCAACATACAGCGGTTAATGCTTTTGCGTGGGCTAAGATTCCGCCTACATAGTATCTGCCGATTTGGCTTAGTTCAGCGTATTCGTCTTTTCCATCGTACATTATGTTTTTTCCGTCTTTCCAGAGGCTGGAGTGAACGTGCATGCCGCTGGCGTTGTCAAGGTAAATTGGTTTTGGCATGAATGTGGCGATTAAGCCGTGTTTTTTCGCGATGTTTTTGGCGACAAACTTGAAGAATAGGGCTCTGTCTGCTGTTTCAAGAAGTTCACCGTATTTGTAGTCGATTTCAACTTGTCCGACTGTGGCTACTTCATGGTGATGTTTCTCAATTGTTAATCCAAAGTTGTCTTCCAGAACTTGTGAGACTTCATTTCTGTATGCGACAGTTGTGTCTTCTGGTGGGGTTCGGTAGTAAGCTTCTTTGGGTCTTAGGATGAAGCCGCCTGGTTTGATTTCTGGCGATTCAGGCACAACTCGTGGTGCACCCCATGCGTCTCCTTCGCCGCTTTTTGGAGCAGCCCAAAGGTCCCAAGTTAGTTTGGTTGGGTCAATTGAGGTGAAGACGAAGTGTTCAAGTTCAGGAGCGAAAATTCCAGTGTACCCCATGTCTTTTGCTGCTTTTATTGCTCTTTTTGCAACGTAGCCTCTTGGGCAAGTAACAGAGGGTTCTTTTCCGCCGAAAGCTTCCAATGCGTCGCCGAGTATGATTGCGCTTTTTTGTTCTTCATCAGTTACCCATGGCATGATGAGAGTGTTTTTGCGTCTGGCATAAAAATCATGTCTGATTCTTCGATTGATTTGAAGCCGCGTACTGAGGATCCGTCAAAGCCTATGCCTTCTGTGAAGGCTGCGCCGCTTAGGTATTCTCTGGCTGGGAGAACCATATCTTGGAGGATTCCTCGGACATCGACAAATGCTGAGTGCACCCATCGAATATTATTTGATTTGAGAGTTTCAATTGCTTTCTTTACTTGTTCATCCCCATGACTTTCACCATATTAATTCATATGTTTGAGAATCCACTTAAAACATAAACATATATAAGTTTATCGCAGAAATGTTTGAATGAACGTTCACTAGTTAAGAAAAAATCATAAAGCCTCAAATCTAAATTAAACGCAACAGACGCATTCAAAATAACAAAAAAATTACATACGGAAAATCTAGAACCTTTCCCTCGTTTCTCTACGCAGAAAATCCCCAACATCAAGCACGTTTTTAACCGCAATCTTTCCCTCAGACTCCGCTAAATCCTCCAATATCTTGCCAAACCCAAGGCATTCACCAAACTCATTAAGCACCAAAGTAGCATCACCCTTCCGCTTAGACCCCATCACCTTCACTATGCCAACTCGAAAAATATCTCTTCCACAGATAAAGAGCCAAGCTGCTTTCTGATCAACCACAATTTTATTCGCGGCTACACCCACAAGCATGTTTAACAGGTTAAAGCTTGGAAAGAAACATGCCGTTCTTCCTACTTTGCCAAGGTATAAGCCAGCATAATAAAAGTCGCTTTGCAACAATCTTTTTCAGCCGTGGATTCAAAAGATAATATCGTTGATTTTTTTCAATGACCAATTCTGAATTAAAAGCTATTCTGCAGCCGAAACGTGATGCAAAAACTTCATACGGCTTCATTGCGCATGCACCTTCTTTAGTTTGCATACAAAGAAACCCTGAGTTTGCTCTGGCCAGATTCTTCTGCAAAATGCGACTTGAGGGTCAAGTTTTCTGCCAAAAACCTCTGTCAACCCGTTCACGCCGATAGCAATCAATTTTTTCAACTCTGCAAGCCCAAGTTTTTGATTGCCCAATCAATGTTTAACTCGTCTTCTTCAGGCTCCAGTGAACAAGTGGAATAAACAATTTCGCCGTTTGGCGCGAGGCATTTTACTGCTTCAGCTAAGAATTTCCTTTTGCACCTTCGCGTTTCGTTCAACGTCAGCGAAGGTTCTTCGGCTGAACCATTCACTGTCAGAGGCAAAGTTGCCTGAGCAGGGAACATCAAGCAGTATGCGGTCAAAGGTGCGGTTGAGTTTTGTGGCTTGCCGCGCATCTAAATTGTAAACGATTGTGTTGCTGACGTGGCAGCGTTCTAAATGGTTCGCCATCACCGCTAACCGCTCTTTGTTAACATCTAATGCTGTTATGGTTCCGCTGTTTTCCATCAGGTCGGCAAGTTGAACGGTTTTTCCTCCAGGCGCTGCAGAGGCATCCAGCACCATTTTGCCATGTAATGCGGTGAAGAGTGTGGCGGGAATTTGGGCTGCTGCTTCTTGAATAGAGTACATTCCAAGCAGGTATTCTGCTGTTGCGCCCGCTGAAGCTTTAGATCTAACTACCCAGTATCCTGCCTGCAAAAAAGGAATTTTCTCAAGTTCAACGCCTAAACTGCGAAGTCGCTCGGGAAGTTTTTTGGCTTTAGCGTTGGTTTGGTTTATTCTGATTGATAGCTTAAGCTTGGGTTCTTTGAATTTCCAGCCGAGTTGAGCGTAGCGGTCTAAGAAAAATTGTTTGCCAGACATCAACTCTACATTGCAATAACCTAATAAAAACCTTTGCAGAGCCTTCACCGCATTTTACAATTTCAATGGGCAAAATTGAGCAAACGGAAGCGCACGAAGAGATTTGAGCTCCGCTACAGTGATCGGTGGTTAGGTGAAAAATGTTTCAAGATATTGAATGATTAAGGCGTAGGCGGTTGTTTCATTTGGACCGATTCTTTTGTTGTCGCGGTCAATACTAATCAATACAATACCGTCATGTTCTCCGACTGGTTTGTTATTTATAATTCTGTAGACACATCGCTTGACTTCATTAGCGTAAGCTTGAAAAGTTAAGAGAGGAAATTTCACTCCCCACAAGATGCAAATCGTATTTTCCACCTGTTCTGGGCTCTAAGATGAAATCTTCGGTTTTTTCAAAATTTAGAAGAGTTTCAGCGAGTGACCCAGTATACTGGGGAAAACAAGATTGCGCTTTTTCATTGGCTTTTTTTCCTCGCTTCGTCAATCTTACATGCAAGAGTTTCGCAGTCCCAAAGTTCAACATTAAACCTTTGAGCATAATGCCGTTGCTTGTTGAGTAAAATACGAGGTGATTAAAACAATTGATCTCTGGCACTCCACGGATACGCATTGCATTCTGTGACAATAGAACAATGAGGTCGGATACCTTGTAGGTTTGAGGATATCTTCGGGCTTGAATGGCAATCAGACTCGCCATCCTTTGCAGCCACAAAGTCAACCCCTAAATAAGTTGAATGCTTTTCTGAATGGACCTCATATCCTAGTTCTTCAAACAGCCAGCTATAAAAAATTCAAATTCCTTTCCTGAAAGACAATCAACTGAATAAACGCTTGTTTTGATGGGACACTGGATTTATTGTTTTTTTGCAAAATTGTTCTGACGGATTTTTGTTCAGTTTTGTTTGTTTCTTTTTGGAAGAATTGTTTTTCAATTCGGGCAGCCAATTCCCCCGCTTTGTAGTCGGGAAGTTGAAGTTTCTCTTGAATGAAAAGTGTTAAGTCGATGGTTGAATATCGCTCTTTGATTTCCGCTAAAACGCCGTTAAACCTCAAAGTTCTTAACGCTTCCTCGATTTATCCACACAAGTTGTACACAATCTTTCCCCAGTTGTTTTACAAATCTTGATTTCGTCAACTCCAACGATTGAGTTGCAGCTTTCGCATTTGACAGCGTGTTTTGGACATAATTTTCGTTTGAATTCACGTGTGGAAGTCAGGTTAAGTTTTGAGAAAACTTCGCCGCACAAATCGCAATGATCGATAGTGAAAAATGCATACGCTTGAATTGTCATAGCTGCATTTGAATTCTAGTAAGCGACTGTGTTTCTTGCCACAAACTGAGCAGACAAAGCCTGCGTCTTGCTCAAAATATTCGTTTAAGGTTTCATCTAGTTTTAGGGGTGCTTTTTTTGAGTAAATTTTTCCGGTGTCGATGGATTGTCTAATGCAGTTTTCGCAAACGTAGAAGGAATCTTCGGTTGCGTAACCTTCGGAGAGGGCATTTCGGCATATTTGGCAATTGACTTCTGGGAATGTGATTAATACCTAGAATAATTGATGAACGTATGGTTGCGTTATTATCAAGCTTTAGTTCAAAGCTAACTTTGGATGTGTTGATTACAAGTAGGTTGATGAATTTTACTGCTATGTTGGTTGTTAATGATTCTTCTTCTCTTCTCATGAAGCGCTTCGTAGGTGGCTTGCCATTTCTGGAGGTCAAAATCATATTTATTGTTAATAGCCTGTTCAAGACGTTCTCTCCTAAGTCGCTTATCGAAGCTTTTCAATTTAGCCTCTTTCTCTTTGCTAAGTGGTAAATCAAAAAGAACTAATTTTTCCTTAAGAATAGCCACCAATTCTTTTGTCTGCAGCCGCTTTCAACTCATCAAAGACCATTGGGTTAAGCTTTGCCTTAAAATCTTGAATCTCTATTGCTTCATTATCCCAAATGTTTTTTCCGCTAAAATCCTCAATACTGACAATATTGCCATTCTCATCAATCAAAATTGTAATTAATTCTTCATTCTTTGGCCTTAATTTGTTGCGGAATACTGCAGAGAAATAAAATTGATAAATACCTAACTGGCTCTTTTTTAATGATTTTAACTGAAACTATTTTTCCATTGTTTATTTGGTGGTAACAGGATTGGGTTTTTTCGCAGATACTAAACATTTTCATTTCCTACAGTTATCTTTTGGCATTCCTGACAAGCGAAAGGTGAATCTTTAAAGTAGTTTTTGAGTAGTGTTTCAAATTCGCCCTTCAAGTTTACTTTAATTTGGCATAGAACACCGTTTTCTAAACATTCATCCAATATTTGCTGGAAAGTTGGACTTCCAGGCGTTATTAAAAGCTGTCTTTTTCTCTCGTGCTACTGAAGGTTCATAAGTGTACTCCGTAGCGCTTGTTTGGTTTGGGTATTTTACCGTGAAAATTTCGTCTGATTGCTCAATTAACTCTCCTTTTTTGGATTTGACAAATGATCTAATAAATGTGCGAATCTTTGAGTTCGAATATTTTGCGCTCAATCAAGAACCCCATGCGTGAACTTTTCCGCCAACTCTTGATTTTTCCTCGAAACACTCAAGTCGTCAGCAAGTTTTTCCAGTCTTTTCTTAATGTCAAGGCGAGAATTGCTTCTTAGCAAAATATCCATGATTGTTTTTTGTATATCTTGCGACCCTTCTTTCAATTCCGCTAAAACGGTTTCCATTTTGCCGATAGTCATGGTGAATAAATCGATTTTTTGGTATAGAATATGAAGAACATAGTCGTCGATGGTGTCTTTTATGCTTAAGTTGAAGACGGTGACGTCGCGGTCCTGTTTGTACCTGTGAATTCGGCCGATTCGTTGCTCAATTTTCATAGGGTTCCAATGCAAATCATAATTAAACATTACACAACAATTCTGAAGGTTCAAGCCCTTCTGCTGCAGAGTCGGTTGCAATGAGATATTTGACTTCACCTTTTTTGAATGCTGAAATCACGTTGTCTCTTTCGTTTTGGCTCATATCGCCTAAAAAGACAGCGGCTTTGCCAAATTCTTGATCTAGCATTTCTTTAAGTTTATGAGCTGTAATTCTTCTTAGGCAAAATATTAGTGCTTGTTCATTTGGGATTTCGTTGAGAACCTGTTTTAGGAGTTTAATTTTTGAGCTCTTGGCTTGTTTTGCCATTTCAATCAGTTTATTTGTGGCTTGAGTTTCTGAGGGAAAGCGTTGCTGTCTTTTCTGCAATGATTCGATTGAGGCTTCAGGAGAACTTGAAAAAGACTGCTGAAGAGCAATCGCTTGGAAGACTAGAATCGCTTTGCTTTGGGAATCACTTATTTTTCTAGTTGGATTCTCCATCATTAAAGTCTCAATTGTTTTGAAATTATTTTTGTAAATGTCTCGAAGGTATTCGGTTGCTTTATCAATGAATTCGCGTTCTCGTTCATCAGCCTCAAGAGTTCTTGAGTCAACGTATCGCTTTGTAAATGGCATGCCGGTTTGTTCTCTTCGAGTACGACACATCACATCTCCGAAGTATTTGCCTTAACTGATATGCCCCTTCAGGTTTTACTACGCGGCTTTTGGCGTCTTCAGCAAATCGAGAAACAAACAAGCGTTCACTATCAAAAACGCCGGGCTGAATCAAATCGACAATACTGTACAAATCAGTTAGCTTATTACATAATGGAGTGGCGGTAAGAAGCAAGAAATGATTTTTTCTAAGGTTCGCCAAGCAGCCTCTGCCCCTTGCTGTGGGTATTTCTAAAAGCGTGAGCTTCATCTACCACAATTAAATCCCAAGTTCGACTTGCAAACTCATCATATTTTCTTGCAATAAGGTTATGTGAGCAGATTATTCTGTTAGCTGTCTTCAAATCCACTTTATGGTTATTGGCTATGGCGAAGGTTTCTCCAAATTTTTCGGTCATTTCAGTTTTCCATTGTGACAGCAGGCTTTTTGGAGCTACGATTAGGATTGAGTTTATTTCGTCTCTCAGAAGCAGCTCTTTCATGATGAGGCCAGCCTCGATTGTTTTGCCAAGCCCAACTTCATCAGCAAGTATAGCGTTTCCATTCATTTCGTTTATTACTTGAAGAGCAATTTGCATTTGAAAATTGTAGGGTACTATTTTCGCTCGTAGAGCGTCTGCAGAAATTAATTTGTCAATTTGGCATGAGCGCTTGATTTCGAGCGCTTCTAGGTGAAGTCTGAAACTTTCAAAATTTGAAAATGATTTGGTTTCAATTAGTCTTTTTATGTTATATGGATCGGAAAAACTGCAAAAATACTTGTGCCTAACTTTCCCAGCTTGTTGTTTCTTCTTCAAGTTCAAAACTTTGGGTTGGACCTGTGTTTGATGGGTCTGGAGAATGGTCTGCTTCGCATTTTTCTTCTGACGTTTTTTGCGGGGGGCGGATGCGTATTGAGTGTGTCACTTTTTTTTGTGGATGATTCGAGCGCTTTATTCATAGTGTATTTTTCACAAATATTAGCGTTAGGATTGAAAATTAATGAATCGGGTTGTTGGCCCTTGCTATTAGCTTTGAACTTAACAGACAAGAGTATCGCGTTCTACTTGCCACCTCACTATAAAAAGATGAAGGGTTGAAAAAAAGCAATCCAAAGAAAATATCTACTCTTCCAGAAAACGCATGTAAAACCCTCTCACTGGGCGTGGTGTATTCGTGGCGGGCGGGGAGGGATTTGAACCCTCGACCCCCAACTTAGAAGGCTGAATGCAATTTAATCTCAAAAGCCGAACAATATCGTTACCATATCAAATGACAGCGATTCGGCAATGACTATGTAGTAACCAAAAGGTGTTACTGCTGAGTTAAAAAGTTTATAGCCCTGAGGAAAGATATTGTTTGTGGTGGTAAAGATGGAAAATGCCATAAAAGTGGCTGAACAGGGAAGGATGGTGTTGCCTGCCCGAGTAAGAGAAACTTTTGGAATTAAGCAAGGGGGACAAATAACACTGCGAATCGATGGCCAACGAGTCATACTTGAACCACTGAAAAAAGATGTAGAAAAAAAAGTGCAAGATTGGGAGAACCTTTCAAGGAATTTTAAAGCACAAGCTTTCACTGAACAGTCTACAGAAAGCTGGAAGTGGATGAGCCGTGAATACGCGAGAAGAAAGCTTGGCTTGTCCTGAAGGCGTCGTCGATATTGGCGTTGTGGTTCCCTGCTGTTTCGAGAACCCTCTCAAAGATTACAGCATAACCTTTCTTTCAGAAGCATTAAAGGAAAAAAGGAGAGCGGTAATTCCAGTTTCCTCCATTCTGGGAGCTTACCACATAACTACTCGATACTTAAGAGTCCCAAGATTAACCGCCAAGAAGATAATGGAGGGAATCCTCACATCTGGATCAGCCGCTCTTTATCCTCATGTTTCGACACATCTGGCTACAGACGCTCTTAGATTACGCCTCGACGTATAACGTAGAATCTTGGGACGGATACCTGATTTCGCTTGCTAAGAGCCTAGGTACAACCGTTGTCTACTCGCTGGACAGAGAACTTTCCAAAGTTAAAGAAATCGTAGTAGTCACCCCTTTTCCGGATGATGCCGTTAAAGAATACCATAGATACCTGAATTCCATCATTAAATGAACTTTAAGCGCTTTACAAAAGGAAACAGCCGAAAAGGCAATGGCGAGCGGGGATAGCTATGAACCCTCGCTTAACCCTCGGGTAGGTATGCGCTAAGTGGCCAGGAATATTTACCGTCATAGTTGGTGAAGCGCAAGAAATTCAATAGTAACTTTTCTGGCAGTGCCATCGGCACCTCGGTTAAAGGGTACCTTCGTTTCTTATGCTACGTGAAGGCAGAAGTCGAAGACGCTTTTAAGGAACGGAAGAATGTAACAAGTGACTCTTTAGAGACAATAAGAAAAGAGTTTGAGAAACATTACTCTCATAAGACTGTTGCAAAACTGCTTGATGAGTTTAATCAATATTGCCCTTCGTCATACTTATAGCAGCAAGGGTCAATTCAATTTCAAGTGTTTAAAAGTTTTTGAAGTCGCTGAGTTAGCGCTTCTCTCTCATTAGGTTGGCGCATCCACAAGTCCCGATACTCTCTAAACTGCTCACCGTTGATTTTTCTTTTGTCTTTTGAAGCTCGACTAGCAAGTTTGACAAATACACCTAAATCCGATTGCTCTCTTGTTATTTCTTTTCTCGCTCTTGGTATAACCAACTATAACAGGCGCTGTGTTGGATCTTTGTCAGGGGGGCGGAAAGGCATCATACAGAAAACGGGCAAAATATGGTACTTGCCATTGTTGCGTAATTTCAAGGCTGTTTTTTACATTCAATATTTCTTCGGTTAAATATTCGTATTCTTCCCCAAGAGTGGAATAATTAGCTGGGAAGCTTCTTTCAACTGCAATGTTAAAGAAATGCCACAAATGCTTAGTGCTAAAGATCGGCAACACTTCTCCGCTTCTGACTAATCAAGCAGAAAATAATTTTCTTGGCTATGTGCTTGTCAAGCCCCAGACGGCTAATTTTTTCCCAATGTGCATCGACTTTTTGGGCAAGCGTCTTTTTCTTGTCAACCACAACATACAGGAGGTCTTTGAAATCATCAATTTGCGCTCGAATATTCTGGTAGACTATAGAACCATGGATTGTTAAATGACCAAGCGGTTTAAGATAGACCTCTAAGTATTTTGAAAACTCTCCTAATGCATCAGGGTTTCTTTTGAAGATATCATCAAGCTTTAAAAATTCGATTGACTCGAGGTTCTCTAAGCCAAACGATGGGACAGGGACAAGGACAAGGACAGAGTCAGG
>CAWDTC010000010.1:0-23877 GCA_963805045.1 Candidatus Aminicenantota bacterium
GGTGATCACGTTTCTTTTGTGCGAGCGAGGGGTCCTGCAAAAGCCGGTTCTTTATCTCTCATATTATTTCAAGCGCCACCGTCAAGCCTATTATGACCACCTTCAAGCAGTCCGTGACGCGGGCGATTGGGAAGGATGGTTGGCCTTCTTTCTTCGTGGGATCGTTGAGGTGAGCGCTCAGGCTACAGAGACCGCGCGGCGGATTCTGGAGCTCAGAGAAAGACATCGGACTCTGATAACTGAGCACCTGGGCCGGGCGGCCGGAAACGGCCATCGTGTGCTGGAGCACCTCTATAAGCGTCCCATCATATCGGTTAAAGAGGTTAGGTCAGTTACAGGCACCAGCAATCCAGCGGCCAACCAGCTGGTTCAGAAGCTTGTTGAGCAGGGCATAATCAACGAGATCACCGGCCAAAAGAGAAATCGCCGATTCCGTTATGAAGCGTATATTCGGCTCTTTGAAGAGCCGGAACCGTTGGTTGCCTCGCACGCCTAAGAAAGCCAAGCTCCTGCTAACCAGTGGGGCGCCATTTGTGCCGAGAAGCCGAAAGGTCGGCAAAGCGGTGGCACAAATGTGGCACAGGCTCACCTTTTCTTGGCCGTATTAGCCTTAATATCAATTACATAAGCAGAAACTCTCTCGTTCTCCGGATCCAAAGGTCGGGGTTCAGATTCCTCCGGGCGCGCTTCTCTCTAACGCACTGAAATACATGAGGTTATAGACTCGCCTTCGGACCCTGTCGATCTCGGTCCTTCCGCCATGACAAAACGCGGTCACGGAATGACTCTTAGATCGAGCGCCGGGCTTAGTACAGGACGTTCTCCTCTCCATTTTTCTTGATGAGCCGGTCGATCTCGGCCAGGACGAGGTCGCGGCGGACGAGGACGGCTTTGATCTCGTCATCGGTCAGGTAATCGCCGACGACAGCCTTGATGCTTTCGAACGTCAGGGCCTTGGCCTTCTCGACGATCGCCCGCGGCAGCTCGCTCATGAGCTTCGGCCCTTCCGGATGTTTTTCCGTGTAAATGAGCTTTTTCCAAGTCCGGAAGCTCCGGGAGTGGTCGATCAGGATCATCCGCCAGTCCTTGGTGATCAGGATATTGCCCTGGCTACGGTCCTCGTTGGCGATCAGGTTGTCGAAGAAACGCTGCAGGTAGGTCGCCCTGTTCCAGTTGAAGACCTTGTAGGACGGCATCTTGATCTTCTGCTTTTCTCTGTCCCTGAGCGACATCGTGTCGTCGATCCAGTACTGGCAGGAGCCGAGGTCCCCTTGGAAACGGCGTTCGGTCGTCGGCGTGATCATGTTGAGGCCGAGCAGCCTGTCCACGCGGTAGGCCGCGATCTCATACTGCCAGCCCTCGATATACCCTTTTTGCCGGCCCCGAGCGTTCTTCCAAAGACCCCGATGGGTGAAATCGCCTTTTTTGAGGGTTAGGACCCAGGGACTCGTCACGGCCTCCTCGCCGCTCAGCTGTTTCTGGCCGACGACGTCCGCCGTCTTTAAAAAGTCCTCCCATTTGGCTTGCTGGGCCAATTCCTCAGGCGTGAGCTGAGCGAAAAGCGCAGGAACACCAAGAACCGACAAACACACAAGGACCACAGCCACGATTGTCTTTCTCATCGGTACCCTCCCTTGCCTTCTATGGAGCCGAGGGCGACACGAGCTCGCCTCACTCATAAAGGACTTCGGCCTCGCCTTGCTCCTTGATCATGACCTCGATCTCCTTGACGAGGAGGTCGCGACGGAAGAGGATCGGCCAGCGTCTCATGAGGATCTCGCCGACTAGTTTCCCTTGTTCCTCTATCATAGGCCTCATATTTTTTAAAAGTCAACACACTGCCTAAGGATCTCATCCCATATGAGTTTTCCGATAGATCCAGGCCCTGGTTGGACTTGGAGGCGATTGACATGGGCAGGATCCAGAACTTCGGCGCCAGAGCCCAGAATGCTTGAAAATATGACTCCAAGGGTGATACATTGAGCGGGGCTAGGGCACCAATGGGGATTCCAGGCTCGAAAGGGATGGAAAGACCGGTCCAAGAAGCACCGGGATTCGCCACCCGCTTTCTCAGGATCTTCACGGACGTCAAAGCCGGGGAGGCGGGCACCGCTCTTCTTCTTACCCTTAACGTCTTCCTTCTCCTCCTGGCCTACTATCTCATCAAGCCCGTTCGGGAAGCCCTCGTGATATCCTCAAAGGGTCCGTTCGTCAGAAGCTCTCTGGCCGCTGCCCAGGCCATCCTGTTCATCTTTGTGGTCAAGGCGTTCAGCCGCCTTGCCTCCAAGGTCCCCCGCCACCTCCTGATCGCTTGGGTCACGCTCTTTTTCATCTCCAACCTGGTCCTTTTTTGCCTCCTCAAAGTCTGGGGGGTGCCGATAGGGACGCGGGCCATCGCCTTTTTCATCTGGGTCGGTATCTTCAATATCATGACCGTGGCCCAGTTCTGGAGCTTTGCCGCCGATATCTATACCGACGAATCCGGGAAGCGGCTGTTCCCCATGATCGCCGTCGGCTCGACATGCGGCGCCGCCTTCGGGAGCGGGATCGCCAACATGATCATCAAACCCCTGGGGCGCCATTTCGACTCCGGCATGATGCTGATGGCGGCCGGCATCCTGGGCATTTGCATCGCCCTGACGATCGTCATTCACAAAAGGGAGATCAAACACATCCGGGAAAGGGCCGGCGAATGCGAGCCCAAAATCCTGGAAGAAGAAAAGAGCAAGGAACGACCTCTTGCGAAAGGAGGCGGGTTTAGCCTGGTCTTCAAGAGCCGGTACCTCCTGTTCTATGCCCTGCTGATCCTCTGCTTGAATTATGTCAATTACCAGGGGGAAAACATCTGGGGCGTGGTCGTCAAACAAACCGCCGCCAAGGCGATCCACGCGGGGATGGCAGGGGGGATGGAGGCCCAGTTTACGGCTGGGCTCTATGCGGACTATAACCTCTTGTACAACATCATCGCCATGGTCGTTCAGCTCTTCCTCGTGTCGCGCATCTTCAAGCGAGTCGGCGTCAGCGGCGCCCTCCTCATCTTGCCCTTCGTCGCCCTGGGCGGATATGGCTTGGTCGGGGGGTTGGGAGCGTCATTGGTATTGGTCAAGTGGGCAAAGGGTTTTGAGAACGGTCTCGATTATTCCCTCATGAACACGACCAAAGGGGCTCTTTTTCTCGTCACATCCCGGGAGGAGAAGTATAAGGGTAAAGCTGCGGCTGACACGTTTTTTTACAGGACCGGCGATACCCTTGCCTTCCTCACGTTCGTCATCGGCATGCAATACCTGCACTTCAGTGTGGAACGCCTGGCCCTGGTCAACGTCGCGGTCACTGCGATCTGGATCCTGTTCTGCTTCCTGGTGATCCGGGAATATCGGAGGATAAAGTCGAGAACGGACCCCGCCGGGGTCTAAGGCTCTGTCAGCCAAGCCCGGGGCATTTCCTCCCCCCATCTACGTTTGACTTCCCGCCCATCCCTCTGTTAACCTGAGGCCAGACTAGAGAAGGGGGCTAACTGGCTCGACCTTCGCCAGCCGCTGGCAGTGCGTGGCAACTCACGGCTCAAGAATAGCTGGAAAGTAGCTCCCTAAGGTCTGACGGATTCTTCTTGAGAGTTATGGAGCCGACCTGCATCTCATTGAAATAGAACCAGCGTTACGTTATAGTTCACGCAGCCTGCTAATAGAGGGGAGAGTTAGCATGAAGATTTCAAATTCGCACTGTCTTGCGGTCTGCGTGTCTTTTCTATTGCTTGGCGCCGTGGCTTTTGCGGGCCCACCGGCGGTCAATTATCACCTGATCAAGAAAGTCCCTCTCGGCGCGGCACCCGGAGGGAAGGAATATTTTGACTATATTACGATTGACCCGGCCATGCGCCGTCTTTACCTGTCCCACGGTACCGAGGTCAAGGTGGTCGATGCCGATAATTATGCCGTGGTGGGCACGATCTCCGGCTTAACACGGTGCCACGGGATCGCCTTGGTCAAGGATCTTGGCAAGGGATTCATCACCGACGGCGACCCGGGCAATGTTGTCATTTTCGATATCCCGACATTGAGAGTTATTGGCAAGGTCAAAGCCGACCCCGATGCAGACTCCATTGTCTATGACCGCGCCTCGAAGCGCATATTCTCGTTCAACGGAAACTCCAAGAACTCGACGGTTATTGATCCCGTCAAGGGAACCGTGGTGAAGACCATCGACCTGGGTGGTGGTCCAGAGTACGCCGTGGCGGACGGGAAGGGCGTGGTTTACAATAACAACGAAGAGACAAACGAGGTCGTGACGATCGATTCCATAACACTCACGATCAAGGCACGGTGGCCGGTCGCGCCGGCCGGAGCGCCCACGGCGATGGCCATGGACAAGGAGCACCGGCGGCTGTTCTGCGCAGGCCGCAACCCCAAATTCCTCGTGGTCATGGACGCCGACAACGGCAAGGTCATCCAGTCATTTCCGATCAGCGGCGGCGCAGATGCCCTTGTCTATGAGCCGGAGCCCGGGCTCATTTTTGTTTCGACGCGTGAAGGAATGATCCATATCTTTCACGAAGATTCGCCCGACAAATACAGTGAGTCCCAGGCGGTCAAGACCGAAATCGGGGCCAAAACGATGGCGCTCGATCCCAAGACCCACAACCTTTTCTTGACCACGTCTGACTTCGGTCCGCCTCCGGCGGCCACCCCGGCTCGGCCCCATCCGAATCCGGTCCCGATTCCGGGAACCTTCCGCCTGCTCGTTTACGGACGCTGAGAGGTCAGCAAAGGGTTGCCACGAAGTCCAGTGCGGTCCGCTTATGATCCCTCCCCCTGCGTTTGACCGGGCTCGGGCGCGGTGTTAACATGCCGTCCATGAAACCGGCGGGAGGCCAAGGCCACTTCGACCGTTGGGCTCCCCGTTATGACCGCAGCATCTTCCAAAGGTTCATGTTCGGGCCGGTCCACGAGGCCGTCTTGGGCGCCTTCGGCACCTTCGGTGCCGTTCCCCGCGACATCCTCGACGTCGGCTGCGGGACAGGGCGTCTTCTGGAGACCGCCGGCGGGCGCTGGCCGGAGGCTCGGCTGACGGGGATCGATGCGTCAGAGGCGATGATCTCCGAGGCCCGGCGCAAGCACGGCGGAGACCGTCGCTTCACCTTCGAGCTCGGGGACGCGTCAGCATTGCCCGTGGGGGAGGCCTCCTTCGACGTCGTTTTCAGCACCATGTCCTTCCATCATTGGGGGGACCAGGCTTCGGGGATCCGCGAGGTGGCACGCGTCCTGCGGCACGGGGGGCTTTTTGTCCTTGCGGATGTCAATAAGCCGCCCCTCCCTCTTACGCGCCGTCTCTTCGGGCAGGACGACCGGGCGACGTTCCAACGTCCTCCAGCCGTCCGGGGCCTCCTCGAGCAGGCCTCCCTCTCGGTGATCATGCAACGGGGCTTCTGGCGCGTTGCGCGCGTCCAGCTCTTCGTCGCGCGAAAAAGCTGATAACCGTGCTTCACGGACCTGGCGCTGGTGCAAGCCGGTCGGCTGAATTCGGCCGGCCATTGGTGTAAAATGCCGGCATGAACGCGCCATCTCCGTATTTTTTCGAGCTGTTCGAGAGTCTCCCGCGCGGCGGCCCCGGCGACAACGTCTCGACGCGGCAGGCCTGGCGGGCCTTGACGGGTGGGCCGCCCTCGCCGGCCATCCTGGACATCGGCTGCGGTCCCGGCATGCAGACTCTGGAGTTGGCCCGCTTGTCCGGGGGGCGCATCACCGCCATCGACATCCATCAGCCGTTCCTCGACAGGCTCGAGAGGGACGCCGCGAACCTCGGTTTGTCCGGGCACATCCGGACCCTCAACAAGTCGATGTTCGAGATGGATTTCCCTTCCGAGAGCTTCGACGTCATCTGGTCCGAGGGGGCGATCTTCTTCCCCGGCCTCGAGAACGGGTTGAACGCCTGGCGGGCCTTCGTGAAGAAAGGCGGCCATATCGCGGTAACGGAAGCGGTCTGGCTGAAGCCGGACCCTCCCGACGAGGTCAGGAAGCTCTGGGAGGTATACCCGGCCCTGACGTCCGTCGAAGAGAATCTCGCCATCATCGCCCGGACCGGTCTCCGGACCGTCACGCACTTCGTCTTGCCCGCGCGCTCCTGGCTCGACGACTACTACGACCCGATGGAAAAGAGGATTGCAGAGTTCAGGCGGAAGTACGCTGGCAACAACGAGGCGCTCGAGACGTTCGAGGCATGCCAGCACGAGATCGATATCTTCAGGCAATATCCGGGCTATTACGGCTACGCTTTTTTCATCATGCGAAAGGACTGAGGAGAGAACATGAGGCGTATTCCACTCCTTGGGGATCTTCGTTCCGGCTCACGATGGGCGTTGATTTTGGCCGGCGCCCTGACGGTCGGCCGGCGGCGGCTCAAACCAAGGCGCCGGCCCCGGCCGACCCGTGGGCGCGGCTGAGTTTCCTCGTCGGCGAATGGCAGGGCGTCGGCACCGGCGCGCCCGGGGAGGCCGTGGGCGGCACGTCCTTCGCCTTCGGCCTCGATAAGAAGGTCCTCGTCCGGAAGAACTGGGCCAAGTATCCCCCCAAGCCCGGGCGAGAGCGCCGGCCTTTCCCACGAGGACCTGATGATCATCTACCCCGGCCCGGGTGGCGTCCCTTTCCGCGCGATCTATTTCGACAACGAAGGGCACGTCATCTCCTACGCCGTCACCTTCCCCAAGGAGGGGAACGCGGCGCTCTTCGAAACGGAGGCCGGTCAGCCCGGCCCTCGCTTCCGCCTGACCTACGAGCTCAAGGCCGACGGCCTCCTCGACAACGTCTTCCTGATCGCCCCGCCCGGCGGGGAGTTCAAGGTCTATGTCCGGGGCTCGCTCAGGAAGAAATAGCCGGCCCTGCCGGCCGCCGCGGTCGACTCGCCGCCCCGGCGGTCCCGTTGACGGCGGCTCCCGGCCGTGGCATAATGCCGGTCCGGCGGCCGGAACATGAAACGGACCATCGCTCTCGTCTTCCTGCTCGTCTTCGCGGGGTTGGGTCTTTATTTCTTTTTCGCCGAGGACTATTGCCCCGTCCACTGCTGCCCGGCGCCGGCCGGCTCCTTCAACCACGTCCACGGCGGCCCCGTCTCGGTCTGCCTCTGCTTCTGGAGCACGCTCTTCGCGCCCGCGCCCTTTGATTTCGCCCATTTCCTGAGGATCGGCCTTCGGCCCGCCGCGCCCCTCGACCGGACGCCGCTCGTGGCCTTCCGGGCCGACATCGCCCACCCTCCCAAGACCCTCCCTGCCTGACCCCGGATCCCGGGGATCCCGACGACTCCGATCCGGCGGCCTCCGTCCGCGCGGCCGGACGCCCGAGGGGATCCTCCGGACCCCACCGAGAGCACGGCAGTCCGGGCGCCGCAAACGCGAGCGCGGGCCCGGTCGAAGGAGGAACACAGATGGCCCGAGCCAATCCTTGTGATGGGCGATGTCGTAGAAGGCCCGGCCGAAGGCGGGCGTCCCGGTCCGTGGCCGTCGCTTGCGGCAGGCCCGTTTTGGCATGCCTCCTGGCCCTCGGTTTCGCCGCCCTGGCCTTCGGCGAGGAAGCCCGCACCCTGTCGCTCGACGATGCCGTCGGCCGGGCCGTCGACAGGAACCCCCGCGTGCTCCAAGCCCAAAAGGAAGTCGAGGCCGCCCGCGGCCGGCGGCTCCAGCTCGAGGCGGTGCCGAATCCCGAGCTGAGCTTCGAAGCGGCCGCGCTGCCGCTCTGGAACGACAAGGGCGGCGAGGAGTTCAGCCTGGGCGTCCGCCAGCTCATCGAGTTTCCGGGCAAGCGAGGCTTGCGGCGGGGGATCGGCCGCTCGGGAGAGGGCCAGGCCGCGCTCGAGCTGGAGCGGGCGCGGAACGTCGTCCGCGGCCGCGTCGAGCGGGCCTACTTCCTGGCGGCCCACGCCCGGAAACGGCTGGACGGGCTCGGCTCCGTCCTCGAAACCCTCAAGGCGTATGCCGAGCTCGCCGGCGAGCGATACAAGAGCGGACAGGTCCCGTACCTGGACATCATCCGAGGCCGGCTCGAGACCCTCCGCCTCCAGAACGAGATCGTCGAGGCCCGGAGAGACCTCAAGGAGAAGACGGCGGCCCTCGAGCTCCTCATGGGAGAGCCGGAGTACGAGCCACTGGAATTCTCGACGGATTTCGGCTTCATGCCCCTCGGCAGGAGCCTCGACGAGCTCAAGGCGGCGGCCCTGGCCGGGCCGGCCCTCAGGCTGGCCGAGGCCCGTCGCGAGCAGGCCGTGCTTTCGCTCGCGCTGGCCAGGAAATCCGGGCTTCCGGACTTCACCGCCGGCCTGTTCACGCCGAGCAAGCGGCTCGGCGGCTGGGGCTTCGAGGTCGGGATGACGCTGCCGGTCTTCCGCCAAGGTCCTCGTGGCGCGGCGGTCGAGGCCGAGGCCCTGTCCGGCCAGGCGTCGCTCGACACCGAGGCCCGGACGCGACGGGTCCTGTTCGTCGCTCGAACGCGCCTACGCCGATGCCCGGGCCCTCGAGGAGCAGATCGCGCTCTTCCGGGACTCCCTGATCCGTGAGGTCGAAGAGTCGCTCAAGGCCGGCCTCATCAACTATCAGTACGGGAAGTCCGACGCCCTGGGCGTCCTGGACATCGTCCGGAGCCTCAAGGAGGCCCGGGCGGAGTTCCTCAGGGCCCTGCTCAACCACCGCCTGGCCCTGATCGACATCGCGACGGCCGGCGACGACGAAGACCTCGGATCTGGGTCCCTCGATGGCATCTGAACGTGCAATGACGAGGACGAACATGAACAAAACACGAACGACATTCGGGCTATGGGCGGCCCTGGCGGTCGTGGCCCTGCTTCTCGTCCCGGCCTGCGCGGGAAAGCCCGGCGAGAGCCGCGAGGGTCCCGCCGCGGCCAAAGACGAGGAGGGGAAGGTGACCCTGTCCGCAGATGCGGCCAGGACGGCCGGGATCAAGACCGAGGCGGCCCGGATCAGAAGCCTCTTTCCTGCCGTCAAGGCCTCCGGGACCGTGGCCCTCAACCAGAAGAGATACGTGAAGATCACGCCGCGCGCCCCGGGCCGGGTCGAAAAAGTCCTCGTTTTCGAGGGCGACCGCGTCCGCGCCGGGCAGGACCTGTTCTGCCTCTGGAGCCCGGACATCATGGCCGCCCAGGCGGAATATCTCCAGATCCTGGGCCGTGTCCCCCCGGGCACGAACGCCGCCTCGTCGGATGACGAGAAACTCCAGGCGAGCCTGCTCGGCTCGGCCGAGTCCAGGCTCAGGCTCATGGGTTTCGAGCCGAGCGACCTCGCTGCCCTCCGGTCGAGCAGGCAGGCTCTTCCGGTCCTCGCGATCCGTGCCCCGATCGCTGGCACGGTCGTCGAGGCCGATGCCGTCGTGGGCAGCGCCGCCGAGGCGGGCACCTGTCTCGGCGCGATCGCCGACCTGACGAACCTCTGGGTCCAGGTCTTTGTCTTCGAAGCGGACCTGGCCTCGGTCGCGGTCGGGGCGAAGGCGGAACTCACGGTCGCGGCCTATCCCGGGGATGTCTTCGGGGGGACCCTGACCCAGGTCGGCTCGCTCATGGACGAGACGACGCGGACGGTCAAGGGCCGCGTCGAAGCCGCCAATCCCGCGGGCCGGCTCAAGCCGGGCATGTTCGCCGAAGTCCGGATCATCTCCAAAGACCCCTTGACGATGCTGACGGTCCCCGAGCGGGCCGTGCGGACGATCGCGGGAAAGACCGTCGTCTTCGTGGCCGGCCCGGACGGGACGTTCGTCCGGAGGGACATCAAGAAGGGGCGCGAGATCGAAGGCTACGTCGAGATCCTCGAAGGGCTCAAGGAGGGGGAGAACGTCGTGACCGACGGCAGCTTCGACGTCAAGGCCGAGATGCTCAAGGGGACGCTCGAGGGAGAGAAGTGATGATCGAGAAGGTCATCGCCTTTTCCCTCAGGCAGCGGGCCCTCATCCTCATCGTCCTGGCCCTCCTCGTCGGGGTCGGGGTCTACTCCTTCCTGACCCTGCCCATCGACGCCTTCCCGGACGTGACCAACATCCAGGTCGAGGTCGTGGCACGGCCGCCGGGCCTGTCGCCCCTGGAGATCGAGCAGTTCGTCACCGAGCCCGTCGAGATGGCCATGCGCGGCCTGCCCGGCCTGGACCTCATGCGGTCGGTCACCAAGTACGGCATCTCGGTCGTCACGCTCGTCTTTCGAGGACAACGTGGACATCTATTTCGCCCGCCAGCTCGTCTTCGAGCGCCTGGCCGAGGCCGAAGGAGACCATGCCCGAGGGCGTCGGGATCGAGATGGGCCCGGTCGCGACGGCCA
Source organism: Candidatus Aminicenantota bacterium (assembly GCA_963805045.1). Lineage (GTDB taxonomy): Bacteria > Acidobacteriota > Aminicenantia > Aminicenantales > Saccharicenantaceae > DATKJS01. Next base: position 10,301 of record CAWDTC010000010.1, read on the forward strand.
TGGGCGAGATCTACCAATACACGCTCGAGGGGCCGGAGCCGTCCGAAGGGCCGGACGCGCGGAGGCGCACCTCGCCGAGCTCCGGACCCTCCAGGACTGGGTCGATCACGCCCGCTCCTCAAGACCGTGCCGGGGGTCAGCGAGGTCAACTCCTTCGGCGGCTACATCAAGCAGTACCAGGTCATCGTCGACCCGGACCGGCTGCTCAAGTACGGCCTGACCGTCGGCGAGGTCTACGAGGCCGTCCGGAACAACAACCCGAACGTCGGCGGCAGCGTCCTCGACCGCCACTCCGAGCAGCTCATCATCCGCGGCGTCGGGCTGATCCGCTCGGTCGAGGACATCGCGCAGATCGTCCTCAAGTCCGAGAGGGGCGTCGCCGTCACCATCGGCGACGTGGCCGAGGTCCGGATCGGACCACGCCGTCCGCCAGGGCGCCGCCGTCAAGGACGGGAAGAAGGAGTGCGTCGGCGGCATCGTCATGATGCTCCGCGGCGAGAACAGCCGCGACGTCGTCGCCCGGGTCGAGGCCAAGGTCGCCGAGATCAACGGCTCGAACCTCCTGCCCGCCGGCCTGCGGATCGAGCCCTTCTACGAGCGCTCGGACATCATCGTCAAGAGCATCGAGCACCGTCACCGGGGCCCTGGCGATCGGCTCGGTCCTGGTCGCTCGTCGTCCTCTTCCTCTTCCTGCGGAGCGTCCGCGGGGCCCTGATCGTCATCCTGGCGCTGCCGCTGTCGGCCCTGCTCACGTTCATCGTCATGAAGGCGCGCGGCCTGACGGCCAACCTCATGTCGCTCGGCGGCCTGGCCATCTCGCATCGGCATGATCATCGACGCGACGATCATCCAGGTGGAGAACGTCCAGCGGCACCTCGAGCGCGGCCGGGACGGGGACGCGAAGCTGGCGACGGTCCTCAAGGCCGTCCTCGAGGTCCGGAAGCCGAGCATCTTCGGCGAGCTCATCATCGCCCTGACCTTCCTGCCGATCGTCACGCTCCAGGGGATCGAAGGCAAGATGTTCTCGCCGCTGGCCTTCACCGTGGCCATCGCCCTGCTGGCCTCGCTGCTGCTGTCGATCTTCGTCATCCCGGTCCTCTGCTCGCTCCTCCTCAAGCCGGGCCGCGTGCGCGAGAGCCTCCTGCTGCGGGCGGCCGAAGAAGGCTTACCTGCCCGTCCTCCGCTTCGGCCTGCGCCGGAAGGCTGGTCGTCATCGGCGGCGCCGTCGCTGATGCTGGCCGCGGCGATCGCCGTCATCCCGCGCCTGGGCACGGAGTTCCTGCCGGTCATGGACGAGGGGGCGTTCGACATGGACTTCCAGCTGCTGCCGGGCGTGTCGCTCGACAAGGCCCTGGAGACCTCCCGGCTCGTCGAGCAGAAGGTCATGGCCTTCCCGGAGATGGCCGTCATCGTCGGCAAGACGGGCCAGACCGGGATCGCCATCGAAGCGCGGGGCGTGGACAAGACCGGGTATGTCGGGGCGCTCCGGCCGCGCTCCGAGTGGAAGAACGCGAAGACGAGCGACGAGCTCATGGAGAAGATGCGCCGGGCCGTGGCCGACGTCCCGGGCATGGTCATCTCCTTCAGCCAGCCCATCCAGTGCCGGATCGACGAGCTCATGGAGGGCACGCGGGCCCAGGTCATCGTCAAGGTCTTCGGCGAGGACATGGACGTCCTCAAGTCCACGGCCGAGGACGTCGCCCGGGTCCTCGGCGGCGTGCGCGGCGCCAAGGACATCCTGGTCGAGCAGATCTCCGGCCAGCCGTACATTTCCATCACGGTCGACCGGCAAAGATCGCCCGCTTCGGGATCAACGTCCGGGACGTCCTCGACGTCATCGAGATCGCGGTCGAGGGCAAGCCGGCCAGCCTCGTCTACGAGGAAAGCAAGTTCTTCGACATCGTCACCCGCTTCGCCGACGACCACCGCGACTCGATCGAGAGGCTCAAGGCGATCCTCATCGAGCGCGCCCGGAGGCTACAGGGTCCCGCTGGGCGACCTGGCCGCGGTGGAGGCCGTCGAGGGCCCGGCCCAGATCAGCCGGGAGAACGGGCGAGCGCCGGATCGGCATCGAGATGAACGTCGCCGGCCGGGACATCGGCGGCTTCGTCAAGGAAGCCCGGGAGAAGGTCCGGCGCGAGGTCCCGCTCCAGGCGGGGACCTACGTGAGCTGGGGCGGCCAGTTCGAGAACCAGCAGCGGGCCATGGCCCGGCTGATGGTCATCGCGCCCGCGGTCATCGCTCCTCATCTTCTTCCTGCTGCTGGTCACGTTCGACTCGGCCCGCCTGGCGCTCCTCGTCCTGCTGAACCTGCCCTTCGCCCTGATCGGCGGCGTGTTCGCGCTCCTCATTTCCGGGCTTTACCTCTCGGTGCCGGCCTCGGTCGGCTTCATCGTCCTGTTCGGCGTGGCCGTGCTCAACGGGTTGGTCCTCATCTCGTATATCTCCCAGCTCCAGGACTGCGGAATGCCCGTCGCCGAGGCGGTCTTCAAGGGCGCCGAGACGAGGCTCCGGCCGGTGCTGATGACGGCCTCCATCGCCGTCTTCAGCCTCGTCCCCATGCTCTTCGCCACGGGCCCGGGGTCGGAGATCCAGAAGCCACTGGCCGTGGTCGTCGTGGGCGGGCCTGATCTCGTCGACGCTGCTGACGCTTCTCGTCCTGCCTGTCCTCTACGGCTGGTTCCGCAGGCACGCGGGCAATGAAGGCCGGGCCGAGGCGGAGCTCGAGGCCGGGGCGGGGAGAGGGCTGCGAAAAATAGGGGTCAAATCTTCATTCTGCCACTTTTGATCCGGCTCTCGCGCGGACGGTCGAGCGACCAGCAAAAAGTGGCAGAATGAAGATTTGACCCCGTCTTGTTCCCGTCTTGTTCTTGCCCCCTTTTTTATATTAGAATCGGCCCCCAATGAAGTTCGACGCCCTCCTGGCCAAGAAATCCCTGGACCAGCTGACCCGGGAAGCGTCCTCCGAGGCCTCGGGCCTGAAGAGGGTCCTCGGCCCGTGGCACCTCATCTTTCTCGGCGTCGGGGCCATCGTCGGCGCGGGCATCTTCGTCATGACCGGCCACGTCGCCGCCCAGTATTCCGGGCCCGGCCGTCACGCTCTCCATCGTGCTGGCCGGCCTGACGTGCGCCTTCGCCGGGCTCTGCTACGCCGAGTTCGCCTCGCTCATCCCCATCGCCGGCAGCGCCTACACCTACGCCTACGCGACGCTCGGCGAGATCTTCGCCTGGATCATCGGCTGGGACCTCATCCTGGAATACTCGGTGGGGGCGACGACGGTGGCCATCGGCTGGTCCGGCTACGTCGTCAGCTTTCTCAAGGGCATCGGCCTCAACGTCCCCGCCGCGCCTGGCCGACGCGCCCTTCGCCTTCGACCCGAAGACCGGCGCCTGGACGAGGACCGGCGCCTCGATCAACCTTCCCGCCCTCCTTGTCATCGCCCTCATCACCTACGTCCTCGTCGGCGGCATCCGGGAGTCGGCGACGGTCAACTCGGTCATCGTCTTCCTCAAGATCGCCATCATCCTGATCTTCATCGGGGCGGGTCTCTTCTTCATCAAGCCGGGCCTCTGGAAGCCGTTCATCCCGCCGAACCAGGGCCAATCCGGCTTCTTCGGCTGGAGCGGGATCCTCCGCGGGGCCGGGCGTGATGTTCTTCGCCTACCTCGGCTTCGACGCCGTCTCGACGGCCGCCCAGGAGGCCAGGAACCCGAAACGCGACATGCCCATCGGCATCCTCGGCTCGCTCTTCGCCTGCACGGCCATCTACATCGTCTTCTCCCTCGTCCTCACGGGCGTCGTTCCCTACACCCAGCTCAACGTCACCGCCCCCGTGGCCGTGGCCATCGACGCCATGCGGCTCTTCTGGCTCTCGCCCCTGATCAAGATCGCCGCCATCATCGGCCTGATGTCGGTGATGATCGTCCAGCTCATGGGCCAGCCCCGGATCTTCTACACCATGGCCAAGGACGGGCTTCTGCCGCCGGCCGCGGCCCGGGTCCACCCGAAATATGGCACGCCCTATGTCACGACGATCGTCACGGGCCTCGTCGTCAGCGTCGCGGCCGCGCTCCTGCCCATGGGCATCGTCGGAGAGCTCGTCAGCATCGGGACGCTCTTCGCCTTCGCCATCGTCTGCGGCGGCGTCCTCGTCCTCCGCTACACCCGCCCCGATATCCCCCGGCCCTTCAAGACCCCCCTCGTCCCCTTCGTCCCCCTCCTGGGCATCTTTTCCTGTCTCTACCTGATGACCCACCTGTCCAAGGACACCTGGGTCCGCCTCATCGCCTGGATGGCGATCGGACTCGTCATCTATTTCACCTACGGCATCCGCAAGAGCCGGCTGCGGCGTCCGCCGGCGGCCGGCCCGGATGCGACCTGACCGAGGAGGCCCCATGAGCTCCAATCCCGCCCCCGCCCCTCCGGCCGCCCCCGCGGCCGGGGCCCGCGAGTTCAAGCGCGAGATGACCCTCTTCGACTCCATGATGATCGTCATGGGGGCCATGATCGGCTCCGGCATCTTCATCGTCAGCGCCGACATCGCCCGGACCGTCGGCTCGCGGGGCTACCTCCTGCTCGTCTGGCTCATCACCGGCGTCGTGACCATCATCGGCGCCCTGAGCTACGGCGAGCTGGCCGGGATGATGCCCCACGCCGGCGGCCTCTACGTCTACCTCCGCGAGGCCTACAACCCCCTGACCGGCTTCCTCTACGGGTGGACGACCTTCCTCGTCATCCAGACCGGGACGATCGCGGCCGTCGGCGTCGCCTTCGCCAAGTTCACCGGCCTGCTCATCCCCTGGTTCCGCGAGGACCACGTCCTCCTGACCGTGCTCGGCCTGAAGGTCTCGGCCGCCCAGCTCCTGGCCATCGCCAGCATCGTCGTCCTGACGACCCTCAACATGCGCGGGCTGAGGACGGGCAAGACGATCCAGGGCCTCTTCACCGTGACCAAGACGGTCGCGCTCTCGGGCCTCATCCTCCTCGGCTTCATCTTCGGCGCCAACGCCGCGGCCATCAAGGCCAACCTGGCCGTTTTCTGGAAGGCGAGCTGGACGCACCTCGCGAGCGGCGGCGGCATCGCCTCCGTTCGAATCTCTTTCGGGCCTGATGGTCCTGGCCGCGATCGGGGCGGCCATGGTCGGCTCGCTCTTCGCCTCGGACGAGTGGTACACCGTGACCTACATCGCCGGGGAGGTCAAGAACCCCAAGCGGAACATCCCTCTGAGCCTGGTCCTCGGGGCCGGGCATCGTCATCCTCCTCTATTTCCTGGCCAACGTCGCCTACGTCACGATCCTGCCCGTCCAGGGCAGCCCGGCGGCGGCCGACGTCGTGGGACGGGGGATCCAGTTCGCCGCGGCCGACCGGGTCGGCACGGCGGCCGCGTCGATGATCTTCGGCGCGCCCGCGGCCGTCATCATGGCCGTCCTCATCATGATCTCGACCTTCGGCTGCAACAACGGGCTGATCCTGTCCGGCGCGCGCGTCTACTACGCCATGGCCAAGGACGGGCTGTTCTTCAACGCGACGGGGTCGCTGAACAAGAAGTGCGTCCCGGGCACGGCCCTCGTCGTCCAGTGCGTCTGGGCCAGCCTGCTCTGCCTGTCCGGGAGATACAGCGACCTCCTGGATTACGTCGTCTTCGCCGTCCTGATCTTCTTCGTCCTCATCGTCAGCGGCATCTTCATCCTCAGGAAGAAGAAGCCCGACGCCGAGCGCCCCTACAAGGCCTGGGGCTATCCCGTCGTCCCGGCGATCTACATCCTCGTCGCGGCGGCCATCGCCGTCGACCTCCTCGTCTTCAAGCCGAAGTACACTTTCCCGGGCCTGGTCATCGTCCTCCTCGGCATCCCCGTTTACTTCGTCCGGAAGGCCCTCACGAAGCCCGCGGCGGAATGAACCGGGGCCGGCCGCTATCTCTTCTTGTCCGCGGCGAGAACGCCGGCGATCATGTATTCCTTCGGTGAGAATTCCTGGACCCAGACGCGGATCGATTCGAGGGGCGCCCCGATCGACTCGTGCACGGCCGTCGTGACGGAAGCCAGCAGGGCCTTCTTCTGCTCGTCCGTCCGGCCTTCCAGCAGATGGATCTCGATGAGCGGCATGTCGGGCTCCTTTCCGCGCCATTCTAGCAGACCCCGTCCCGATTGACTTTGCCCGGAGCCTTCTGGTAAAGACATAGGGCGAAGGCGGGAAACATGGACATCAAGATGCGGGACCACCTGGGCATCGTCGTGTTCGATATCGAGGGGGAGATCAAGGTCTCGGACGTGCCGGGGCCGACCCTCCACCAGCTCATCAAGGACCAGCTGGAGCGGGGGAAGCGGGACATCCTGCTCGACCTCAAGAAGGTCGACTTCATCGACAGCTTCGGCATCGGCGAGCTCCTGGCGAGCTACGTTTCGATACAGAACCTGGGGGGGAAGCTCAAGCTCTGTCACGTGTCCAAGAAGCTCTTCCTCCTCTTCGAGATCACGAGGCTCGTGACCGTCCTCGAGATCTATGAGGATTGCGACCACGCCCTGAAGAGCTTCGGAACGCCTTGAATCCCGCCGGGCCGGGGGAGGGGGGACGGCCGTTGGACGATGGCCGGCTGCACGCCTTCTTGCGCAGGCTGGGCATCGACGTCCGGCCGGACGAGTCCCGGGCGGCGGCCTTCCTCTTCCTCCACTTCTTCCTCATCACCTTCACCTTCTCGATCGTCAAGACGGTCAAGGAGAGCCTCCAGATCGGCGTCAACGAGCGCTGGTGGTGGATGTTCGACCTCGGCACGGCCGTCCTGATCGGCTTCGCCGTCGCCATCAACACGCGGCTCCTCAACCGCCTGCCCCGCCGGAAATACTCGTCGCTGACGCTGGGCTTCTCCGCCGGGTGCCTGCTCTTCTTCTGGTTCGCCTTCGACCTCTACGCCCGGAGGATCTTCGCCTTCCCGGCCCTGCTCGTGTTCGCCCAGAGCCACACTGAACCTCTTCATCTTCGCCTTCAGCTTCTGGTCCGACATCTTCATCGCCATGTCGATCACCCAGTTCTGGATCGCCGTCAACGACATCTTCCACCCGCACCAGGCCAAGCGGCTGGTCGGCTTCCTGGTGACGGGAGGGCTCCTGGGAGGGATCGGGGGCTCGGCCCTGGCCTGGGTCCTGCCCAAGCTCGCCGCCCCGCACCATCTTCTCCTCGTCTGCCCGGCGCGTGCTCCTCCTGATGATCGCCGTGGTCGGCCTCGTCCACGGCGAAGGGGAGAGGCTCCGGGAAGGGGCGGAGGCCGCGCCGCGCCCGGCCGGCACCGGCGTCGGCTTCCTGGAGAGCCTGCGGACGGTGCGGCGGCGACCGCTATCTCCGCATCCTCGCCGGCGTCCTGGGCTCGGCCGTGCTCGTCGGGCAGCTCATCAACTACCAGTTCAAGTTCGTCGTCAAGGCCCAGGGCTGGGATGCGGCGACGCGGACCTCGTCCCTGGCGAGTTCTTCTCGGGGCCGTCCTCGTCGTCTCGACGCTCTTCCACCTGGGCGCCACGGGAGGGTCCTGAGGCGGTTCGGCATCCGCGTGGCCCTGCTCGTGGCCCCGGTCGGTCCTCGTCCTCGGCACGGCTCCCGGTCTTCTTCCTGACGATCGTGACGGCCGCCGCGCGTGCCGACGCTGGCCGGCCTCCTCTGGGCCTGTCCTCCTCCGCGGCGCGGACAAGCTCTTCGACACGACCATCAGCCAGTCCGTGCGGGAGCTCCTCTACATCCCCATCCCGGCCGAGATCAAGTACAAGGCGAAGGTCTTCATCGACATGTCCGTCAACAAGTTCGCCCTGGGCTTCGGCGCGGTCCTCTATTGGGTCCTCTACCGGGCGCTGTCGTTCGCGATGAAGACGCCGGAGGAACGGGTCCGGGTCCTCGGCCTCTTCGTCGTCGCCTTCGCCCTCCTCTGGATGGGCCTCATCTGGATCATCCACGAGAGTACCTCGAGAAGGTCAAGGCGGACCTGGCCCTGGAAATGGCAGGACGGCGCACAAGGTCGTCGCCGCGAACGTCGACATCGACCTGACGCGGCGCATCGTCGACACCATCCAGAGCCGGGAGAGGAGCGCGACCCTCTACGTCATGAACCTCTACGGGCTCGTCCAGAAGGAGAAGCTGACGGCGGAGCTCATGGAGGCCATCGGCCTCAAGGGCGAGGAGCTCAAGGCGCGGTCCATGGACGCCCTCGTCGGCGTCGACGGCGAGACCTCCTTCCAGGGGATCGAGGACATCATCACCGACAAGGACTTCGATTCGGTCGTGCGGGAGGTCATGGCCCTGCCCGTCTACAAGGACCTCATGGAGAAGCAGATCGGCGACCTCGTCGGGGAGAAGAACGCCCCGGAGGTCGCCCGGATGGAGGCGGCCAAGGCCCTGGGCCTGATGGAACCGACGCCGGCCGTCGTCCGCGAACTCGGCCGGCTCCTGCGGGACCCGTCGCCGGAGGTCCTCAACTACGCCCTCAACAGCGCGGCCATCCACCTCCGGAGGGAGCACGTGCCCCTCATCGTCGAGCCTCCTCGGGAGCACGATGACCCGGCAACTCGCCCGGGACACCCTGGTCGCCTTCGGCCCGGGCATCGAGGACGTCCTCAGAAAGCGCCTCCAGGACCGGGAGGAGCGTCCGGAAGTCCGCCGGGCCATCCCCGAGGTCCTAGCCCGGTTCGGGGACCAGAAGGCCGCCGATGCCCTGGTCGCGGAGCTCGGCGCCGCAGACGAGGCCCTGGAGGCCGAACTCATCGAAGCCCTCTACAGGGTCCGCTCGAACCGTCCCCAGGTCCGCTTCAAGAAGAGGCGCGTCTCGGCCGCCGCCCTCTCCCTTGCCCGGCGGAACGCTGCCGACTACCTGGACGCGGCCGAGGCCGGGACCGGCCGCGGGGCCCGGGCCGGAGAGGCAGGCGGCCATCGACCTCCGGACCAAGCTCCTCTTCGACCTCCTGACGCTCATCGCCCCGCCCGAGGACGTCGTCAAGGCCTACCAGAACATCCTCCGGGGGACGAAGAAGTCCGTCGACTACTCGCTCGAGCTCCTCGACAATATCCTCGGACGGGGACCTCAAGGAGCTCCTCTTCCCCCTCATCGAAAGCCTGCCGCCGGAGGAGCGCTGCCGCCGCCTGAGGAAATCCCTCCGGGCCCCGCGGCGCCGTTAGGCGGGCCGGCCGTGGTTGCAATGCCCAGCCTTGTCCGTTAGAATGAGGAGCGGGCACGCCGATGGCGGACCTGTTCATCTACCCGAAGGGCGGGGACGCCTTCGTTTTTGCCCTCGGCGCGCAGAAGGTCACCGCCGGCCGTGCCGCGTCCTGCGATATCCCTCCTTTCCGACCAGTACAGCTCCGGCTGCCACGTCGCCTTCGTCCCCAAGGACCGCGGCTACGCCGTCCAGGACATGGGGAGCAAGAACGGGACCTACATCAACGGCCGGCGGGTCAGCGGCGAGGTGGCCCTCAAGCCGGGGGACGAGATCGTCATCGGGGAGACCAAGATCGTCTTCGACCGCGAATTCCAGACGGCCGTCAAGATCGTCGACGGCACGACCTTCACCCACAGCTCGAACACGATCATCAGCGTCCGGGACATCGTCCGCAAGCCGCCGACGGCGGTTTTCCCCAGCCCGTCGCCGGCCGTCCCGAGCCGGGCGGGGCTCCAGCAGGACCAGAAGTTCCTGGGCGTCCTGAGCGAGGTCAGCCAGGCCCTCATCTACCACATGCCCCTCGACAAGCTCCTGGACCACATCATGGACCTCATCACCGTGAACATCCCCATGGACCGGGGCGTCCTCATGCTCCGGGAGGGCCGGGACGGCGAGCTCGTCCACAAGGTCGTCCGCGTCCAGGACAGCCCGCTCCGCAGCCAGAGCATCTCGTCAGCCGGAGCATCATCCGCACGGCCCTGGACAAGAACTCCTCCGTCCTCATCTCGGACATCCAGTCGGACGCGGAGCTCCGGGGCCAGGTCAGCGTCATCCAGGGCCAGATCCACTCGGCCATGTGCGTCCCCCTCTGGAACGGCGACGCCATCATCGGCCTGATCTACTGCGACCGGGCCGCCCTCCACGGCCCGTTCACCGAGGACGACCTGCGGCTGCTGACCCTCCTGGCCAACCTCGCCGCCAACAAGATCGAGAACGCCAGGCTCGATCGAGCAGGACCTGGAAAGAGGAGCGGATCGAGCAGGAGCTGGAGACGGCGGCCCGACATCCAGAAGAACTTCCTGCCCAAGGAGGACCCCGTCTTCGAGCCCTTCGACATCAGCGGCAGCACGCGGGCCTGCCGCTATGTCGGCGGGGACTACTACGATTTCATCCCCGTCGACGCGGACCGCCTGGGCCTCGTCATCGCCGACGTCTCCGGGACCGGCGTCAGCGCCGCCCTCTCATGGCCGGGCTCCGGGCCTCGCTCCACTCGAAGATCGCCGTCACCAAGGACCTGTCCCGGCTGGCCGCCAAGCTCAACGATAGCGTCCACAAGGGTTCCGACTCCCATACTTTCATCTCCTTCTTCTTCGGCCTCCTCGACCGCGGGCGGGGGGAGTTCGAATACGTCAACGCGGGGCACAACCCGCCCCTCCTCGTCGACGCCGCCGGCAGCCTGCGCTCGCCTCGACAGCACCGGCTTCTGCCTGGGGATGTTCCCCTCGGTGAGCTACGAGACGCGGACCGTCCGCTTCGCTCGCCGGGCGACATCCTGTGCCTCTTCACGGACGGCATCGTCGAGAGCCGCAACGCGGGCAAGGAGGAATTCGGGGACGACCGGCTGGCGCGGCGCCTGCGCGAATCCGCCGGGTTTCCGGCCCGCGAGATCATGGACCGGATCTACGAGGACGCGTTCGCCTTCTCATCCTGCGCCGAGCCGGGCGACGACATGACCATCGTCGTCGTCAAAAGGCGCTCCTGAGAGGCCGGGAAGCGGGCCGGCATGAGCTCCCGGACGAAGACGCTGACGGTCAGGGCGGACCTCGGGGCCATCGACCGGGCCCGGGACTTCCTGCGGGACAACCTGCGCGGCCTGGCCCTGGCCGAAGAGGACGTCATGAGGATCGAGCTCTCGCTCCACGAGATCCTCGTCAATATCGCCCTCTACGCCTACCCGGAGGGGGAGGGCGAGATGTCCCTCCGGATCTGGCGCGAGGACGGGACGCTCCGCATGGAGTTCCGCGACCGCGGCGTCCCCTTCAACCCGGCCGAGCGGCCGGCCCCTGACCTCGAGGAGAAGATCCGGCGGGGGACGAAGGGCGGGCTCGGCATCCACCTCTTCAAGACGCTCATGGACGGCTACGCCTACCGTCGCGAGGGCGGCGAGAACATCCTGACCATCTTCAAGAAGGTCTGAGGCCCGGGGCGCCGGGCGGCGTCAGTAGAGGACGTTGGCCTCCCCGTTCTTCTTGACGAGCTTGTCGATCTCCCCCAGGATGAGGTCGCGGCGGATGAGGACGGCCTTGATCTCGTCGTCCGTCAGGTAGTCTGCCGGTGATGGCCTTGATCCCCTCGAACGTCAGCGTCTTGACCTTGTCGACGATGGCCCGCGGCAGCTCGCTCATGAGCTTCGGGCCTTCCGGGTGCTTCTCGGTGTAGATGAGGCTCTTGACGAACTTGCCCCAGGAGCGGAAGGACCGGGAATGGTCGATGAGGATCATCCGCCAGTCCTTGGTGATGAGGATCTGGTTCTGGTGGCGGTCCTCGTTGGCGATGAGGTTGTCGAAGAACCGCTGGAGATAGGTCGCCCGGTTCCAGCCGAAGACCTTGTAGGACGGCATCTTGATCTTCTTCTCTTCCCGTTCCTTGAGACTCATGGTGTCGCCGATCCAGTACTGGAGAGAGCCGCGGTCCTCGCGGAACCGGCGCTCGATGGTCGGCGCCACCATGTTGAGGCCGAGCTCCTTGCTCATGAGATAGGCGCAGATCTCGTATTGCCAGCCCTCGACGTAGCCCTGCATCCGGCCCTCGGCGTTCTTCCACAGGGCGTCATGGGTGACGTCGCCCTTCCTGAGCGTCAGCCTCCAGGGGCTCGTCACGGACTCGGGACCGACCATGTGCTTCTCGTTGACGATGTCCGCCGTCTTGAGGAACTCCTCCCACTGGGCGAACTGGCCGAGCTCGTCGGCCGTGAACTGGGCCAGGAGCGCGGGCGCCCGGAGAAGGGCAAGCCCCAAGACCAACAGGATGACCGACCCTCTTTTCATCTTTACCCTCCCATGCTGTCGCGAAATCCCACGGATGGCCCGCGGACGAATCAATCGTAGAGGACGTCCGCCTCCCCACGGGCCCGGACCATGGCGTCAATCTCCTTGATGAGCAGGTCGCGGCGGACGAGGAGCGAGCGGATCTCCACGTCGCTCAGAGTCCCGCCCGTGGCGGCCTTGACGGAGTCGAAGGTGAGGGCCTTGACCCTCTCGTAGAACCACCGGGGCAGGCGGCGGAAGAGCAGGGCGTGCCCGTCCTGTCCCTTCTTGATCCCGTCCGCCCCGAACATGAGCTTCTCCGTGAACTCCTTCGTCGACCGGAAAGCCCGCGAATGGTCGATGAGGATCGTCCGCCAGTCCTCCGTGTAGAGGACGTTCTGCTGAGTCCGGTCCTCGTTGGCGATGAGGCTGTCCCAGGCCCGGGTCAGCCACTTCATCTTCTCGATCCCGGGCTCGGCTTCCTTGGGGATGGGGATGCTCTCATTTACGACCTTAAGGAGGCTGCCGCGGTTCTCGGCCCAAAGGGACAGGGCGCCCTTCTTCCCCTGGAACTCGCGCTCGACCGCGGCCGGGACCATGCCCAGCCCGATGAGCTTGTCGAGACGGTAGGCGGCGATCTCGTACTGCCAGCCCTCGAGGAACCCGTACATCATGCCCTTGGGGTTCTTCCAGAAGGCCCGGCTCTCGAAATCGCCCTTCCGGAGATAGAGCCGGTAGGGCTTGGTGACGCCCTCTCCGACCGGCTCGGCCTTGACGATCTCGGCCGTGAGGAGGAACTCTTCCATCTGCGGCCGCCGGGCGACCTCCTCCGGCCTGAACTGGGCCGGGAGGAGGCCAGGCAGTCCCAGGGACACGACGAGGAGCCCGACGAAAGGACGTTTCCAGGCGTTGGCGCCGCGTCCCGCGTGTGCTGTTTGGGTCGTGATGGTCATTTTTTCCCCGTACCTCTTAGGCCGCTTCCGGACGCGGCCGGAGCTTCCTGTGCTCCCGGATGATAAGGACGCAGAGGACGAGCCAGACGGCGACGCCGGCGACGTTGACGAGGGCGTACCGCTCGATACGGAAGCCGAGGAAGGTCGTGCCGAGGAAGACCGCCAGCGCCGAGAGCGTGTCGCCGCCGCGGACGAAGAACGTGTCGATGGCGGCCTTGGCCTTGTACTTCTCCTCCCGCGGCGTCACCAGGAAAAGGGCGGCCTTGGTCGTGTTCTGCAACGAGTAGTCCGTGCCGTTCTCGAGGGCCTTGACCCACTTGACGAGGACGAACACGGCGCCGAAAGAGATGAGGCCGTAGCCGCCGAGGGCGACGAGCGGCAGGAAGAGGAGGGCCCCTCCGACGCCCACCCAGCGGAAGATCCTCGAGACGAGGAACAGCTGGATGAAAAGGGCGATGAGGT
>CAWDTC010000011.1:0-107642 GCA_963805045.1 Candidatus Aminicenantota bacterium
GACGACATCGACCTTGCCGTTGGTGTCGTTCCAGATTTCCTCCGCCGTGGTGCGGCGATGGATGTCCGGATTGGCGGGATTCTCGAATTGCTGCGGGATGACCGCGCCCGGCGTGGTGGCGACGATCTCCTGCGCCTTGGCGATGGCGCCTTTCATGCCCTTGGGGCCTTCGGTCAGCACGACCTGCGCGCCCAGCAGCGCCAGCATCTTGCGCCGCTCGATCGACATGGTTTCGGGCATCACCAGGATGAGCTTGTAGCCCTTGGCGGCGGCCACGAAGGCGAGCGCGATGCCGGTGTTGCCGCTGGTCGGCTCCACCAGCGTGGATTTTCCCGGCGAGATCATGCCCTGCTGCTCCAGCGCCTCGATCATCGACACGCCGATGCGGTCCTTGACGCTGGAGATGCGGATTGAAGAATTCGAGCTTGAGCAGGATGTCCGCCTTGACGCCGGCCTGCTCGGGCAGGCGCGCCAGGCGCACCAGCGGCGTGTCGCCGATGGTCTCGGTGATGGAATTGTAGATGCGGCCGCGGCCGGGCTTGCGATCGGTCATTGTCGTTCTCCTAGATCGTGAAATCGGCGGTGACTTTGTCGCCGGCATCGACGCCGGCGGCGCGGGCGCGCTGGCACAAATCCTCGATGGTGATGGCATCCAGCTTCGCCATGACGTCGTCCTGCAGCGATCTGGATGAACGGCGACCACGATATGGGCGCCGAGTTCGGAGCGCGGCGTCGCGTCTTCGGCGTTTTCGTCTTCGATGCTTTCGGCCGCGCGCACGATGTCGCCCACCGAAATCCGCCGGCGCTCCTTGGCGAGGCGGTAGCCGCCGCGCGGTCCGCGCACGCCTCTGAGGATGCCGGCGCGCACCAGCTGCTGCATCACCTGTTCCAGATAGCGCTGCGGGACGCCCTGGCGCGCGGTGATCTCCTTGGCCTGGACCGGCTCGGGGCGCGCGTTGAAGGCGATGTCGATCACCGCTTCCAGCGCCAGCAAGGTCTTTCGGGAAAGCTTGAGCATGGGTCAGGCCGTCCTCTTGCCGGCTGCAATGAAGTCCGGTCGAGCCGAAGCCGCCGGCGCCGCGTTCGCTCGCGGGCAATTCGCCGACCTCGTGCAGTTCGACCGTTTCGTGACGCGCGATCACCAGCTGGGCGATCTTCATGCCGCGCGCGATGCGGAACGGCGGCCTCGCCGTGATTGATGAGCGTGGCCTTCACCTCGCCGCGATAATCGCTGTCGATCGTGCCCGGCGCATTCAGCAGGGTGACGCCGTGGTGCAGCGCCAGGCCGGAGCGCGGACGCACCTGCGCTTCGAAGCCCGCGCGGCAGCGCAATGGCGATGCCGCACGGCACGCGCAGTTATGGGAGACGATACCGTGCGCTCGTATTCCACTCTGACGCCCTTGATAAAAAGAGTGTGAAAAAGTTCGAGCGACAGATGGAGCTGGACAAGACTGATCTCACAAAGATCAAGAAAGATCACGAGAAGATCATTTATGCTTGTCTCCCTGACGCCCAACGAGCGCTGTCACGGCTGCCAAGAGGGAATTTTCATTGTATCGCCGGAGATATCTGCGAAGTTTATCATTATCCGAAGGGTCGCCCTAAAGACGACGAGGTCCGTACACCCACGCGGAACCGATTATCAACTGGATCTACGCATTGAGCCAGATGAAAAGGCAATATCACCATCGCAACAAGAAACAGGGTGTTTCGTTCTGTTGACAACTTCTCCGGGCATAGCCGGCTTGGGAAGCTCGAGCTGGAAATCGAACTTCCCGTTTTGAACCAGAAACGATGGCCAAGACGCATATTGATGCAACAAGTCGTTCCGCATAGCATCGAGATCATCTTTCCATCTCGATGTAACCATGCGTCCTCAAATTCATTTCGAACCTGATATTGTTTTTAATTTAGGATATTTTTCTCAAATACCCTTATATATTGGAATAGAAAATCCGTCGCGGATTTCATCAAAGTGATTAGGCTTTCTGTATACGCAAGCAACCTATAAAGGTGCAATATATCTAAGAACCCGAACGCCTTTTTATCTCTTATACAGGACTCTAATTCAGGTTTATATTCTCCATATATTTTCGAATCTCAGCCATTTCAGTATTAATAGCCCCGGCAAGGGCACTCATCTCCCATACTCTTATTGAGAGTGACCTAACCTTGGCGCGAAACCCGAGTTTGTCATATTTCTCTTTCTGTTTATCATTCAGCTTTTTATATATCACGTCGAACCATTCTCTGTGGATAGCAAGAAAAGCAACTTTCACAGTATCAGGAGTGTCTTTATTGACCATCTTACCTTCCTCATGTGCCAGATATGGCACAAACCTCGCTATAAGTGATCGATTCCTCTTTCTGCGCCATCAGCCCTTGGCGCCGGCGGCCATAAGCATTGACGATACAGGGTGCTTCTTTTTTTTCGCCAAGGTCAGCGCGGTCTGCTTCTTGTCGGTCCTGGCATTGATGTCGGCCCCTTTCTCGATGAGGAGCTTGACGATCTCGGTCTGGCCCTTTTCCGCGGCCCCCATCAACGCAGTCCCGCCGTTCGTCATTTTCAAGTTTACGTCGGCTCCGGCCTCGATCAGGATCTTGGCGATTTCGGGCTTCCCCTCCGTAACGGCGATCATCAGCGCCGTCCGGCCGCTTGCCTTGACCCCGGGATTCATGTCGGCGCCTTTTTTGATAAGGGCCTCAACGATCTCGGTTTCGCCTCGTAAAGCAGCCACCATGAGGGCGGTCCACCCCGTATCGGTCTTCAAATTCACGTCGGCGTTCTTATCCAACAGCATCCTCGCCATATCGAGGTTCTTATTATTGACAGCCATCCATCAACGCGTTCTTGCCTTCGTTCGTTTGAACATTCACGTCGGCTCCGGCGGCCGTCAGGAGTTGGGCGATCTCCGTCGTTCCGATCTTGGCGGCGGCTATCAAAGGCGTCCGGCCATCGCTCGCCTTTGCGTTGAGATCGGCACCATGCTCCATGAGCAACGAAACGAGTCCGGGATGCTCGATGGCGACAGCGCAGAATCAGGGCCGAAACGCCGTCCTTTGTCTTCAGGTTGACGTCGGCCCCGCGTTTGACCAGGAGATCCGCGATCTCCGGTTCGCCGCCGACGATAGCTGCCATGAGCGGCGTTGTGCCGGCTTCGTCGTCCTTTTTGTTGATATCGGCGCTTTGCCCAAGCAACAGGTCTACGATTTCCCGGTGACCGTAATAAGCCGCTGCCGAGAGGGCAGTCGTATCAGAAGTTGCAGCGTCGGCCTTGGCCCCCTTGTCGATCGCCTGGCGGGCTGCCTCGAGGTCACCCGCGGCGGCCGCCCTGATGAGGTCGCCGTCGGGGCCCGGGATGGTTTTGAGAGGGTCGACGATCTCCAGGCTGTCGATGACGGCGGCGACAGGCCCTTGCCCCGGGTTCTTAAAGAGCTCCCAGTTGGTCGTGCGGGTGAACTGGGAAGAGAACACGAAAGCCCGATGGGATTTCTTGAAGTCGGGAGGAAAATAGACATAAACGAGATTATCCGCTACGTAGTTTTGCGTATGGTCCTGGTCCCAAAAAGATGTCTGGAACTTTATGAAGCGGACTTTTTTGTCCTTCAGATCGACTTCCCCCCGTTCTACCGTGCTGTCGGGCGGCGCGCCTGGAGCTTCGGTGTTGAAAACTTGGTTGATGAATGCGTTCTCCGCGGCTTCCTCGGACATCCCCCACTTCCAGGAATCGAGAAGCATCGGCGTGACAGTGAGAAAGGTGCCCCGTGCTTGGGAGAACGGCAAGAGCGCGCTCAGCAGGCCTGTCCCCTTGACCTGGGTAAAAGTGACGCTGCCTGCGTTCTTATCCACGTCGATCTTCCAGCCTTTGCCCGGCGGCGCGCTGACCCGATACGTGTCCATATCGACGACCTGCGGTTTCTCCGGCGGATTCTTCCCGGTGGCTTGAGCGGTTAGCAGAGCCGGCCAGATCATGATGACCGCGGCGACGATGAGAGCAGCCCCCCTCCCGACCTCCCGATGGCATCTTGCTTTTTCATTGTCCCCCCCTTGGCCGCCTTCGAGGCCGTTGAAAACTCGGTAACGGCCCGGCTATGCGGCCCCTCGTTGAGATGTGTATGAATCCATCCTTCTGAACCCAGTTCTAATTTAAGTTACTCACGGGGAAAACTTGTCAAGATAATGTCAATAAAATGAAAATAACTCCTGAATTTCCCGCCTCGGACCCGGAGGATCCGGGGTGCGCGGGGCCGGAAGACCCGGAGTCCAGAGTTGTGCCGAAGTGCGGAAGTGAAGTAATATCCGGCAAACGGAGGAAAAAACAATGCTGAACCGAACAATGGGCCGTAGACTAATCTGGCTCGGAGTTGATCATCATAGCCGCCTCCCTCGGCGTCTCGTGCGGGCCGGGGAAGGGTGCTGTGGGCGGGCCGTTCGCGGTCTCTTCGCCCGACGGCAACCTGACGATCGCCCTCGCGCTCGAAGCCAAGCCGCAGCCCTATCTGCCCGGGGAACGGGCTTACTATCGCGTGACGTATAAGGGCGCGGCGGTCCTCGAACGATTCGCCGCTGGGGCTCGACTTCCTCGGGGCCCTCGCCCTGGACCAGGATTTCGAGGTCGTGGCGACGGAGCGGAAGTCGAACGATTCGACCTGGGAGAATCCGTTCGGGGCCAGGCGCACGGTCCCCGACCACTACAACGAGATGACCGTGTCCCTGCGGGAGAAGAAAGCCCCCGGGCGCCGCGTGGACCTCGTCTTCCGCGCCTACGACGAGGGCGTCGGCCTTCCGCTACGTCCTGCCGAAGCAGGAAGCGCTCGGCGAATTCACGCTGGCCGCGGAGAAGACGGGATTCTATTTCGCCGGCTGAGCGCCTCCGCCTTCGCCCTGAACATGGGCCGCTTCAACACGCAGAACGAGGGCGAATACGTCGCGGACGGTCGCTCCGCCGACATCAAGCCGACCTCGATCATCAACCTGCCGCTCCTCGTCGAGATCGCGGGCGGCGGGCCGTGGGTGGCGCTGCTCGAGGCGGACCTGACCGATTACGCGGGGATGTACGTGGGCGGCGTTCCCGGGATCCCGAACGCCCTGGCCGCCAAGCTCTCGACGCCGCCGTGACGCGCAAGGCCGAGCAGGCGGTCGTCGGGACGACGCCCAAGGCGACGCCCTGGCGCGTCGTGATGGTCGCGCCGACGCCCGGCCGCCTCATCGAGACGAACTACCTCGTCCTCGACCTGAGCGCGCCGTGCGCGATCGCGGACACGTCCTGGATCAAGCCGGGCAAGGCCGCCTGGGACTGGTGGTCCGGGAGCTACGCGACCGGCGTCAGGTTCAAGCCGGGCATGAACACGGCCACGATGAAGCACTACATCGATTTCGCGGCGGCGCACCGGCTCGAATACATGCTGGTCGACGCGGGCTGGGCCCCGCTCGCGCCCGGCGAGCGGCTCGAGGACATCCTGCACTTCATCCCCGAGGCGAACGTCCCGGACATCATCGCCTACGGGAAGAGGAAGGGCGTCGGGGTCCTGCTCTGGGTCGAATGGCGCGCGCTCGACGCCCACATGGACGAGGCCATGGCCCTCTACGAGAAATGGGGCGCGGCCGGGATCAAGGTCGACTACATGAACCGCGACGACCAGGAGATGGTGAACTACTACGAGAAGGTCGTGCGCAAGGCCGCGGAGCACCACCTGACCGTGGATTTCCACGGCGCGTACAAGGGGACGGGGCTGCGGCGGACCTACCCGAACCTGCTCACGCGCGAGGGCGTCATGGGCATGGAGTACAACAAGTGGAGCGAGCGCGTGACGCCCGAGCACGACGTGACCATCCCGTTCACGCGGATGCTGGCCGGGCCGATGGACTTCACGCCCGGGGCCATGCGCAATGCCGCGCGCGGCAAGTTCAAGGCGCTGGACGTGGCGCCGATGTCGCAGGGGACGCGGGCCCACCAGCTCGCCATGTACGTCGTCTACGAGAGCCCGCTCGTCATGGTCTCCGATTACCCGGAGGCGTACGAGGGGCAGGCGGGGCTCGAGTTCATCGAGAAGGTGCCGACGGTGTGGGACGAGACGAGGGTGGTGGGCGGCGTGCCGGCCGAGTTCGTGGCGATGGCGCGGAGGAGCGGCGACAGCTGGTACGTCGGGGCCATGACCAACTGGGACGCGCGGGATATCGAGGTGCCGCTGGGATTTTTGGGCGCGGGTAGACGCTACGAGGCGCAAGATCTTCGCCGACGGCCCCGAACGCCGAAACGGACGGGACGAGCCTGAGCGTCAGCGCGATGCGCATCTCGGCCGACGAAGAAGATCACGCTCCATCTGGCGCCCGGCGGCGGCGCCGCGGTCATCCTGACGCCGGTGAAATAATGGGGTCGGGCCGCGACCCTAGGCCCGCGGCGAGGTCAGCCCCATGATGAGGCCCAGGGCGACCGACCAGAGCGCCGCGAGGCCGATCTGGTAATCGGCGGGCAGCGAAAACGTGACGGTGTGGGCCGGGATCCAGAACCAGGCGAGCGTCAGCCACGCCTTCTTCAGGCCGGCCAGGTCCCATTTCCAGGCGATCAGGCAGTCCTCGAGGCGATGGAAGAGCATCATCTGCGGTCCGAAGAGAACGTTCGTCGAAACGGACACCAGGAAGGCCCAGAGGACGGAGCCGTGCGCCGCCTGCGGCAGCATCGAGCGGGCGATGAGGGCGTCCACGAACCCCTTCATGCCGGTGAACCCGTACTTGATGACGACGCCCAGGACGCCCCACGCGGCGAGCTTCAGGAGGATGCGCCACCAGCCGCCGAGCGCCCTGAGCGGCTTCCCGCGGACGAGGAGCGATAGCGCCTCGCCGAGCGTGCCCAGGATGGCGAACTGCGCCGCCGCGGACCAGATCGGGTGACCGGAAACCCAGTGAATGTACCAGGCCATGGGCGTCGCCGGCTCAGCGGCCCCTTATCCCCTGAGGAATTCGAGCGGCACGTCCCTCAGCCGGGCGATATCCTGGATCCGCTCCCTGACGTCAAAGCCCGAAGCGCACTGCACACTGCACGTCTCGCACTTCCCGCATGGGTCGCCGCTCAGCTCGACCAGATCGAGCGTGCTCCGGGCCTGTGCCGCGTTCCGGTATCCGTAGGCGTACATGTAGCTCCGCATCAGGGTGGGGATGTCGAGGCCCGCCGGGCACTGGGGGACGCAGTGCCGGCACTGCCGGCAGTAGAGGCCGAGCTCCGGCCGCATCTCTGCGAGCTTGAGGGCCTCGCGCTCCGCGTCGGACAGCTTTATGTCCTTGAGCATGGCCAGGTTCTTCCGCATCTCCTCGACCGAGGACATCCCGGAGATGATGGTCGAGACGTGCGGGTTCTGGAGGACCCATTTCAGGGCGGCGTCGCTGTTGAACGGCTGGGTCCGGCTCTTGTCGCCGGCGCCGCCGGCCGTCGTCTTGAAGGCCAGGATGCCCACCCCCGCCTTCGCCGCGTAGGCCAGGGCGTCGTCCATCGCCTCCTTGTTCGCGGTCTTGAAGTTGTAGGAGGTCATCACGACGTCGTAGGCCTTGGCGTCGGCCGCGGCCTTGAGCGCGACGTCGCAGCCGCCGTGCGTGGCGATCCCGGCGAAGCGGATCTTGCCCTGCTTCTTGAGCGTCGTCATGGCCTCGAGGACCGGGTCGAAGATGATGAACTCCCGCTTCTCCGCGAAGGGCAGGAAGAGCATGTCGATGACGTCGAGGCCGAAGCGCTTCAGGCTGTCCTCGGCCGTCTTGATGTAGGACGCGGCCTTCATGTCCTTGGGCATGGTGCCGGCCCGCGGGTTGAGGCCGTCGGGGGTCGCGGCCGTGCCGACGACGTAGGAGTCGCGCGGCAGGCCCTTCAGGGCCTGGCCGACGAGCCGCTCGTTGTTCCCGTGGCCGTAATAGGTGGCCGAGAAAAAGAGCTTGATGCCCGCGTCGTAGCCCTGGCGGATGAACTCGACGGTGGGGGCCTCGGCCGTGCCCATGCTGATGAGCGGGGTCGTGAGCCCGGTCTTGCCGAGGGGCGGCTGGGGAGCGAGGGGACCGCGGACGCCGCGGCGGAGGCGCCCGTCGCCGCAGAGGACGCGGACGAGGGGGCCGCGCCCGCGGCTCGCGCGGACAGCGCTTTCAACGCTCCCGGGACGACGGCGGCGGCGCCGCAGATCCCGGCCAAACTCTTCTTCAGGAACTCACGACGTTCGTTCTTTGCCATTTTGGTATCCTTTCGATCGGATCCGGAACAGGTGGTCGGAAAGCGACCGTTCGGGCACGAATCCACCTTCCGTTGAGGATGATTCTATTTTCGGCCGTCGACGGATTGTCAAGGCCCGGGAGGTGGCGCCCTTGACCGCGGAAAAGACGGGGACACGTACCGAAAGGTACATGTCCCCATCCCCCACCCGTCTCCCGCGCGTCGCCCGGCCGTTCCTCACGCCGCTCGTCAACCTCATGCCGAGACCTTCACCGCGCCGCGACGTGTTACATGCGGATGGGTTGATTTGGTTCATTTTATGACCTATAATGAAGCATAGTTTGCTCCATGGAGGCCGCATGAAATCTATCACCATCCACGGCGTGGGCGAGGAAGTGGAAAAACTGGTCAAGAGGCGAGCGAAAACAGAGGCCAGGAGCGTCAATAAAGTGGTGAAAGAGCTTCTCGAGCAGTCGCTCGGCCTCGGGCCGCGGCGCAAGGACAACCGCGAGGACTTCGCGGACCTCTGCGGCGTCTGGTCCGAGGAGGAAGCGGCGGGCTTTCTCGAGGGCCTGGGGGACCTGGAGAAGGTCGATAAGGACGACTGGCGATGAGCAAGGTCCTCCTCGATACGAACGCGTACGCCCGCTTCCTGGCCGGGGACACGAAGGTCCTCGATACCCTGGCCGCCGCCGAGACGGTCCACATGTCCGTTTTCGTCCTGGGCGAGCTCGAAGCCGGGTTCCGGGCCGGGGCGAAGAGGCCGGAGAACCGGCGGATCCTCGACCGGTTTCTCGGGAAGCCGAGCGTCGCCGTCCTCAATGCGTCGCGCGAGACGGCCGAGATCTTCGGCATGGTCAAGGACTCGCTGCGGAAGGCGGGGCGGCCGATCCCGATGAACGACGTCTGGATCGCCGCGCACGCCCTCGAGACCGGCTCTCTCCTCATCACCTACGACGCCCACTTCCGGGCCGTCCCCGGCCTGCGGCTGTGGGACGAGGTCTGATCCGCAAGTCGGTGAGCGACGGGATTTCCCTGAACCAGCTCGTCGGGAGAGCTCTCGAAAAAGAGGCCGGCTAGAAACGCCTGAGAATGCCTCCTTCAGTACTTCACGTTGATGACGATGTGCTCGTGCGGCTCTTTCGTGACCGCCAGGAGGAAGCCGTCTTCCCCCGGGATCCAGATCTCGGAGAGGATATAGGCGTCGCCGACCTTGTCGAACACGATGTGGGCGTCTTCCGGGGTCGTGTGGATGGCCCCGGCGAGACGGGTCAGGACCGGCGCCTCGGCCGCGTTCATGCCCTCGCCCTGGACCCTGAAGATCAGGACCTCCGCGCTCCGGCTGAATTCGTACTGTCCGGCAGGAAGGACCTTGCCGCCAACGCTGAAGGAGAAGTCGACCGTCGTTTTGATCGACTCCATCTGTCCGTACGCGGAGATCAACCCGAGCCCGCCGAGAATGACGGCTGCGAGAAGGATCCTGGTTTTCATCTCATGCCTCCGTTCCGGGAACTGAATAGGCCACTCTACAGGAGGATCATGCGCGCTTCGTGCCAAAAGACCGCGGGGCACGTATCTTCGACACCTGTTCCCTGTCTTATATTTGAGAGGGTCGATATGCGTCGAGCGTTCTTATTTCATTGGGTTACAAAAACGGATCGCAATTATGCAACTAATTTTTAGTTGCAATTTCTCTTCCACTCAATTATGATTATCATGAGCGGTCATGAAAAACTCCTTAAGAGGTTTCTCAGACGACCCAAGGATTTTACCTATGACGAACTCGAATCCCTGTTGGCATCCTTCGGATATAGTACGGTGAGGACCGGAAGGACAGCAGGATCACGAGTGGCCTTTGTTCATGAAGACACGAAGCATATCATCCGCCTCCACAAACCTCATCCGAAAAATATCATGAGAACATACCAAATGGCCGACATCGAACGGGAACTCAGGTCAAAGGGCCTCCTGCCGTGAAGAACGTGATCCATTACAAGGGATTTCTCGGGTCCGTCTATTACAGTCCCGAAGACGAATGCTTTCACGGCACGATCGAGGGCATTGACGACCTGGTGAGTTTCGAGGGGCGGTCTGCGGCGGGGCTGAAGAAGGGCTTCGTCGAGGCCGTCGAGGATTACCTGGAGCTCTGCCGGGCCACGGCAAAAACGCCTCAGAGGTCCTATAAGGGGAGCTTCAACATCCGGATCTCCCCCGACCTCCATAAGCGGGCGGTCCGGAAGTCGACCAGCGAAGGGATCTCCTTAAACCAACTCGTCCGGCGCGCCTTGGAGAAAGAAGTCGGCTAGGGCCCAGTCGAGCCGCAAGAAAGAGGACACGTACCAAGGCACATGCCCCCCTTCGCCCGCATGTCCCCTTCGCGGATTTGACTAAATCCCCCCATCTGCTAATATCGTAAGCACAAAGAGCGCCACCCCCCGGAGGTCAATGATGGTCAAATCCTATTTCACGAGCGAGAGCGTCACCGAGGGCCACCCCGACAAGATCTGCGACCAGGTCAGCGACGCCGTCCTCGACGACCTGCTGCGGCAGGACCCCTACTCGCGCGTCGCCGTCGAGGCGCTGACGACGACCGGCACCGTCCACGTCGCCGGCGAGGTCACGACCGACGGCTGGGCCAACGTCCAGAAGATCGTCCGCCAGACGCTCCGCGAGATCGGCTACACGGACCCCCGGTTCGGCATCGACTGCGAGGACGCGGGCGTCTGGGTGGCCATCCACTCCCAGAGCCCGGACATCTCGCAGGGCGTCGCGGCGGCGCGGGGCCACGAGCAGGGCGCGGGCGACCAGGGCATGATGTTCGGCTACGCCTGCAATGAGACGAGGGAGCTGATGCCCCTGCCGATCATGATCGCCCACCGGCTCACGAGGCGCCTGGCCGAGGTCCGCAAAAAGGGCCTGATCAAGAGCCTGGGCCCGGACGGCAAGAGCCAGGTCACCGTCGAGTACCATGACGGGAAGCCGGCCCGGCTAGAGGCCGTCGTCATCGCCCAGCAGCACGTCGAGGACGTCTCCGAGGCCGCGCTCAAGAAGGCCATCCTCGAGAAGGTCATCAAGCCCGTCTGCGGCAAGTACCTGGACGCGAAGACCAAGGTCTTCATCAACGCCACCGGGCGGTTCGTCATCGGCGGGCCCGAGGGCGACACGGGCGTCACCGGGCGCAAGATCATCTGCGACACCTACGGCGGGATGGGCCGGCACGGCGGCGGGTGCTTCTCCGGCAAGGACCCGAGCAAGGTCGACCGGAGCGCCGCGTACGCGTGCCGGTACATGGCCAAGAACGTCGTCGCGGCCGGGCTGGCCGACCGGTGCGAGGTGCAGCTGTCGTACGCGATCGGGGTCGCCGACCCGATGGCCATCTTCGTCGACACGTTCGGCACGGGGAAGGTGCCGGAGGCGCGGATCTGCGCCCTCATCCGGAAGCACTTCCCGGTCAAGCCCAGCGACATCATCGAGGCGCTGAAGCTGAGGCGCCCGATCTACAAGAAGACCGCGGCCTACGGGCACTTCGGGCGGAACGACCCGGACTTCACCTGGGAGCGGACGGACAAGGCGGCGATCCTCCGGCGCGAGGCTTTCAAGAAGCGCTAAGCCGGGCGCCAAGCCGGGGACATGTACCTGGGTACGTGTCCCCGTTTTCTACTGCAGCACGTACTTCGCGCAGAAGCTGTCTGTAATCTCCCAGAGCTCCGGGGTGAGGATTGCGCGCACTTGCGCCCGGACGGCCGCCGGCACCGGCCCATAGAAAGCCTCGGCGATCCCACCCGTGATGCAGGCCAGAGTGTCGCTATCCCCTCCCAGCGAAACGGCGTTCCGGACGGCGTCCTCGTAGGACGTGGCATCGAGGAAGGCCACGATCGCCTCGGGTACGGTGCGCTGGCAGGATTCGTCGAAGCCATACGTCGGGCGAATGCCGTCCACGGTGCGGGCGAGGTCGTAGCCGAAGCGGGAGGCGATCTCCCTGCGGATGAGCTCCTTGTCGCGGGCCGTGCGGGCGAGGAACACGGCCAGCGCCGCGGCCTGGGCGCCCTTGATGCCCTCGGGGTGGTTGTGGGTGAAGTCGGCCGAGCGCTCCGCCTCGCGCAGGACCTCGTCCGCAGTCGCGAAGGCGAACCCGACCGGGCTGACGCGCATGGCCGAGCCGTTCCCCCAGCTGTGATACGGCTTGGGGTCGGCGGAGGCGAGCCATCGCCCGAACGAGCCGCCATACCCCGAGTGCGGATAGCGCCGGCCGATCTCGAGCACAGCCCGGCGGTAATCGCCGTCCGTCAGGATGGCCTGGGCCACGGCCACGGTCAGCACGGAATCGTCCGTGAACCGGCCGCGCGGATGGAAGAGCGGGAATTCCTTCGTCTTGATCTGCCGGAACTCGTAAACCGACCCTATGATGTCCCCGGCGATGGCTCCAATCATGAAAATCTCAACCGGCGCGCTTGGCGATCGCCCTCATCGCGTCCGTGCCGAAACTGAGGCCCGTGACGCGGCCGGCGTCATCGATCTCGAATCCGACTTCCGTCCCCGAGTCCAGGGCGAGGTTATAGCTCGCGAACCGCGACGCCGCGGTCGGCAGGAACTCGGTCGCGGGCGCCGAATCGAAATGCCGGGTCGCGCCGACGAGCCCCTCTCCGCCCACAGGAAGCGGACGTAGGCCGTGCCGCGCTCGTACTCGATGGCGACGACGGTGACGGACTCGCCCGGCTCGATCGACCTCCGCCCGCGCGGGACCTGCCCGGGGACGGACCCCAGGACGCGGACGCCCTTGAACGCGCCCCAGCGGGCTTCCCTCTCCCGGCGCATCTTGTCGTTCCGGGCCTTGAACTCGCCGGGCGGGGCGCCGCCGCCGAAGGCTTCGGCCAGCGGCCCGTAATCGCCGCGCGCGGTCGCCTCGGCGATGGTCGCGGCGAGCGGGCGTTGAGACGCTCCGGCGTCGGAGGCGGACTCCGGACCGAGCCCGGCCAGGAAATTCGTCGCCTCCTGCCCGTCGGCGAGGATCGTGAGCCGGTCCTTCAGAGAGGCGACGATGAATTTCGCGCCCGACGGGAAGCACATAGGTCCCCGCGAACCGGTCGACGGCCCCGGCGGCGGGCTTCACGACCGCGGGCGGGAGCGCGAGCGAACGGCCGGAGGCGAGGTCGAAGAGCGCCGCGTCCATGTCCATGGCCCGCATCGAGCCGTCGGTCGAGGCCACGAGGATGGCGAGCCCGGCCGCCGGGTCGCGGTGGTAGGAGAAGAAGTGGACGCCGTTGCCGCCGACGAGGACGACTGGCCGGGCCTGCGGGAAGAGCCGCTCCTTCGATTCCTTCTTGAGCAGCTTGTCGCCGGCGAGGGCGAGATGGAACTTGTACATGTCGCCGAGCGTCGCCAGCGTCCCGCCGTTGCCGCGGAGGTTCCAGTACGGGCCGTCGGCCGCGCGCGGATAATCGAAGGTCGAGCCCATGTCGCGGCCGTCGGCGTAGGCGTGAGCGATCTGGCCCGGCCTCCATTTCGGCAGGGCGTAGCCGGTCTCGGTCATGCCGGCCGGCTTGAGGATGTGCGCCGCCACGTACTCCTCCCACGACCCGCCCGTGACCTTCTCGATGATCGCGGCGAGAAGGCTGTAGCCGGGGTTCGAGTAGTTCTCTTCGCGGCCGGGCTCGGCGACGAGCGGCGCGGCCAGGATGCGCTTGAGGAAATCCGCCCGCGTCAGGGCCTCGTCGTCGGGACCGGAATATTCCGGGAACCCGGCCGTGTGGCCCATGAGCATGGCCACGGTGATGGCGGACTTGTCGGGCGGGACGCCGTCGAGGTATTTCGCGATGGGGTCGTCCAGGCGCAGCTTGCCGGCGTCGGCGAGCTGGAGGACGGCCATCTTGGTGAAGTCCTTGGTGTTCGAGCCGATGTCGAAGGCGGTCGAGGCGGTGATGGGGATGTTGCGGGCGCGGTCGGCCAGGCCGCAGGCGCGCTCGAGGACGACCTTGCCGTTGCGCGCGACGAGGACGCCGCCCGTGAAGCCGAAGGCCTGGGCCCGGGTGAGGAATTCGTCGGCGAAGGCGCGGAACTTCTCGTCCGTGGGAGGGGTGGGAGGAGGCGGAGGCGGGGGGGCTGCTGGCCCTGCGGTGGCACGGGAACGCCGGGTGGAGGGGTGCCGGGCGGGGGTTGGGGCGCGCCCTGCGGCGGGGCCGGCGCGGCCTCGGCCGGCCCCTCAGTGTCCTCGATGCGGACCGCGTCGAGCTTGTGGGGCGGCTGGGCCTCGAGGTTGAAGTCGAGCCGCACCCAGCCGGCCTTTTCCGTCTCGGCGACGAGGATGATGCCGACGTCGCCCGAGGCATGGACCGAGCGGACGGCGAGCCGGCCCATGCGGTCCTTCATCTGCCGGTACATCTGGAGGCGCTCTTCGTCGGTATGGCGTTTGAGGACGGCCTCGGAACCGTTGCGGGCGAAGAAGTCGGCGAAGTCCTTCTCCGTCCCGGTGTTGAGGGCGGCGAGGAACTCGCCGGCGATGCGGCCGGCCGGGGTGTCGGGAAGCTTGACCTCGGGGGGTTCGGGCGCGGCCTGAGGCTGCGGTTCGGCCTGAACCTCGCGCCGGGGGCCTCCCCCGGCGGCCGGGAGCGGGGATGGTGCGCCCTGAAGGACGATGCCGAAGGCGGCGAGGACGATGATCACGGCGGTCGCGGCGGTTTTTTTCATGAACGCCTCCACGCCCATTATAACAGGTCGGGAGGCGCGGCCGTTGCGCGCTGAGCGACGCTCGGCGGGCCCGCTCCCCCTCCCTCGCTTGACAAGAGGCGTCAGATGTCGGTACACTCTTATTTAGGAATTATTCTTATTTATAAGGACGGACCATGGAACGCGATCCCGAAGAGCTCCGGCGCATGACGGAACGGTTCGAAGAGACGATCCGCCGTGCCGGGGTCAAGCGGACTCCCCAGCGCCTGGCGATCTTCCGGGAAGTCGCCCGGACCGGCGACCATCCCGACATCGTGACGATCTTCGGCAACATCCGCAAGGTCATGCCCGCGGTCTCGCTCGACACCGTCTATCGCACGCTCGGGCTCTTCATGAACCTCGGGCTGGTGACGACCGTCCGTCCGCGCGACGAGCGGGTCCGGTTCGATGCCAACACGGGCGTCCACCATCATTTCGTCTGCACGCGTTGCGGCGCGATCCTCGATCTCGAAGAACGGCGCTGTCGACAGCATCCCGGCCCCCCGGCGCGGCCGCCGCCCTGGGGCGGGTCGAATCCCGGCACGTCGAGCTCCGGGGCGTCTGCGCGGGCTGCCTGAAGAAGAGCCGCGGGCGCAAGGCCGCGGCATAAGATAACTCAATAAACCCGGAAAGGAGGGCTTATCATGGACCAAGAACGCAAAGAAAATGACGACCGGTTTCGGGGCGCCCGTCGACAACGACCTCGAATCGATGACGGCCGGTCCCAAGGGCCCGGTCCTCATCCAGGACGTTCATCTCCTCGAGAAGCTCGCCGCATTTCGACCGCGAACGCATCCCGGAGCGCGTCGTCCACGCCAAGGGCGCCGGCGCGCACGGCTATTTCGAGGTCACCGGCGACGTCACGAAGTACACGCGGGCCAAGTTCCTCTCGAAGGTCGGCAAGCGGACCGAGGTCTTCGTCCGCTTCTCCACCGTCGGCGGCGAGAAGGGCTCGGCCGATTCGGAGCGCGACCCGCGCGGCTTCGCCGTCAAGTTCTACACCGAAGAGGGGAACTACGACATGGTCGGCAACAACACGCCGGTCTTCTTCATCCGCGACACCCTGAAGTTCCCCGACTTCATCCACACCCAGAAGCGCAACCCGGCGACCAACCTCAAGGACCCGGACATGTTCTGGGACTTCCTGTCGCTGACGCCCGAGTCCATCCACCAGGTGACGATCCTCTTCTCCGACCGCGGCACGCCGCGCTCCTACCGCAACATGAACGGCTACAGCAGCCACACGTACATGTGGTACAACGCGAAGGGCGAATACTCCTGGATCAAGTACCACTTCAAGACCGAGCAGGGCATCCAGAACTTCGACGGGCCCGAGGCCAACCGCATGCGCGGCATCGACCCCGACGTCGCCACGCGCGACCTCTTCCAGGCCATCGCCCGCGGCGAGCACCCGGCGTGGCGGGTCGAGGTCCAGATCATGACGCCGGAGCAGGCCAAGACGTACAGGTACGACCCCTTCGACATCACCAAGGTCTGGCCCCACGCCGACTTCCCGCCGGTCGCGATCGGCCGGATGGTGCTCGACCGGAACCCGGAGAACTACTTCGCCGAGGTCGAGCAGGCGGCCTTCTCCCCCATGAACTTCGTCCCCGGCATCGGCCCGTCCCCGGACAAGATGCTCCAGGGGCGCCTGTTCAGCTACCACGACACGCACCTTCACCGGCTCGGCCCCAACTACCACCTGCTGCCCATCAACGCGCCGAAGGCGGCGCCGATGGCAAAGCTACCAGAGGGACGGGGCCATGCGCTCCGACGGGAACGGCGGCGGCGGCCCGAATTATTGGCCGAACAGCTTCGGCGGCCCGGCGCCCGAGCCCGGCACGGGGATCCCGCAGATCGACGTCGCGGGGGCGGCGGCGCGGCACGCCTACGTTCTCGGGGACGTCGATTTCGTCCAGGCGGGCGCGCTCTACCGGAAGGTCATGACGGACACGGACCGCGAGCACCTCGTCGCCAACATCGTCGGCCACCTCGGCGGCGCGAAGAAGCCGATCCAGCTGCGGCAGACCGCCCTCTTCTACAAGGCCGACGCGGAGTACGGCGAGCGCGTGGCCAAGGGCCTCGGCCTGAAGGTCGAGGAGGTCAAGCGGCTGGCGGCCATGTCCCAGGAGGACCGCGTCAAGGCGACGGCCCTGTAAACAAGCAGGAAGAATCGCGCGAGGGACGGGGCCGGGGCCGAAAACCCGGCTCCCTTCCTCGGCCCTAATGGCCGGCCGGCTGCAGCGTCTTCTTGATCTTCGCCCAGGTCGTAGCCCTTGTCGGCGATCAGGCGCAGGAGTTCGTTGTAGAGCGCCTCGTCCATCTGCGGCTCGCGGCGAGAGGATCCAGAGATACGTCCGGTCCGGGTGGCCGACGATCGCCCAGCGGTACTCGGCGTCCAGGCCGATGATCCAGTAGGCGCCGGTGAAGGGCCAGAAGAAGCGGACCTTGAGCTTGGCGTTCGTTTTCTTGTCGACGACCCAGGCCTTGGCGTGCGCGACGCGGGCCTTGCCGTCGAGCGCTCCCTGGCGGCAGGTGTTGAGCAACGTCGATGTCGCCGTCGGGGCGCAGCTTGTACTCGGCCGTAACGCCGACGCACCCTTTCTGGAAGCGCTGGGGGATGGTGGCGATCTCGTACCACGTCCCGAGGTATCTCTGGAGGTCGACGAACGGCACGACCTCGAGCGGTTTCATTTCGATCCTCCTCATTCGATGATCTTGCGGAAGCTGACGGAGGCGAGGACGAACATGACCGCGTCGAAGAGGACGATGGCCCCCGTGTCGCGGGCGAGGTGGCTGACGTCCCCGCTGATCATCAGCCCCCGCACGGCGTCCACGGCGTAGGTCAGGGGGTTGAGGACGGCGATGCGCTGCAGGAGCGGCGGCATCATCTTGACCGGGTAGAGGGCGCTGCTGCCGAAGAACAGCGGCATGATGATGGCCTGCCCGATGCCCATGAACCGCTCCCGCGTCTTCATGAACGAGGCGACGAGGATGGAGATGGCGGCGAAGCCGCCCGAGATGAGGAAGAGCTCGACCAGCGCGGCCAGGAAATTGAGCGGCCGGGGGATGAACTTCACGCCGAGGAGCAGGGCGACCGGGACGATGACGAGGGCCTGGAAGATGGCCCGCACGCCCGAGGCGATGGTCTTGCCGATGACCGTCGAATAGCGCGGCACGGGGGCGACAAGGAGCTTCTTCAGGATGCCCGTGTCCCTCTCCCAGACGATGGTCAGCCCGTAGAAGACGGAGACGAACACCGTCGACTGGAGGAGCACACCCGGGGTGATGAAGTCGAGGTACGGGATGCCCCCGGTCGGGATGGCCCGGATGCTGCTCATGATCGTCCCGTAGACGACGAGCCACAGGATGGGCTGGATGGCCCGCGTGTAGATCTCCGTCCGGTCGTGGCGCAGGCGCCGCAGCTCGAGCTCCATCATGGCCAGCATTTCCCGCAGTGAGTTCATGGCCGTTGTCCTTTCATCCCTTCTGGATCTGGCGCCGGACGCTGCGGACTTCCCGGAGGTCGGGGCCCGCCTGGAGCGAGGTCCCGGCGTAGGCCAGGAAGACGTCGTCGAGGGTCGGTTTCTCGGCCGAGATCCTGGCGATGGGCAGGCCCTCGTCCCGGAGGACGTCGATGACAGCCGGGAGGGCCGTCTCGGCATCGCCGACCGCGACCGTCAGCTCGGAGTCGGCCAGGCCGGCCTCGGTCACGGAGGAGAGCGCCCGCAGCCGGGCCAGCACCTTTTCGCCCGCGTTCGCCCCCGGCGCCAGGCCGACGCGGACGACGTCGCGCTTGATGGAGCGCTTGAGCTCCTCGGCCGTGCCCAGCGTGACCAGGCGCCCGCGGTCGATGATGGCGATCTCGTCGGAATAGAGGTCCGCCTCGTCCATGTAATGCGTGTTGAAGAAGACGGTCGTGCCGAACTCCCTCTTGAAGGTCAGGATCTTCTCCCAGACGGCCTTGCGGGCCGAGGGGTCGAGGCCGATCGTCGGCTCGTCGAGGAACATGATCTTCGGCTTGAGGAGCAGGGCGCAGGCGACCTCGAGCCGCCGGATCATGCCGCCGGAGTAGGTCTTGACGAGGGTCTCGCCGAAGCCGGCGAGGCCCATGCTCGCGAGCGCCTCCCGGACCTGCGCCTTGCGGGTGGCGCGCGGGATGCCGTAGATCTTGGCGTAGATGAGGAGGTTCTCGAACCCGGTGATGTCCGTCCAGACGCTCATCTCCTGGGGGACGTAGCCGATGAGGGCGCGGACCTCGGCGGCCTTCTTGACGACGTCGCTGGCCGAAGATCGAGGCCCGGCCGGCGGTCGGGCGGAGCTGGGTCGTCAGGATCCGCATCAGGGTCGTCTTGCCGGCGCCGTTCGGGCCGAGGAGGGCGAAGATCTGCCCGGCCTTGATGTCGAGGTCGACGCCGTCGAGGGCGCGCGTCGCCGGGCGGTAGACCTTGACCAGGCCGCGGACCTCGACCAGCTTCGCGTCGGGCGCGCTGACGGCGGGCGCGCTGAGGCGGGCGAGTTTTGCGGCGGGGGATTCTTTATCGGGCGCTTGGATGTCCATGCGATACGTCCTTCCATGCCGGCCCCGGTGACAGGGGGCTATCCTGGCTCATGGGATAGATTATAGAGGATATCCGAGGCTTAAGCGCGCGTTTTCATGGCCGGGAACGAGGACTCAGGGTCGAAATATAGTCCTTATTTTGGTTCATTTTATGTTCTGTCAATCACTTATTAAGGTCCGAACCCCGTTGTTATTGTATGCCGCGGCGATATCTATTAGAATTCGAAGGATGGTCGAAGGGACGAACGAAGGAGGCCGCGCATGAAACGAAGCCGATCGTCACGCCGGGAATTCCTGAAGGACGCCGCGGTCGGGGCGGCCGCGCTGTCGGTGGCCGGGCCGGCGCTGGCCGGGACGGGAGCGCGCGGGGCGGGAGAGGGACCGAGGACAGACCGCGCGGGCGCCCGTCGAGCGCGCCGGCCGCGGCCTTCAAGCTCAAGTACGGCCCGCCGCTCGGCATGTTCGAGGCGAGCGCCGGGAAGGCCCCCCTCGACCAGCTCAAGTTCATGGCCGACCAGGGCTTTCGGGCCTGGTTCGACAACGGGCTCGGCGGCCGGCCGGTCGCGGAGCAGGAGGCCCTGGCCAAGGAGTCCGCGCGGCTCGGGCTCTCGATCGGCCCGTTCGTCGCCTACGCGGATTTCCCGGCCAAGACGTTCGTGCTGAGGGACAAGGCCGTCCACGACATGCTGGCCGGAAAGCTCAAGGCCGCGATCGACACGGCCAAGCGCACGGGCTGCCAGTGGACGCTCATCGTCCCGGGGCACTACGACGAGAGCCTCGACTGGGACTACCAGACGGCCAACGTCGTCGAGAACCTCAAGTGGTGCGCGGGCGTCGTCGAGCCGGCCGGGCTCGGTCATCGTCCTCGAGCCGCTCAACCCCAAGGACCACCCGGGCCTGTTCCTGACGAAGATGGCCCAGGCCGACGAGATCTGCCGGGCCGTCGGCAGCCCCTGCCTGCAAGATCATCGACGACATCTACCACCAGCAGATCACCGAGGGGAACATCATCCCCAACATCGACGCCTGCTGGGACGAGATCGCCGCCTTCCACATCGGCGACACGCCGGGCCGGAAGGAGCCGGGCACGGGCGAGATCAACTACCGGAACATCTTCAAGCACATCCACGACAAGGGCTATCAGGGCGTCCTGTGCATGGAGCACGGCAAGAGCAAGCCGGGCAAGGACGGCGAGCGGGCCGTCATCGACGCCTACCGCGCCGCCGACGCCTTCTGAACGTCAAAGACGGGGTCCGGCCTACAGTCGACAGCTGTACTTATGAATCAGTAGACCTGACCCCGTCTGATGAAGCGAGGAACGACATGGTCGAATGGCTCAAACCGGAAACGGAAGACAGCGGCAACGGGAACGGCAACGGCACGGCCCGGGCGTCACCCGGCGCGACTTCCTCAAGACGACGGCCGCGGCCTCCCTGGCCGCCGCCATCCCCGGCGAACCTCGGCGCTCTACGCCGCCGGCTCGGACACGATCCGCGTCGGCGTCATCGGCTGCGGCGGCCGCGGCACGGGCGCGGCCATCGACTGCCTCAACTCCTCGCCCGGGCGTCGAGATCGTGGCCCTCTGCGACCTGTTCCAGGACCGCATCGACGAGCTGCCTCAAGACGCTCCGCGAGAAGGTCCCGGCCGCGCTCAAGGTCAAGCCCGAGACCGCTGCTTCACCGGGCTTCGACGGCTACCAGAAGCTCCTCGCCATCCCGGACGTCAACTGATCGTCACGGCCGCCCCGCCCGGCTTCCGGCCGATCCACCTCAAGGCCGCGGTCGAGGCGGGCAAGAACGTCTTCATGGAGAAGCCGGTGGCCGTCGACCCGGTCGGCATCCGCTCGGTCATCGCCTCCTCCGAGCTCGCCGCGCAGAAGGGCCTGGCCATCGTCGCCGGCACCCAGCGCCGCCACCAGAAGCGCTACCTCGAGATCATGAAGCGCATCCACGACGGCGCGATCGGCGAGATCGTCGGCGGCCAGTGCTACTGGAACCAGGGCGACCTCTGGGTCATCAAGAAGACGCCCGAGATGACCGAGATGGAGTGGCAGTGCCGCAACTGGCTCTACTTCACCTGGCTCTCGGGCGACCACATCGTCGAGCAGCACGTCCACAACATCGACGTCATGAACTGGGCCTTCGGCGCGACCGCCGGTCAAGGTCATGGGCATGGGCGGCCGCCAGGTCCGCACGGCGCCCGAGTACGGCAACATCTTCGACCACTTCGCCGTCGAGTTCGAGTACCCGAACGGCGTGCGCGTCATGAGCATGTGCCGCCAGACGCCCGGCTGCGCCGACCGCGTCGAGGAGAGGATCGTCGGCACCAAGGGCTACGCCTTCGGCTACGGCGAGATCGGCGGCGGCCACGTCCCTGGAAGTTCGAGGGCGACGAGCCCAACCCCTACGTCAGGAGCACACCGACCTCATCGCCGCGCATCCGCGCCGGCAAGCCGCTCAACGAGGGCCGGCGCGTCGCCGAGAGCACGCTCTGCGCCATCATGGGCCGCATGAGCGCCTACACCGGCCGGGCGATCAGCTGGGACTGGGCGCATGAACGCGTCGAAGCTCGACCTGTCGCCAGCGAAGTACGAGTTCGGCCCGAACCCGGTCGACCCGGTGGCCGTGCCGGGCAAGACGCCGCTGGTTTGAGGAAAGAAGCGATCTCGTGATGATCGAGGAGTGAACGATCGCAATGAAAAGCGCACACAAGATGAACCGCAGGCAGTTCCTCCGCCGGCCGGCGATCCTCGGCGGCGCCGCCGGCGCGCCGGGGCGGCCGGCTTTCCGACCATCGTCAGGGCCTCGGCCCTCGGCAAGAACGGGGCCGTCGCGCCCATCGAACCGCATCGTCATGGCCGGCATCGGCTTCGGCATGCAGGGCCCGGCGAACATGGCAACTTCCTCGAGAAGGCCGAGGTCCAGTGGGTCGCCGTCTGCGACCTCGACAACGAGCATCTGGCCGAGGCCAAGGGCACGGTCGACAAGAAGTACGGCAACGCCGACTGCGCGACCTACCACGACTTCCGCGAGCTCTTCGCCCGCGGCGACCTCGACGCCGTGTCCATCGCCGTGCCCGACCACTGGCACGCCATCCTGGCCATCTCCGCCCTCCGCGCCGGGCTCGACGTCTACGGCGAGAAGCCGCTCACCCACAACCTGCGCGAGGGCCGCGCCCTGTGCGACGCCGTCAAGCGCTACGGCCGCGTCTGGCAGACGGGCTAGCTGGCAGCGCTCGGTCGAGAACTTCCACCGGGCCTGCGAGCTCGTCCGCAACGGCCGCATCGGCAAGGTCAAGCGCGTCGAGGTCGGCCTGCCCGCCGGGCCACTACGACTTCGCCGGCACCTTCGGCCAGGAGGCGATCGATCGCCCCGCCGCCCGACCTCGACTACGAGTTCTGGGTCGGCCCGGCGCCCTTCTGGCCCTACTGCAAGGCCCGCGTCCACATGAACTGGCGCTGGAACATGGACTTCGGCGGCGGCCAGCTCATGGACTGGGTCGGCCATCACCTCGACATCGCCCACTGGGGCCTGGGCTGGGACGAGACCGGCCCGGTCGAGATGGAGGCCTCGGGCGAGTACCCGACCTCCGGCATCTACAACAGCCCGACCCGCTATTACGCCACGGCGAAATACGCCGACGGCACGCCGCTCGTCATGGCCGGCGGCTACGAGGAGATCTGGGGCGGCACGAAGTGGATCGGCGAGCACGGCTGGATCTGGGTCGACCGGGGCCAGTTCGAGACGGAGCCCGAGAGCCTGTCAGCGAGAGCGATCGGGCCCGACGAGATCCGCCTCTACCGCAGCCGCGACCACTACCAGAACTTCCTCGACTGCGTCCGCAGCGCGCGGCAAGACGATCACCCCCGCCGAGACGGCCCACCGCTCGGCGAGCGTCGGCCACCTGGCCGTCATCGCCATCGAGGTCGGCCGCAAGATCAGGTGGGACCCGGCGACGGAGACGATCATCGGCGACCCCGAGGCCGAGCGCCTGCTCAGCCACGCCTACCGCAAGCCCTGGCAGCTGCCCGAGTGAGGAGAGAAGCGATGAGAAAGACGCACGAAACGAGTTCTAAGGACATGATGCGGAGGGAGGCCGGGGCCGTGCCTGGCCGCTCCTCGTTGGCATTGGCCCTCATCATGCCGTCAGCGGCGGGATGGTCGGCGGCCGCGACCGCGACCGCCCAGCAGGCGGAGCCAGGGCAAGGCCGCCGATGACCCTGACCTACGATTCGCTCGACGCCATCCTCAAGGACCTCGCCACGTACAAGTTCGACGAGGGCGTCGGCGCGCCGCTCGCCCTCCGGGCCTACGTCTTCGCCCACAAGGACGATCCGGCCGCGCGCAAGACGATCGAGGAGAAGCTCCTGGCCTTCGTCAAGGCCGCGCCCGCGCCCGGCGGGCTGATGGCGGCCTGCCGCTCGCTCAGCCTCGTCGGCGGCGGCGGCCTCGGCGACTCGTCCTCGGCGACCTCCTCCTCAACCCCGAAACGACAGACCCGGCCCGCTACGCCCTGGAGCGGATCCCGGGCGAGGCGGCCGACCGCGTCCTGCTCGGCGCGCTCGACAAGGCGCAGGGCGACGTCAAGCGCGGCATCATCGCGACGATCGGCGGGCGCGGCGCCGCTTCGGCCGCGCGCGGTGGCGGCGCTCGCAGAAGCTCGCCGAAGGAAAGGACACCACGCTCGCGCCGGAGGCGGTCCGGGCCCTCGGCCGGATCGGGACCGACGGCGCCATCCGCGTCCTCCTCTCGGTCGTCGGCAAGGCCAAGGGCGCGGCGAAGACCGAGGCGGCCTCGGGCCTTCTGGCCTGCGCCGGAGCGGCGCTCAAGGGCGGCCGCGGTCGAGGAAGCGACGGCCCTCGCCGACAAGCTCCTCCGGGCCGATCTCTCCGACGTCGACCGCCAGGCCGCGTTCCGGATCAAGCTGAGCCGCGGACTACAAGGACGCGCCAGGGGCCGATCCTCAATACGCTCGCGGGAAAGCAGAAGGACCCCGTTCTCGTCGCGCCCGCGATCGCCGTCATCCCCGTCGGCCTTCGGCGGGTCGGAGATCGGCCAGGTCCTGCCGCTCATGGCCAAGCTTCCCGAGGCGGCCCAGGTCCAGCTCATGGCCGTCCTGGCCGGGTACCCGGCCGAGGCCGTCCTCCCCGCGGTCCTCAAGGCCGCGACGGGCCCGCTCGCCTCGGTCCGGATGGAGGCGGTGCGGACGATCGGCAGGATCGGCAACGCCTCGGCCGTATCGACGCTGGCGCTGAAGGCGGCCAAGACGACGGGTGACGAGCAGGCCCTGGCCCGCGAGACGCTGGCGCGGCTCAAGGGGACGGACGTCGACAACGCCGTCATCAACCAGCTCAAGACGGAGAGCGACGAAAAGGTCAAGGCCGAGCTCGTCACGGCCGTCGGGGCGCGCCGCATCGCGGCCGGGAAGCCGGTCCTCATGGACCTCGTCGAAGAGCGGGGCGCCGGCGCTCCGGCTCAAGGCCGATCGGGGCGCTCAAGGACGTCGCGACGCCGGCCGACCTGAGGGACCTCCTCGGCGCTGCTGTTCACGATCGACGACGAGACGGCGCGGGAGGCGATGCAGGACACGGTGGCCGGGGTGGCGCTCGGCATCCCGAGGCCGCTGGCCAGGGGCGACGCGGCGGAGAGCCTGCTCGCGGCGGAAAAGGACCCGAGAAGGAAGGCCGACCTCCTCCGCGTCCTGGGCAAGGTCGGCGACGACACGGCCCTGCCGCTCATGCGGCGGGCGCTCGCCGACCCGGACAAGGACGTCGTCGACGCAGCGGCGCGGGGGCTCGCCGACTGGCCGACGGCCTCGGCGCAAGGACGATGTCTACGGCGATCGCGGCCTCGTCGGCGAACCTGACCCACAAGGTCCTGGCCCTCCGCGCCTATGTCCGGATGATCGGGCTCGAGCCGTACCGGCAGCCCGACGGCGCCGTCGGCGACCTCGAGAAGGCGCTGGCCTGGCCACGCGGCCGGAAGAGAAGAGGCTCGTCCTGGGCCTCCTGCCGCGGTTCCCGTGCGAAAGGGGCTGAAGCTGGCCGAGTCGCTCCAGTCCGACGCGGCCGTCGCGGCCGAGGCCAAGGCCGCCGCTGAACGCATCCGCAACTCGCTCGCCGGAAAATAAATGATGCTCATAAGAGGGGGTCAGGTCTACTTTTTATCAGTCCCAGGGCGTTCCAGGGTGAGCGTGAACGCGCAAGTCGTAACTGATAGAAAGTAGACCTGACCCCTCTTTTTTGGCTTGCGGCGCGCGGCCCAATAATGGTAAAAAATCCGCGGGAAGGTGAGCCATGATCGAGGCACGGGCGTCCGCCGCGAAGACCCCCAAGCTCAGCTACGGCATGGTCGGCGGCGGGCCGGGCGCCTTCATCGGCGACGTCCACCGCAAGGCCATCGCCATGGACGGCAAGGCCGCGATCGCCTGCGGCTGCTTCTCCCAGAGCTACGACAAGACCCTGGCCACGGGCGACCTCCTGGGCCTGCCCCGCGAGCGCCTCTACCGGACGTTCGACGAGATGATGCGCGCCGAGGCCGGGACGGCCCGACCGTCCCGACTTCATGATCGTCGTCACGACGAACAACGCCCACTATCCCGCCGCCAAGGCCGCCCTCGAGAACGGCTTCCCCGTCGTCTGCGACAAGCCGCTCACGACGAGCTCGAAGGACGCCGAGGACCTGGCCCGCATCGCCCGAGCCAAGGACCTTCTCTTCTGCGTCACCTACGCCTACTCCGGCTACCCGATGGTCGCCCACATCCGCGACATGATCGCCGCGGGCGAGATCGGCGAGATCCGCTTCGTCAACGCCGAGTATCCCCAGGAATGGCTGGCGACGAAGCTCGAGGCGACCGGCCAGAAGCAGGCCGTCTCGCGGACCGACCCCAAGCTCGCCGGCATCTCGAACTGCGTCGGCGACATCGGCAGCCACATCGAGTTCATGGCCGCGCTACATGACCGGCCTGCGAGATCGAATCGCTCTGCGCCCGCCTCGACCATTTCGGCCCGAGCCGGCCCCTCGAGGACAACGCCACGATCATGGTCAACTACAAGGGCGGCGCGACGGGCATCTACTGGAGCTCGCAGATCGCCGTCGGCCACGACAACGGTTTGCGCCTCCGCATCTACGGCACCAAGGGCGCGGTCGAGTGGTTCCAGGAGACGCCGAACTACTGCCCGCCTGTCGCTCCTCGACCGGCCGACGGAGACCCTCTCGCGCGGCCGCGACCCGCTCTCCCCGCGCGCGCAGGCCCTCTCGCGCATCCCGTCCGGCCATCCCGAGGGCTATTTCGAGGCCTTCGCCAACATCTACTCGACCTATATCGCCGCCCTGGCCAAGAAGCTTCGGGGCGAGCCGCTCTCGCCGGCCGACCTCGACTTCCCCGGCCTCGACGAGGGCGTCCGCGGCGTCCGCTTCATCGAGAAATGCGTCGAGAGCTCGAAGCAAGGCGCAGTCTGGGTCCGAGTGGATTAATGAAAACGGGGACATGTACCTAGGTACGTGTCCCCCTCTTGAAAGGAGATGAACATGGCACGACCCGTCACGCTCGTCACCGGCCAGTGGGCCGACCTGCCGTTCGAGGAGCTCTGCAAGAAGGCCAGCGTCTGGGGCTACGACGGCCT
The DNA here is from genome assembly GCA_963805045.1 of Candidatus Aminicenantota bacterium. Lineage (GTDB taxonomy): Bacteria > Acidobacteriota > Aminicenantia > Aminicenantales > Saccharicenantaceae > DATKJS01. The sequence continues at coordinate 27,079 of CAWDTC010000011.1, forward strand.
GGAGATCGCCTGCTGGGGCGACCACATGGACGTCCGCAAGGCCGCCTCGAGCGCCGCCTACGTCCGCGACAAGAAGCGCATCCTCAAGAAATACGGCCTCAAGTGCTGGGCCCTCGGCGCCCACCTCGCCGGCCAGTGCGTCGGCGACGACTACGACCCGCGCCTCGACGGCTTCGCCCCCGACGCCGTCAAGGGCAAGCCCGACGCCCTCCGCAAGTGGGCCGTCGAGGAGATGAAGGCCTCGGCCCGCGCCGCCCGGGCCATGGGCTGCTACGTCGTCAACGGCTTCATGGGCTCGCCCATCTGGAAGGCCTGGTACTCCTTCCCGACGACGACCGAGGACATGGTCAAGGCCGGCTACAAGCAGGATCCTCGAGCTCTGGACGCCGATCTTCGACGAGTTCGACGAGCAGGGCGTCAAGTTCGCCCTCGAGGTCCATCCGACCGAGATCGCCTTCGACGTCTACACGACGCGGCGGCTGTTCGACGTCTTCAAGAACCGGGCTGACCCTCGGCTTCAACTTCGACCCGAGCCACCTCCTCTGGCAGGGCGTCGAGCCGCACCTCTTCATCCGCGAGTTCGCCGACCGCATCTACCACGTCCACATGAAGGACGTGGCCGTGACGCTCGACGGCAAGGCCGGCATCCTCGGCTCGTTCCTGCCCTTCGGCGACGTCCGGCGCGGCTGGAACTTCCGCTCCCTCGGCCACGGCGACGTCGACTTCGACGCCATCATCCGCGAGCTCAACTCCATCGGCTACGAGGGCCCGCTCTCGGTCGAGTGGGAGGACAACGGCATGGACCGCGAGTTCGGGGCGCCCGAGTCGCTCGAGTTCGTCCGGCAGATGAACTTCTCGCCGTCCAAGGTCGCCTTCGACAAGGAATTCGGGAAGGAAAAGAAGTAGGGAGGGCGGCTCAGGTCTTTTTTGGAACGGGCGGTTTCGCCTTCGGGAGCCGCTTCATAGCAGTATATTGCGACGCGGCTACTTCATCGCGAGACGCCTTCCTCTATTTAGAGTTCGGCCGCAACCCCCATCGACAGGACAGGGGCGCGCCCGGTCGAAGTCAAGCTCGGCGCCTTTCTATTTTCCGACCGCTCATAGTATGATTCCCGCGACCCGACCCAGGCGGGTCAAACCACAAGACCCGGTTGGCGGGGTAAGGAGGGGGATATGAAACAGCATCTCGGCGTGGTTTGGGCGTGGCTCGGTATCTTGCTCATCTCCGGCTGCCGGACGGTGGCTCCTCAGGCCGACGGGGCACCACGCCCCTGGCTGTCCGCTCCCGAAATGCTCGAAAAGGCGCTCCCGGCGGTCGTCACGGTGGCCACATACGCCACGACGGAAGCCAAGGCCATCTACGGCTTCGCGGCGAAACCTACGGACATTGCCTACAGGACAAAGCCGAATCTGCAAGGGGCCCATGGCGCAGGATCCGGGTTCATCATCGAACGCTCGGGAAAAAAATATGTTGTCACGAACGCCCATGTGATCGACCCTCTGGGCGATGAACGAGAGGCCGTGGCCGGCTTCAGCATCAATGGGACCAAGTACCCCTTAAGGGTGGTCGGAGCCGACACGTTCTATGACATCGCCGTCCTCGAGTTCGTCGGCGCTCAGCCCGGAGCGGAGACCGCGGTCATCGACTTCCGCAAGTCCGAGCCCAGAATCGGGGAATCCGTCTATGCCCTCGGAAATCCTATGGCGGAATTCCCCTACTCCGTGACTTCCGGGATCGTCAGCGGCAAGAACCGGAAGCCGCAGGGGATCGAAGGGATGGCGGGCAGGATCGGCTATCTCCAGAGCTCCGCCACGGTTACCTGGGGAAATAGCGGCGGGCCGCTCGTCGACCAGGGCGGCCAAGTGCTCGGCATCAACAGCCAGTGCTATTTCGCGTTTATGCCGTTCGGGACCTTCCTCCAGCAACAACTGAACTTCGTCCTGGAATCGAAGGTGGCCGAGAGGGCCGTGACGGACATCCTCAAGTTCGGGCGCGTCCAGCGGGCTTACCTAGGGATCGTCTTCTGCCAGGCGTGGACGAGGCAGCCGCTGACACGACAGGATCATACGGTCAAGGTCTACGGCAAGATCCGGATCGTCAAGGCGCTGCCGGAGGGCCCTGCAGGTGAGGCGCTCAAGGGCATGGAGCACGCCGTCGTCAACAGCGTCAACGGCGTGTCCGTCGGCGACGTAGAGGAACTGCTCGGCGAACTCGAATCCATCAAACCCGGCCAGGAAGTCCTCCTCGGCCTGACGCAGGGCGACAAGTCTGCAACGGCCCGTCTTGTCGCGGGTGAACTGACCATGGCCGGGCACGCCGAACTGGGCCGGGCCTTCGCGAAACTCTTCTTCAATAAGGACGTCGGTGAAAGCGCGGGTTCCGTCATCCTCGCGGGGCGGAAAGAACCACTAAAAGAATACTATTGGAGCTACGCCTTCGAGCACGACAAGAAGGGAAACGTGCTACTCGATGACGACGGGAGCGCAAAACTGATCGACGAATGGGAAAGCGATAAGGACATGCCCTTTGTGGTCCGGGCCGCGGGTTCTGTGCAGATCCCCGCCGACGAAGATCCTCTTTGGTGGAGTATCAGGAATCCGGTCCAGATGGGCATGGTCAGCCGGCTGGCCGGCCCCGCGGGACATCTCTCAATCGCTGGCACGATCGGGGGGAAGGAAACCGTCCGCTCCTATTATTTTTTTTGCGGAAGCGATTTTAACGGAAAAGGCGACAATGCTTTTGTCAAAGTCGTCATCTATTGACACTGGGCTTTAGCCGTGACGTGACGCCCTGTTCCCGCGGTTGATGACGTCGACGACGAGTCCGGGCCGGCGGGCCCGAAAGGAGAGTACCATGCGAAGGAAACTCGTGATCGTATCGCTATTCCTGATGGTCGCCGCGCTCGGGGCGCAGGCACCGCAGGCCGCGAAGCCCGCGCCGGTGCCGCCGCTCACGGCCGCCGCGCTCGGCCCCGCGGTCAAGCCGTTTGTCGCGGTCGACGCGCCCCTCTTCGCTCTCGCCCACGTCCGCCTCATCGACGGCACGGGCGCGCCCGCCCGCGAGGACCAGACCATCGTCGTGTCGGACGGGAAGATCCTCGCCCTCGGCGACGCCGCTTCCGTCCAGGTCCCGGCCGGGGCCAGGGTCATGGACATGCCCGGCTACACCGTCCTCCCCGGCATCGTCGGCATGCACGACCACCTCATCTACCCGGCGGGCGGAGCCCATTACAACACGCTCGAGTTCAGCGCGCCGCGTCTCTACCTCGCCTGCGGCGTCACGACCATCCGGACGGTCGGCGGGATCGAGCCGATGACCGAGCTGGCCGTGAAGCGGGCCATCGCCCAGGGCCAGGTCCCCGGGCCGAGGATGCACGTGACGAGCCCCTTCCTCGAAGGGCCCGGATCCTTCACTCTCCAGATGCACGAGCTCTCGGGCCCCGACGAGGCGCGCAAGCTCGTCGCCTTCTGGGCGGACCAGGGCATCGACGACTTCAAGGCCTACATGAACATCACCCGGGCGGAGCTCGCCGCCGTCATCGAAGAGGCCCACAAGCGCGGGATGAAGGTCACCGGCCACCTGGGCGCCGTCGGCTTCCGCGAGGCCGCCGCGCTCGGCATCGACGACCTCGAGCACGGCCTGATGGTCGACACCGAGTTCGTCCCGGGGAAGAAGCCCGACCTCTGCCCGACCTCGCGCGAGACGCGGGACTCGCTCCTCAGGCTCGACGCGGCCGGCCCCGAGGTCCAGGAGACGATCCGCACGCTCGTCGCCCGCAAGGTAGCGGTGACCTCGACCCTCCCGGTCTTCGAGACCTCCGCGCCCGGCCGCCCGCCCGTCGAGCCGCGCGTCCTCAACGCCATGGCCACGGACATCCGCCTCCTCTACCTGACCCAGCGCGCCCGCGTCGGCGAGATGAAGGACTCCCCGATGCCGGCCCTGCTCAAGAAGGAGATGGAGTTCGAGCGGGCCTTCGTCAAGGCCGGGGGCCTGCTTCTCGCCGGCCCCGACCCGACCGGCTACGGCGGGGTCGTGGCGGGCTTCGGCGACCAGCGCGAGCTCGAGCTCCTGGTCGAGGCGGGGTTTACGCCCGTCGAGGCGATCGGGATCGCCACGCACAACGGTGCGCTCTACCTGGGCGAGCTCGACCGGATCGGGACGCTGGCCGCCGGCAAGCGGGCCGACATGGTCCTCATCAAGGGGAACCCTGCCGCGGACATCGCCGACATCCGCGCGGTCGAAACCGTCTTCAAGGACGGCGTCGGCTACGATTCCGCGAAGCTCATCGAGGCCGTGCGCGGCACCGTCGGCATCCGCTGAGGGCTCCGGCACCCTCTAGAGAAAGACGCGTCACCGCCCGTGACGGGCGGCCCCGATGACGCGGAACGGCCGGACCAGCCGCCGCCCGTCCCCGTCAGTCAGGATCAGGACGTGGTCGCCCGGCTCGGGCGCGACCGAGACCTGGTGGAAGCGCCGCGTCGAGGCCACGAAGCGGTCGTCGATCGCCCAGTAGATGGTCGCGTCCGCCTGCCGGTGCGCGGCCTCGAACACGACCTCGCCCTGCCGGCCGTCGAGGTCGACGGGGATGAAGACCGACGTTTCCGGCTCGGGGTAGATGAGGTTCATGACCTGGGCCCCGCCCTCGGCCAGCGCCTCCCCGCCTCCCCCGCCGCATCCGGGAAGCCATGGCGGCAGCGGCCGGTACTCCGGATGGTCGGCCCGATAATAGTATTCCTGAACCGGCGGCAGGACGAACCAGGCTTCGTGCCTCATCGTGTCGACGGGCTGGCACCGGCTGTCGACGCGGAAGCGGCCCGAGGCGTCAAGGCTGACCGGCCGATGAAAGACGCACATGCGGTCGAAATGGCTCTCCGTCGGGACCCATGCCGTCACCGCCGGGCAGAGGGCCGTGGCCAGGAAGCCCGAGTCCCGGCACACCTGGATCGTCTTGAGGCCGATGCGCGGCCGGTCGATCGCGCCGCCGCCGTCGACCGTCCCCAGCAGCTCGAAAAGGACGGGCGCGGCCGCCAGGAGTCCTGTCAGCTCCGGCCTTCCTTCGCCGTCGGCGTTCCCGGCCCAGACGCCGATCGTGTAGTTGGGGGTCACGCCGACGGCCCAGGCGTCTCTCAAACCAAAGCTCGTGCCCGTCTTCCAGGCCAGCCATTTCGATGAGCTGAAATTGCGCCAGAACCCCTCCTCGTCGGGCCGGTTGACCTCGGTCAGAGCGTCGACCGTGAGGTACGCCGCCCCGGCTCCCAGGTCGCGCATCTTCGACGGCGCGGGCGGCTCGTCCCGGAGCAACCGGACCTCCCGGCCGCCGCCCTCGGCGCCCATGGCGAGCTGGGCCATCTTTGAATAGAGAGAGGCGACTTCCAGCAGCTTGCCCTCGGCCCCGCCCAGGATGAGGGTCAGCCCGTAATCCTCCGGCGCCCTGTCGAGCGTCGTCATCCCCCAGCGCCGCAGCCGGTTCTCGAGGCGTGGCACGCCGAACTCGCGGAGCTCGCGCACGGCCGGCACGTTGAGCGACCAGGCCAGGGCCGTCCGCGCGGGCACGGCGCCGCGGTAGCGCCGGTCGAAGTTCTCGGGCCGGAACGCCTCGAACCGGACCGGAGTGTCGGCGACGAGCGTCTGCGGGGCGATCCCGCCCTCCTGGACCATGGCGGCGAAGAGGAAGGGCTTGAGGATGCTCCCGGTGCTCCGCGGCCGCACCAGGATGTCGACGCTCTGGCCGCATTCGGCCTTCCGGTCCAGGCCGACGTTGCCGACATAGGCCACGACGGCCGCCGTGCGGTTGTCGATGACGACGGCGGCGAGGTTGCGGACGCCGCGGTTGAAGAGCTTTTCGCCCTGGGCCTCGACGACGCGGACGGCCGCACGCTGGAGGTCGGCCTCGATGAAGGAGCGGAAGGGTGTCGGCCGGCCGCCGGGCTTCGCCGCATCCGCGGCCAGCGTTTCGAGGAGGTGCGGGGCGTCGCGCGGCACGGGCCGGAGCCCGTCGGGGGCGGGCTCGGCCAGGGACAGCCGGCACTCGAGCGCGGAGATCGTCCCCTTGGCGCGGAGGCGGTCGAGGAGCGAGTTCCTCTTTTCGAGGAGGCGCCGGCGGCCCTCCGCGCTGGCGACGAGGCCCGGGTCGCGGGGCAGGACGGCGAGGTAGGCGGCCTCGGCCCAGCTCAGGCGCTCGGGGCTCCGGCCGAAGTACATCCACGACGCGGCGTCGATGCCGACGACGTTGCCGCCGAACGGCGCGTGCGCGGCGAAGAGCGACAGGATCTCCCGCTTCGAGGACCTGAGCTCCAGGCGGAGGGCGAGGACCGCTTCCTTGGCTTTTTCCCAGACGGTCCGCGGCCGGTTCTTGCGCGAGAGCCGCACGAGCTGCATGGTGATCGTGCTCGCCCCGCTCCTGACGCGGCCCGACTTGAGGTTCGTCCGCAGGGCGCGGGCCACGGCCAGCGGGTCGACGCCCGGGTGCGCGTAGAACCGGCGGTCCTCGTACTGGAGAAGGACCTGGAAGAAGCGGTCGGGCACCCGCTCGCCCCTCGGGAACCGCCACTGCCCGTCCGGGGCCGGCCGGGCGCCGAGGAGCGCCCCCTCCCGTGAGAAGAGGACGGCCGACGGGAGGTCGCGGAAGAGCTCGCGCGGCAGGGAGAACCAGAAGACGGCGAGCAGGGCGAGGCTTCCCGCCCCCGCCAGGAGCTTGGCGCGCCGCCTCTTCGTCAAACGGATCATTGGGCGATCCTGACCCACTGCCCCTTGGTGTTGGCGTGGACGGAGGCGTCGTACATGGCTTCGACGGCGATGCCCGGCTGGTAGAACCGCCCCTGGTAGGAGGCGTTGAGGACGACGAGAAACGTCTTGTCCTCGCCGGGCGCCAGGCTGAACGAGGTGAAGACGCGGTCGTCACGGATGTCCTGGTAGTCGACGCTCGCGGCGGAGGCTGCCCCGCCGGTGAAGCGCGGGTTCTTGATCTGGAAGCCGGCCGCCACGAGGTGGCTGAGGACGAGGTTGTTGAGGGCGCGCTGGGTCGGGTTCTTGACGCGGACGTCCGCGACGATGTCCTGACCCTGCGAGACCGCGGCGAGGTCGATGGGGTTCATCTTCATGTCGCGGTAGGTGACCTCGATGGCGAGGTCGTTGGCCGAGGCCGGCTCCTCGCCGGCCGCGGGCAGGCCGCGCCGGAAGACGGTGACGTGGAGCGGGACGGCCTCCGTGTTGGTCAGGACGAGCGTGCGGCCCCCGGCGGGGAACTTGTCGTAGACCTCCTTGTCGAAGGGCGCCGGCGATTCCACGTCGCGCGGCGCGTCCCGTCCCAGGCGATGCGGTAGCGGAAGGGCTTGACCTCGGAGCTCCCGTAGAACGAGGACAGGGCCATCAGGGCGAAGGCCGTTTCGTGGGTCGACAGCCATTCGTCGGAGCCCATGACCTTCGCCATCCCGTCGACGAGAGGCTTGGCCCGGTCGGCGCGGCCGACCTGGACGAGGCACCGGACGGCCAGGGCCTGGTCGCGGAAGTCCGAGCCGAAGGTCCAGGCGTCGTCGCGGTAGCGCGGGAACTTCAGGTCGGCCCGCTTGGCCAGGTCGGCGGCGGCGTCGGTCTGGCCCGCGATATGGAACGCCGCGGCCAGCATGAGGGCCGCGGTGCCGTCGAGCCCCTCGGTTTCGCGCAGCCGGTTCATGGCCCCGAGGTCGGGGTCGCGGGCCAGGGCCAGGGCGAAGAGCCGGAAGGCCTGCGTCAGCTGCTGGTAAGGCTCGCCCGCGGTCCAGCCGTTGGCCAGCGTTTTCTGTCCAGCCTTCCACTTGTCGAGCATGGACGGCGGCACGCGGTAGCCGAGCCGGGACGCTTCGAGGAGGAACCAGCCGGCGAAGGCGCTCGTCCACTCGTGGGCCTCGTGCCAGCCCGGCCAGTAGGAGAAGCCGCCGTTGGGCATCTGGAACTCGGCCATCCTGTCGATGGCGGCGTCGACATGCTCCTGGACCCCCTTCCTCTGCGTCTCGTCGAGCCGCACGAGGTCCTTGAGGTAAAGCTGCGGGAAGGCCGCCGAGAGCGTCTGTTCCAGGCACCCGTAAGGATAGCGGATGAGGAAGTCGAGGCGCTTTTCCAAGTTGAGGGGCGGCAGCGGCGAGGCCTCGACGATGACGGTGTTCGTGCCCTCGAGGCCGAAGGGCGCCACGGCCTGGCGGAGGGTCTGACCCGGTGTGACCTCGAAGCGGGTCGTCTGGGTGACGAGGGGGTTCGAGCCCTGGACCGGGACGGAGACCGAATCCTCGACCCTCTCCGTCCCGCCCGCGACGCGGAAGCGGACCTCGCCCTGGCCCACGGAGTCGGCCGTCTTGAGGGTGAAGGACACGATCCGGTCGCCGGGCTGTGCGAAGGTCACGGTCTTCGACCGCTCGCCGACGACCTGGAACATCGCGTTCGTCTCCAGGCCGACCTCGACCGTCTTCAGGGCGGGGTTCGTGACGAAGAGGGCGATGGGCATGGCCACCTCCTCGCCGGGCCGGACGACGCGGGGCAGTGTCGGCAAGGCCATGAGGTCGCGCCGGACGAGGACGGATTTCTCGGCGGCGCCGAAGGCCCCGTCGCGGCCGGCCACGACCATGACCCGCACGGCGCCGAAATACTGCGGCATCTCGAGCTCGTGCGTCGCCGTGTCCCCCGCCCTGAGCTCGAAGGGACCGTCGAACAGGACGACCGGCGGAAAGCGGCGCGGCTTGCGGGCCTTGTCCTTGTCCACGCCGGCCTCGCCGCCGCCCAGGGCCAGGATGCGGCTGAGCTCGGCGCCGTAGGCCTCGACGACCTCGTCGAAGAGGTCCCAGGTCACGACGCCCAGGGCCTCCCGGGCGTAGAAATCGTTCCTCAGGTCGGGGGCGGCGTAGCGCGTCAGGCCCAGCAGCCCCTCGTCGACGACGGCCAGCGTGTAGGTCATCGGGCGCCGGTTCTTTTCGCCGACCTGGACCTTGAACTTCTCCTTGGGCTTGACCTCGTCGGCGACGCCGACGACAGGCTCGAGGCGCGTCGCGGGGTCGTCGACGAGGAGCGGGATGACGCCGTAGAGCCGGATGGGCGTGTCGCTGACCTTGCCGCTGTGGGGCTGGAGGAGGGTCACGTGGACGTAGACATTGGGCGCCATCTTGTCCGTCAGCGGGACCTCGAAGCGGTTCTCCCCCTTCTGGGTCGAGACCCACATCATGTCCAGGACCGTCGAGCCGCTCTCGATCGAGACCAGGGCCCGCCCCTGGACGGCCTCGGGCAGGAAGATCACGGCCTTCTCGCCGACCTGGTAGCGGGCCTTGTCGGAGGTGAAGTTGAGGCGCGTCGCGCCGCCGCCCGCCTCCTCGCGGGAGCGGCCGGCCCAGCCCGGCCAGTCGATATAGACGATCCGGCCGGCGGCGTGGCCGCTCTCCGGGTCCTCGACGCGGACGAGGAAGCGGCCCCAGTCGGGATACTTGACCTGGAAGGTCCACTTGCCGGCGCCGCCCGGCGTCGCGACCTCCGCCGAAAGGAGCGGCCGCGTCTGCGGGCTCGAGACGTACTGGGCCAGCGAGTCGCCGCTCTTGTCCCACCACCACTTCCAGTCGATCTTGTAGAGCGAGACCTTGAGCTTCTCCCGGGGCACGGGACGGCCCGAGGGGTCGAGGGTGACGATGTCCACCGTGTGGTCGACGTCCGTGAGAAGCATCCCGCGGGCCTCGTCGCCCCGCGGCGTCAGGATGCCGACGTAGGAATCGTAGGGGTGGAACGGCTGGCTGAACGAATCGATGCTGAAGTCGCCGCCCTCCTCGAAGACCCGGGTGACGAACGTGGCGTCCAGCGCGCCGGGGCTGGGCTGCTTGGGGGCGAAATCGAGCTTCACCTTGCCCAGGCCCCGGGCGTCGAGGACGCCCTTGGCCGTGGCCGCCTCGCCGCCGGCGAACTCGCTGGTCGGGTCGTCGAAAGTGTAGTTCGGGTACTTCTCGAACCGCGTCGGCCGGGGCGAGAGGCGCACGGTCACGTCGAACTTGAGGTTCGCGGCCGGGGCGCCGTGGAGCCACTGCGAGGCGACCGAAGCCTCGAAGGGCACGTCCTTTCGGGTCAGGAACTCGCGGCCCGTCTTGAAGTCGACCTTGAGCCGGTTGGGGACGACGGTCTCGATCTTGAGGGTCTTGCTGAAGGTCAGGCCGCCGACGAGGACGCGGGCCTGCCAGTTGCCGGTCGGCGCCGCCTCGTCGGACGTGAAGCGGAAAGCGTAGAAGGGCTCGACGACCTTCTCGGGCTGGAGGGTCCGGACGAGCTGGCCCTGGGGTGAATAGACCTCCATGACGACCGGATGGCCGGCGGGCAGGACGCGCTCCCGGTCGAACAGGGCGAAGGTCAGGTAGAGCGTGTCGCCGGGGCGCCAGACGCCGCGCTCGCCGTAGACGACGCCCTTGATCCCCTTCCTGACGGTTTCGCCGCCGACGTCGAAATGGCCGAGCGGAAGGGCTGCGTCGCCGTTGAGCCGGAGGTAGCCGACGTCCTCGCCCGCCTGGGCCGCGACGTAGAACGGTCTCGACGCGAGCTTCAGCGTGGCGAACCCGTTGCCGTCGGTCGAGGCCTCGCCGAGGGGCTGGTTCTGAAAGTTGTAGACGCGGACCCGGGCGCCGGTGAGCGGGCGCGCGGTCCCGATGTCCGTGGCCACGACGCGGAGGGTCAGGTTCTCGTCGAGCTTGGCGGCCAGCCCGACGTTCGAGGCGATGAAGTTGCGGCCGACGACCGCTTGCGGATTGTGGACGGGATTGTAATAGGCGTTGCTGCAGGGATCGTTGCGCCTCGCCCAATCGCGGTAGTTGTATTCATAGCCGGCGGTGAAGAGGTCCCAGTAGGATTCGTTCGCGTCGTCGACGTTCTTCGGCTCGGCGGCTCGGTCGACGACGGTCTCCGTGCTCCCGGCGCAGGGATACGTGGAGTTCCCGCGGTTGAAGGTCAGGACGAGGCGGAAGATACTCCCCGAGCTCTCTCGGAAGAGCGGCGTCACGTCGAGCTCGAAGCGCGACCAGCGGCCGGTGACCTCCGGGTCGTTGGAAAGGGCGACCGTCTTGCGCCAGAGGAAGCGCCCGACACGGGCGAGCTCGGACGACCCCTCGAGGTCGTTGACCTGGAGGAACTGGGCGATGTTGTTGCCGTAGACCTGGAGGGCGGAGACCTGGACGGCCCTCAGGTTGACGGCCTCGATGGGCACGGTCAGCCGGTCCTTCTTCGGCAGGATGACGCCCTTGCCGACGAAGCGGACCTGGGGGCGGATCGACTCGAAGACGACCTGCCGCGTCTCGCCGCGGGCCAGGCGCCGGTTCGAGGCGTTGCGGATGCCGGCCGAGACCGTCACGGCGACTGTCCCCATGAACTCCCTGGTCGAATAGACACGGACGACGTTGCCGTCGGTCTCGAAGGTCAGCGGACGGTTCTCGATGCGGACGAGGCCCTGGAGGTTCTGGTCCTTGGCCAGGGGGTCGGAGAAGCGGAGGACGACGTGGCGGGTCTCCTCGCCCGCGGCCTCGGCGCCGACGAGCTCGAACTGGCCGAGGGCCGGGACGTTCACGGTCCGGGACCCCCGGTTGTCGATGCGGAGAGGCGCGCCGTCCCAGGCCAACCGGACCTCGGACGGGGCCTCCTGGCGCTCGACGCCCTTGACGGTGAAATAATGGGACGTCCCGGCCATGGCATGGCTCCACTCAAGCGTTAGCCGGCGGCCTTGCTGGCCGGCCTCGAGGACTTTTTCGACGAGAGCGGGCTCCTCCGCGTCGGCCGTATCGACGCGGCCCTTCAGGACCTGCGTCTCCGGGCGGGCGGGGTCCTCGGCGGAAAGCCCTTCGACGAAGACCTCCATCTCGGGCTTGATGACGGCAAAGCCGAAGCGGAACTCGGCGAAGGCCTTGGGCAGCTTGAGGACGCGGCCGACGTGAAGCACGGCTTTGTAACTTTGTCCGGGCTTGAGTTCCTCCTTCGGCGTGAAGACGAGCTCGCGGAGGCTCTTCCACTCCGCCTTGCCCTGGATGGAGGGCGAGAATTCGAGAAGCCCCTCGGCCGACTGCCCCGGGGTCGCGGCGTTGTTCACGAAGAGGACCCGAATGTCAGATCTCCGTGGGACCGTACCGTACGTGGTGGCGCTGATGTAACGGTACCATTCCTTTTCCAACTCCGACGCGGTCTTCGTCTTGGCCGGCTTGCAGGCGACGAGCCCGACGGCGCAGACGGCGACGAGAACTCCGGACAGGATCTTTTTCATGCAGCTCCCCCTCGGCAAAGGACTTTGCGATGAGGTTAGTGGGACATCCCCGGGATGGCCTTTAGAGGCATCGTAAAGGCGCGGGCGGGACGGTGTCAAGGGGCGGGCTTGACTTTTTCCGGGCCTTCGGAATCTAATAGCGGTCAATCAAGGGCAGCATGAAGAGACCGCGCGGGATATTCGCCGTCTGGCCGTGCCTGCTGCCGGTCTCGCTCGCGCTGGCCGGCCCAGGGCTTCTCCAAGGCCGGCCCGTCTTCGAAGGTCGTTCCCAACCGATTTCCCATCCGGATATCGTCCGAGCGGGCCGGGAACGCGGCGACGGATCCTGCCCGAGGGCGGCCCAGGAAGCCGAAGACCGGGAAGGCGAATGGCGGGCCCACGTGGACCGGGTCGAGGCTCTTTTCAAGAAGGCCCGGTATGATCAGGCCCTGCCCGCTGCGAGAGGCGCTCCGGCTGGCCGAAACGGCCTTCGGCCCCGAAACCGACAAGGCCATGACCTCCTTGAACTATCTCGCGACGCTCTACGAGGAACTGGGCCGGCACGCGGAGGCGGAACCGCTTTACCGCCGGGCGCTGGCCATCCGTGAGAAGCTCTATGGTCCCAGCCGTTCTCAAGAAGAACTCATCCGGGACCTCCTGGGAGAGGCCGAGGCCCTTGTGTTTGACGGGCATTGTCATGCCCTGGCCCTGCCGAGAGCCCGGGAAGCCCTGCTCATCGCGGAAACCGTCTACGGCGAACAGGACATCCATGTCGCCGAAGCGCTGAAGATCCTAGCGCTCATCTATCAGGACCAAGGCAGAACCGCGAAGGCCGAGCCGCTGCGGCAGAGGGCCTCGGCCATCCGGAAGAAGGCCCTGGGTCACACCATGCGTTAGTGACATCTGTAACCCGAGGGCCTCGCCGACCATATTGAGGGCGGGAGGACTCGCCGAATAGTATCTTGACAATCGAAGGAGGGGAACATGGGCCATCGGAATCCGCGTGTCGTCTCCGCCGCGGCCGTTATTCTCGCCTCGTGTCTCTTGCTCGTCCATCCGCGGGCTCAGGCCAAACAGCAGGAAGACCTGTCGCAGAAGATCCTCCCCAGGCAAAAGGTCGCGCCGAAGCCACAGGCCGCGCCCAACACGGGCCCGGTGCCGCAGTTCAAGATCGGCGAGTTCACGGTCATCGTCGGGGCCCCGCCCGCGTCCGAGCAAAGAGGGGTCGGGACCTCCTCCTCACGGGCCCCGATCAATCCTTCGACCTCGGCCACCGGGTCCGGCCTGTCCGGCCAGGGGCACATCATCGTCAAGGGCCATAACATCCGGGTGTCCTTCAGCGATATCGTCTTGGCGCAGGTCAAACAGGGGCAGCCCGCCGTCGCGACATCGGGGACCGTCCAGGGGCAGCCGGGGGCCGCGGTGGAATACAACCTTGACGGCTTCAAGGTCAAGCTCGAGCCGCCGTCCATCCGGCTCACGCCTGAACGCGCGACCGCAGCAGCCAGCGTGTCGCTGGTCCAAGCGCCCTTCATGGCCCCGGGCCGGGAGAACGCCCTGACGCTGGCCTCCGGGTCCTGTGCCCTCAAGCCCGATGGAGGCGTTCATGGAGAGGACTTCCACGGCCCGGCGTCCTTCCAGCTCCGGGATTCAGTCTACCGCCTGGAGGTTTCCGCAGCCGCCGGACAAACCGTTCAGCTCGGGTCAGGCGAACCAGGCCAGGGGCGGCCGGCCCCGGGATGTTCCCTGACGGGTTCGGCCACCTTTGGCGGGACGAAATTGTTTTCTTTCCAGGGCAAGGTCGCCTCGACGGGGAAGGCCGCCGATTTCGCCCTTGTCCTCGATCCCGCCCCGCTCGTTCGCACCCCCGAACCCGGATATGAACTGCACCTTCACTCCGGCACGGTCAGGTATGTCTATGCGGCGAACGGCGCACTCACTTGTGACGGCGAATTCAACGCCGATATCAAGTGCCCGCCGGCCGTCAAGCGCTTCGATTCCCAAGGGCTCGAGCTTCGGAATCTCACCCTCAAGACCGACAAGACTGGAGCCCTTTTTAACCAGATCGCACTCCACGATGCGCTGAGAGCGGGCTTCGGCGCCGCCGATCAGCCCTCGAATGCCGTCTTCCTGATCGACCCGCTTCCCGGTGCGGCCTGGGCTTATTTCCCGAAATGGCAGTCTCCCGGGCAGAACTCGAGCTATCCCATGCTCCAGGGCAACGCGAAGATCACGGATGTCAATCCCGATTGCGGTGCCGTGCTCCAATTCCTGGAAACGCCGGCGCCTGGTACGCCACAGCCCAAAAACGCCCCGAAGGAGAATATCCTCGGGCGTCCGGGCCTGACGATCCTCCAGGGGACGTTGTATTTCAAGTCGCGGCAGACCACGTTCAAGCCTGAGCCTCCCGCCCCGCCGGCGCAAACGCCGGCCGCGGAATTCAACCTCAAAACCCTGTTCTGGGGCGGCCTCACTCTGACCCCGTGGGGGATTACCGGAACGCTGACCAGCTCGGGCAGCTCCTTCGTGTCCTCGGCCGATCCTATCGATGATTGTTCCAAGCCTTCGGGAGTATCGCGTCCGTCCTGGGACGAGATTCTCGAGGCCGGCGCGCGCAGACCGGCGGAGCCGGCGGAACGGTTCCGCCTGGCCGGGCTCCGCATCCTCGAGATGCGGATCGAAAGCATTCTCCTTTGCGCAAACGCCCTCCCGAAAAACGGCGCCTCGATGCGCTATATCGTCCATTTTCCGTTCCCCTCTTTCATCGACCTCGATTTCGCCGACAACTCCCTTGACTCGCATGGCTTATTCTCCTCCGGCGAGGGCCCCGTCGCTTCGAGGTCCTGGGCTTTCGCGCAGAACCCCACCCGGGCCGACGTCGACGCCGCTCTCGCGGGGCAGCTCAAGAAGGGCGCCCAGGAGAAGCTGAACCCCGACACGCATATTCTCTGGGAATGGCGGCTGCCGGTGAGTTTCTCCGACCGCGGCGTCATCATCACCTATCCCGGCCCCGGCGGCCAAGCCACGATCGACGTGACCGAAAAGCCCTTCGACGCCAATGACCCGGAGATCATGAGCAGCGAGATCTGGCTCCGGCCCCTGTTTTCCCGCAATTCGGGGATCAAGGCCGGCGTCCGGTTCGCCGCCAAGCTGGATCCCGACGGCGGCTTTCACTTGAAGGATTGGGATACCCATGTCCTGACGTTCGGCAAGCTCTATGCCAGCCCGAAAACCGAGCTCAAAGCCGGTTTCGATTGTTGGCTCAAGCCGCCTTCCGAGAACGGGATCGTCCTGGCCGACGCGGCCAGCAACCCGGCGACGAGAGCCGTCGACGTCAGCTGGAACGGCGGCCTCCGTTTCCCGTTCTTCGAGGGCCCGGAGAAGAAACACCAGGACATAGGCTTCACGATCAGGAATCTGGTTCCGGACATGCCGAATCCGATCGGGGAGATGACCGCCAGCAGTCCGGATCAAACGCTGACCGCGAAGGTCCGGAACCTGCGCTATGCGCAAACGTCCTATCCCTTTCAGAGCACGGACGCCACGGCCGTCAGGCCCGACGGCGAACAACATTCCGATTTCGCGTATCTCTCCGCCTTCACCTGCGGGGAGATCAGGCTGAACGGCGCTGTCAGCGACAGGACGATCCCTCTTCATGCGACCACCGACGCGTGCGGAGGCACCAAGGCGGCCCGCCACATGCTGCGGAACGCGATCGACAGCAGCTCCATCATCGATCTCGTCTGCTATGATGCCGACGCCCACGCCGAACGCGGATGGACCGACGACTGTCAGCAACCCTACGTGCTCGGCACGTACGAGGTATCGACCGGTTCCGTAGATGCGCCCAAGGTCATCTTCACGGCGCCGAATGCCAAGTGGTATTACAACATGAGCCCCATCCAGCTGTTCTTCAACAGCTCGGACGCCGTGCTGAGCTCCGACGAGATGGACAACCCCCACAAGACGTTCATCAACATCCCCGGGGCGGGCTTGAAGCAGGACGAGCACGGGGCCCTCGTGGGGGCCTTCGGGGCGACGATGACATCGCTGGCGAGCTCATTACCTTACGAGGGTGAGTTCCGTTTTTATCTCGACCCTAACTGCGGGTATTTTTATCTGCTGAGCGCCGGTTCTTTCACTTATTTCTTGAGATTCAGCGGCGAAGTGTTCGTCGTCAACGCCCCCTACAAGCTCTTGAAACGGCCGCCCGACTTCATCGGCGAAACCCAACTCATCGAGACATTATCCATCCGGGCGCTCTTTCCGGGCCCGGACGATTTCGCGGACAAGACGGGGCTGAGCCGCGTTCCGGACAACACCGTCGTTTCGGGCGTCTTTCAATCGGGGAACGCCGCTTTTTCCTACGGCGTCGACGTGCTTTCCGTGAACGTGGCCGCCGGCGCGGGGACCTACCTCTTCCAGTTCAGGTCGCCGGGGGGGACCACCTCCTATAATTTCGGGACGTTCCAGAACGGGCGCGCGGCGGCGTCGGTCATCCTCGCCTCGGCTCAGGCGGACCTCAGCCTGGCGCTGGGTCCGATCACGACAGGGTCGCTCGCCAGCCTCGAGGAGTTCTTCGGGAGAGCCGAGCTCGCGGCCAGCGGGACCCTTCTGCTCTGCGCCTGCGCGGAGCTGCCGTTCCTTGCCCACGTCGAAGCCCTCGCGCGGGGGGACGCCGTGTTCTCGACGCGGCGCGGGCTCAGCTTCTCCGGCAGAGCCAGTGCCGATTGGGGCACGGGGAGCTGTGGTCCCTGCCGATGATCGCGGAGGGCGGACGGGCGCGCGGCCGGCGAACGCGGCAGGGAACGACGATCGGCCGAAGAGGAGGGTGGACATGAGGAAGATCGCATTTATCATCCTGGCCGCGTTCTTTTTGAACTCCGTCCGGCCCTGTCATGCCCAGGACGCAAAGTGCACGAAAGAAACCTGGCTTCAGATCGCCGAGCTCTACGCGCAGGCCGTGTGCTACCCGGACCAGTTCCCGGATTTCGTCGAAAGGTCCAAGGACCAATACGCTCCGGGCGGCCCCTGGCAGAAATGCGGCGAACAGCTGGGGAAGGCGCTGATGAACATGGCGGCGCCGCTCGGCGACCGCCGGGAAATAGAGGAGCGGGCCTACAGCGTCGCGGCCGGGGCGGGGGCCCCCGAGCTCGGAGGGCAGGTGGCCGATTCGATGGTCCAGAGCGCGGGCTCTCCCGCCGTGATGGGCCTCTACCTGCTCGTCCTCATCCAGTCCGCCGTCCAGATCCAGGGCGGGAACACGGCCTATTACGCGGCCACGGACCTCTACCAGATCTCCTCGCAGGCATGGAGACTGATGGCCTTCGGCATGGGCCCCGAGCAGATGGAGAAATTCAGGAAGGTGATCCACGACGTGACCGTGGCCACGATCGCCGACGCCGGGCCGAAGGTTCTCCGATAAAGTTCCCTCCGGAACGTTCCGTGAGCGACGCTTCCTCCCGGCCCCGGCGGGACCGGCCTGGTCATGGCAGTTCGTAGGCTTGACAAAGGCCGGGCTTTATGAATAATTTCGCTCATCAAGATGGCAGCATTGGCGACGGTTTCTCCCTCTTCCGTCACACCACGTCTTTCCACGCATCAAAGGAGGAAGCGATGAGGCGCATCAAGAGTTGGCTGGCCCCCCTGGCCCTGATCCTTATGATCCTGGCCTTCAGCACTTCGGTCTCCTCCCAGGCGACCGGCCAGGCCATCAGCTACGACGAGCTCAAGAAGACGAATGTCAATCTCGAGATGGCCGGGTTCGAGTTCGGCTCGGGGATGCGGGCCGACGCCAAGGGCAACCCCAACGGGAACGGCCTGGAGCTCCTGCAGGCCCAATGGGCCGGGAGCGGCTTCATCGTCCAGGACGACGGGACGATCCTGACGAACTACCACGTGGCGCGCCGGGCCCTCGGCGGCCGGGCCGTCTTCGAGGACGGGTCCTCCTACGACATCAGCCAGATCAAGGCCTACGACCCCGTCTTCGACGTCGCCGTGCTGAAGATCAAGGCCCAGCGGCAGTTCCCGACCGTCAAGATGGGGAACTCCGACGCCGTCAACGTCATGGACCGGGTCCTGGCCGTCGGCAACGCCCTCGGCCAGCACATGGCCGTCACGGAGGGCATGATCAACCAGGTCTTCACGGACGACAACAACGTCCGCTACCAGTTCCGGCATTCGGCCACCATCGCTCCCGGCAACAGCGGCGGCGCCCTGTACCGGGGCAACGAGGTCGTCGCGATCAACGGGTCGGGCCGGCTCAACCTCTCGATCTACTATTCCATCCCCATCAACATCGCCAAGCCGCTCCTCGACCCCAAGTTCGCCTGGGTCGCCCTGCCGCAGGCGTTCCCCGCCAACGTCGAGGCCATCTTCAAGAAGGCCCATCAGGTCTTCGCCCAGAACGGCGAGGTCCCGGCCGCGTCGGGGCAGAACCCCGGTTCGACGGGCTTCGCGCTGGACGTCTATCCCCTCGACGACATCCTGTTCGAGGTCAAATCGCCGGGACGGGACCTGGCCCTCCTGGCCATCGACCCCCAGACGAACAAGCCGATCGGCCTGGGCGACCTCCATCAGGTCGACACCGATTACCTGCTCATCTCTACGGAATTGAGCACGAAGGTCACCATTTTCGTCGCGAACTACGACGCCAAGCCGGCCAATTTCGCCCTGGCCGCCTACCGGATCCAGTGGTAGGAAGAGCGGATGCCCGCCAGGGTCCGTGCAACGGCCGGCGGCGGGACCGAGTTATTCCGTGTGAAAGGCCAAAGAGAGTGAAGGAGGACAAGATGTTCAAGCGTTTCGGGAATAAAGCCGTCCTGGGGACACTCATCGCCATCCTGGTCGTTTCCCTGCCCCTCGCGGCCCAGGAGGCCAAGCGCGTCATGCCGAAGGCCGACTCGGCCTCGGCCCAGCCCGTCTTCGATTCGGCGCAGTTCCAGTCGCGCATCAACGGCCCCAAGGGCATCGGCGGGCTGGCCACCGACCTCTCCCTCTACGGGAAGGGCGGGCAGGCCATGGGCTTCGCCGCCAAGTCCGAGGAGGCCAAGACCTTCCTTATCGGCTCGTTCTATTCGGAGTGCGTCGCGTACGTCCGCGCCGGCAAGTCCGAGCTGGCCCTGGACCGGCTGAAAGCGATGGAGAAGGAATTCATCGTCATGGGGGTCCCCGGATCGGTCTACGGCTTCCTCAGCAAGATCGAGAACGCCATCACGACGAAGAAATACGACGCGGCCGTCCTCCTCGACTTCTTCTCCCTGTTCCAGCCCGTGTACCAGGATTACCTCAAATCCAAGGGGCCGGACCGGCTCATCCTCTTCCAGGCCGGCTCCTGGCTCATGGACATGGCCCTGGCCGCCGCGGCCCAGGACACCTCTCTGCTCCGACAGCCCCAGGTCCTGAGCTACTTCGTCGCCCAGATGAAGCGGATGGACGCCCCGAAAGGGGTCCAGGACTCGCTGGCCGAGATCTCGACGATCTCCGCCAGGAAGGACATCGCCGCCCGCGACGCCGACCAGGTCCTGAAGCTCATCAAGCGGATCCAGACCGTCCTCGGCTGAGCGCCGCTCGGGCGGCCCTGACGGAAGGAGGCCCGGCATGGCGATGCGGAGAGCCTTCACGCGCCTCCTGCCGCTCCTCCTCTTCGCGCCGCTCCTCGCCGCGACAGAGGACCCGCGGGCCCGGCTCGACTTCTGGAAGACCAATTACGGCGAGCTCCGGCCCGCCGACGACCCCCGGGCCGCCAGGGCCTACGAGATCTTCGCCCGCGTCCTGGCCGCGGCGGGCAAGCGGGCCGGCGTCGAGCCGAGGCTCTTCATCGCCAAGGGCGGCGGCGCGGCCGTCCCCTGGCCATCGCCCTGCCCGACGGCGGCATCGTCATCTCCCCCCAGGTCCTGGACATCTGCTACAAGGAGCCGGGCACGGGGGACGACCGGCTGGCCTTCATCTTGGCCCACGAGATCGCCCACGAGCTCAAGGATGACTTCTGGCACCTGAAGTTCTTCGAGGCCGTCGAGCTCAGCCAGAAGGGCAAGCCCGGCGACGCGGCCGTGATCGACGAGGTCCGGGCGATCGCCAACAAGTCGCAGGAGCCGCTCCTCAAGGAGATGCAGTGCGACGAGTACGGCATCGTCTACGCCTCCATGGCCGGCTTCGACACGCGGGCCATCGTCATGGAGGACGACAAGGTCAATTTCTTCCGCTACTTCGCGGCCGCCCTCGACCCGGAGAACATCAAGGGGACGGTCCGGGACCCCGAGCATCCCACGCCGGAGGCGCGGGCGGCCGCGGTCAAGGCCCGTCTGACACAGGTCCTCGACGTCGTCGACCTCTTCGACCTCGGCCTCCTCTTCTACCGGACCGGGGATTTCGAGAGGGCGGCCGAGCTTCTCTCGGAATTCCTCCGCTATTACCCCGGACGCGAGGTCTACCACGACCTGGCCGCCTGCTATCATCAGCTGGCCCTGAAGGCCTACCGGGAGTGGAAAGGCCCGGATAAGGATTTCCCGTTCAAGCTGTCCCTGCCGGTCGAGGCCGAGACCCGCGCCCGCAAGATCGTCCTCCGCGACAAGCCGGCGCCCGACTGGGAGGCCCTGTTCAAAGAAGAGGTCGGCAAGGCCGTCGAGAATTACCGCACCGCCCTCGGCCAGGACCAGTCCTATTGGCCCTCCGCCAACAACCTCGGCTGCGCCCTGCTCCTCCAGGAGAACCCCTACGAAGCCGTCGCTTCCCTCCAGAAGGCCCTGAAGCTCGCCCCGGACTCCGCGCAGGTCCTCAACAACCTTGGCGTCGCGTTCTGGATGGCCGAGAACGCGCCCAAGGCTAAGGAGTCCCTCCAGGCCGCCCTGAAGGCCTCTCCCGGCTACGACGCCGCCCTCTTCAACCTCGGCATGACGGCTTTCCTCGCCGGCGACAAGGCCGAGGCGGCCAAGCAATGGCAGGCTTATCTCCAAATGGACCCGGCGGGTACCTTCGCCGGCCGCATCCGCACGTCCCTCGGGACGACGGGACAGGCGGCGGGCGGACCGGAGGTCAAGGCGGAGGCCGCCGCGGAGAAGATGGCGGGCCTGGCCGTCGGGGACTATACGGACGCCGTTCCTGCGGATTGGGGCGCGCCGGTCCGCAAGAAGAGCTTCCTCGGCGACGAGAACGGCGTGAACCTGGCGGTTTACGCCAACGGCGTCACCCTCGTCGCCCGCGAAGACGAGGTCGTCCGCCTCGCCGCATCCGCCCCGTTCCGCGGGACGACGGCCAAGGGGATCGCCGTGGGGGCCACGGTGAAGGACATCGACGCCGGGTACGGCAAGCCGTCGACCGTGTTCCCCTCGACCGAGGGGGAAGCCTGGCTCTACCCGGCCCAGGGCCTTGCGTTCGTCGTCCGGGACGGCAAGGTCGTGTCCTGGATCCTCTTCAAGCCCGCCTAGCGCCAGCTCCCGATCATGATGAACGGCGCCCAGAAGAAGGGGTGGGAAAACTCGGCAGACCGGATGAGCGCGACCTGGCCTGCCCGCAGGGCGTCAAGCTTGTCCTTCTTCTTGTTCATGAGCTCGTCGTAAAAGGTCAGGGCGAAGAGCCGCGTCGCGCTGTCCTCGACCTGCCAGAGGGTCGCGATAAGCGTCGGCGCCCCGGCCATGGCGAACGCCTCGGCCAGCGTGATGAGCTCGGAGCCGGTCCCCGCCTTCCCCGCCTCCCGGGCCGTCTGGCAGGCGGAGAGGAAGACCAGGGAATTCTTCTCGCGCAGCGCCGTGTACCCCGCCACCTCGAGGAGCGTCAGCTCCTGGGATTCCTTCGACGACCCGGCGAACTGGATGTAGGAATCAAGGGGGTTCGTTTCGAGGACGCCGTGGGTCGCCAGGTGAAGGATGTTGACGTCCTTGGCTTGCTTGAGGAACGCGTCTTTGGTGGCCTCCCGGGACGAGAAGATCTTGCCGTTGGCCTTGAAGATCTTCTCCTCGATCGTCCGCATCTCCTCGGTCGCGGCCGGCAGGCTGCCGTCGGGATTCCCGAAGGCCATGAAGCTCTTGTTGCCCCGGGGCTCGTTCTTGAGGATGTCGGCGAACGTGGCCGAGGTCGTGTAGCAGAGGCGCTTGCGCTCAATCAGGTACTCGAGCCGTCCGCCGTTGTCCCGGCATAGGGCCTGGAAGGGCAGGTAATAGAGCACGCCGAACGGGATGACGACGATCGTCTCGTACTTATCGACGATATCGTCGACCGGCGCGACCAGGTCCTGGTAGAGCTGCTTCCCGAGCGCCGTGAGCTTCTCCATCCCGCCGGACGGCGGCTCCTGGCAGAGGCGGACGAAGCGGTTGACGAGGGTCGTGAGGTCGGCCTCGGTCACGGCGGTCGAGCGCGCCAGGAAGAATTCCTTCCCGATGCAGAAGACGTAGAGCTCTTCCGGCGAGATGAAGTACTCCAGGAAGACGGCGCCGGCGGGGATCTGGTGCTGGACGTCCGCGAGCTCGGCCGGCTTGATGGAGAGCGCGTCGTACATCTTGCGGTTCTGGAACTTGAGCCTGATCATCCACTGGTTGAACTCGCCCTCCGTGGTGGCCAGGGTCTTGGTCAGGATCTCGACCTTCTTGGCGTCCTGCGACTCGGTGGGCTTCTGTTTCTCCTTCTGGAGCTCGCCCTCGACGGCCTCCTTCTTTTTCTCCGCCGTGTCCACAGCCTGGAGGGTCTGCTTGAGCTCCGCGTCGGCGGCCGCCGGCTTGACGTCGCCGAAGGCGTCCTTGACGAGCTTGGACTTGCTCTCCTCGACGTACCCGAAGGCCGCCTCCGTTTGCCCGGCCTTGAGGAGCAAGGCGATGAGCCGCTTGTAGACCTCGGTCTGGCGCTCCTGCTCGCTGAAGCCCTTGAGGAGTTTCTCGTTGGCGATCTTGTTCTTGATGCCCTTGAGGGTCTCGGCGGCCATCTTGTAGAACTCGACGGCCTTGGCCGTGTCCCCCTTGCCCTCATAGCTCTTCCCCGCCGCGAGCTCGTATTGCCACTGGTCGTTCCTGACGCCGAGGAACACGGCGATCTCCCGGGCCTTGACCTGGCAGTCGAGCGCCGCGTCGTAGTCCTTGAGGCCGAGTTGGGTTTCGCCCATCTCGTTGAGCCCCTGCATCTCCAGGTACCTGTTCTTCCTGGCCCGGAGGAGCTTCATCGTCTCCTCCTGCCGGGCCAGGGCCTCGCGGTAGTCCCCCCGGCGGGAGAACGTGACGGCGATGTTCGCGGCGGCCACGGTCTCCATCTCGCTGTCGCCGATCAGGTGGGAGAGGTTCCTCGCCTCCTCGAAGAGGCCCATGGCCTTGGCGTAGTCCTTGAGGTTGTCGAGATAGAGGAGGCCGAGCCTGTTCAGGGCACCGGCCCGCTCCGGCTTGCGGCCCAAAGCCACCGCCGCGTCGAGATAGTCCTGGAGATACTTCCGGGCGTTCTCGATGTCCCCGAGCGACGCGTAGATGTCCCCGAGGCCCGCATAGGCGGAGAGGGCCATGTCCGGGAGGTCGCGCCTCTGCGCGATGGCCAGGGCCTTGCCGTAGGATTCGATGGCCCGCGAGAAATCCCCCTGGAGCTCCGAGGCGGTGGCGATCCTGACGAGGAGGGACGCCTCTCCCTGGGCGTAGATGAGCTTCCGGAAGATGGAGAGTGCTTTGTCATAAGAGGAGAACTCGCCCGTGACGTCCCCGAGGTTGAACTGGATGCTGCCGATGGACATCAAGGCGGTCCAGGCCACGCTCACGAGGTCGTTCGTCCGGAGCAAGAGCCGCCCCGCCTGCCGCTTCAGGTCGAGGGCCTTTTCGTACTCGCCGAGGCCCCAATAATAGTCGCCCAGGCTGGAGATGTATGACGCGGTGAACTTATCGTCTTTGAGGGCCTCGGCGACCTGCCCGGCTTGGGTGTAGGAGCGCAGGGCGCCCTCGTGTCGGAACATGGCCGCCCGGATCCAGCCGACCCTGAGAAGCGCGTTGAACTCGCCCCGTCGGGCCCCCAGCTCGTGATAGAGGACGCGGGACCGCTCGCCGCACTCGACGGCCTTCTCATACTGGGCCCTATTATAATAGTCGATGGAGAGGTCGAGCTGCTTGCTGGCCTCCTTCCCTTTTCGAGCGAGCTCTTTGCGGGCGGAAGCCGCGTCCACGTCGGCACCCAGTTCCTGGGCCCGGCCGAAATGGGACAGGGCGGCGTCATAGGATTCCCAGTAGAGGGAGTTGTCGCCGAGCTTGAGCTCCGCCGCCGGGTCCTGGGGATTCGCCTGGAGGAGGATCTGGGCCTCGGCGTAGCGGACCCACGCCTCGACGTCGGGCTTGCCATTGAGCCGGAAGGACTCCTCGAGGGCCGCCTTCCCTTCCTCGTATTTCCCCTGCCTGATGAAGCAATGCCCGAGCTGCTCGTTGGCCCAAGCCGCATCCCCGGGCGAGCGGAGCGCCTCCTTCGATTCCGCGATCGCCCGGTCGTAGTCGTCGAGGTCGAAGAGCGCCGTGACCAGCCTGAAGCGGGCGTCGCCGTCGTCGGGCGCGACACGCAGCGCCTCCCGGGCTTCGGCGATGGATTCGACATCGATGAGCCTAGCCCGGGCGTCGCCGTAATCGCTGTCGATCTCGAGGGCCTTCCGAAAGGACTCCTCGGCCTTCTCGTAGTCCGCCTTGAAGGCGGAGAGCTTGCCGAGGCTGTGCCAGACCTCCTTGTAGGAAGGGACGATCTCGACGGCCTTCTGGTAATTGGCGACGGCCTGGTCGATCTTCCCCATGTCCTCATAGATTTTGCCCAGGAGGTTGAAGCCCCAGGAATTCTTCGGGTCCTTGGCCAGGCCGCGTTCGGCCCACTGGACCGCCGACGGGAAGTCCTTCGTCTCGATGCAGCATCGGGAGATCTCGAACGAGGCGTCGGCACGATCGGGGTCGAGGGCCAGGATGGCCTTGTAGACCTCGACGGCGTCCGAGAAGCGGGACGAATCGAACATCATCGAGCCCATGCCGCGGAGAATGGCGATCATGCCCGTCCGCTCCTCGATCAGCTTGCAGTCCTCCAGGGCCGTCTTCCATTCCGAGCGCGCCTGGTCGAAATCCCCCTTCTGCCAGGAGTCCTTGGCCCAAGCCTCCTCCCGGCGGGCCCGGCGCCGGATGGCCGTCTGGCCGATGCGCTTCCAGATCGAGGCGTCCTTGGGCGCCAGGGCGAGGGCATCGTTGAACTCGCCGATCGCGGCGTCATAATCGCCTTCGCCATACCGGATCTCGCCGATCGTCATGAACGACGAGACGTTGGGCCCCTGCTTGGCCAGGGTCTCGTTCTGTCTGACGAAATCCAGCCATTTCTTGACGCCCGCGTCCTCCGGGGACCGGGCCGCCAGGGGCTCGAGGATGCCGCGCGGCCTCGGCGTAGTGGTTGAGGGCCGCGTGCGTGAAGCCCAGGTAGCGCTCGACCTCGGCAGAATCGTCCCCGAGGTCTTTGGCCTTCTGGAACTGCTCGAGCGCCTGCGCATAGAGACGGATCTTGAAGAAGTCCAGGCCGAGGGCGTGCCGCGTCGGGACGTCCTTATCGTCGTCCTGGAGCATCCTCAGGCGCTCCAGGGCCCGGTTCACGGTCTCGATCTTCGTCTTCGCGCCGCCGTTCTCCGGGTCGATGAGGAGAGCGTTGGCATATTCGGCGAGGGCCTCCTGGTATTTCCCCTGCGCAAGAAGCTCGTCTCCCTTGAGGACGGAGGGCTCCGACTGATGGGCCTTCTTCAGCCGTTCTCCAGATAACGCCCCCAGATAAGCCCAGTTGGCGTAGGCGTCGATGAGGGGCCAGTCGTAGCCGACATACCGGCCGGGGTACCACGCGACGAACTCGACGAACTTCTCGATGTGGGACCGGGTGGCCGCCTGGAAGACCTCCTTGAGGGTCAGTCCGTCGAAAAGGCCGCCCCTGATCCGGTCCGGCTTGAACTTCTTGTCGATCGTGGCCGGGCTCGTCGCCCGGACCTCGGCGAGAAGCCGGTCGAGAATAACATCCCCCGCGCGCGGGGTCGGGTCCTTGACGAGGTCCGCCAGCGTGAAGAAGGGGGCCCGGCGGGCGAGGTCGAGGAAGGTGAAGTCGTTGAGAGAGATTTGGCCGAGGTCGGATCCCCAGAGCGACGGCGGGATGTTCGCCTGGACCTCGCAATAATCGCGCGCCTGGATCTCCTGCCAGACGTCCGTCAGCTTGACGACGGAGCTCCCCTCCCCGACCGACTGGACGACGCCCTTGGCGAAGGCGATATCCCACTCGATGTCGGCCTCGTTCTCGCCCCGGTTCGGACGGACGACGACGGGGCTGCCGGGAACGATATTCTCTGCCTTGCCGCGGTTGATGACCAGGGTCGACGCGTCGGCGGCGACGGAAACGACCCGCGCACTGATGGTCGCCTTGGCCAGCTCGGCAACGGGCAGAGGCCAGTTAGGCAGGGAAAGGAAGACGACGGCAACGGCCAGGGAGGAGATCCGAAGCGGCAACCGGAATTTCATCACGGCGCGACCTCCGGGTATCATAGGGCAAGCGCCGGGCCGAATCAAGGATGCCGCGGGCGGGACCCTTAACCATCTTTTTCTCGGCCCTCCTTTTATAGTATGATTCCCCCGGCTCGACGGAGCCAGGAGTGACGCGATGAGCACGAAGACGAAGACCCCGAAGCCGGCGGACGAAGGCTTCAGCCGGCGCGATTTCCTGAGGACGTCGGCCACGGCCGGATTGGGCCTGGCTCTGGCCGGGAAGGTCCTCGGGCAGGAGAAGACGCCCGCGGCCCCCGCGGCGCCGGCCGTCCACGGCGCGCCCAGGCCTCCCCCGCCAAGAACCCCGACGAACTGCGCATCGCGGTCATCGGCTGCGGCGCCCAGGGCCGGGTCCTCATCGAGTCGATCCTCCGCATCCCGGGGATCCGCGTCGCCGCGATCTGCGACATCTGGAGCTACAGCCAGACCTACACCGCCAACTACCTCAAGAAATACGGCCACATCGTCCGCGTCTACGAGGACTACCGCGACCTCCTGGCCAAGGAGAAGGGCCTCGACGCCGCGGTCGTCGCGACGCCCGACTGGATGCACGCCGAGCACGCCAACGCCTGCCTCCGGGCCGGGCTCCACGTCTACTGCGAGAAGGAGATGTCGAACTCGCTCGAGAAGGCGCGGTCCATGGTCCTCGCCGCCCGCGAGACGGGCAAGCTCCTCCAGATCGGCCACCAGCGCCGCTAGCAACCCGCGCTACATCCACGCCATCGACCGGCTCATCCGCGAGCACGACCCTCCTCGGCCGGGTGACCGTGGCCTACGCCCAGTGGAACCGGGCCAAGAGCGACCTCCTCGGCTGGCCCGAGAAGTACGCCATCGACCAGGCCACGCTCGACAAGTACGGCTACGGCTCGATGACCGAGTTCCGCAACTGGCGCCTGTTCAAGAAGTTCGGCGGCGGGCCCGATGGTCGACCTGGGCTCGCACCAGATCGACCTCTTCGGCTGGGTCTTCGGCGTCGAACCCCCGCTCCGTCGTCGCCAGCGGCGGCATCGACTACTACAAGAACTGGGAGTGGTACGACAACGTCATGGCCATCTACGAGTTCGAGACGCCGCAGGGCGTCGGCCCGCGCCTTCTACCAGGTCCAGACGACGACCCAGCACGGCGGCTTCTACGAGACGTTCATGGGCGAGAACGGCTCGCTCGTCATCTCCGAGATCCCGACCAAGGGCAACTGGGCCATGCGCGAGCCGACCGCGCCCGAGTGGGACTCGCTGGTCAAGGCGGGGCTGCTCCAGTCCGAGGCGGCCGCCCATCCAGAAGAGCGACATCGAAGAACATCTTCGTCGACGTCCGGGTCACGGCCGAGGCGGGCCGCTGGCCGCTGCCCGTCGAGCTGGCCAAGCCGGCCCACCAGCCCCACCTCGAGAACTTCTTCGACGCCGTCCGGCTGGGCACGCCGCTGTCGTGCCCGGCGGAGCTCGCCTACGAGTCCTGCGTCGCCGTTCTCAAGGCCAACGAGGCGGTCAAGGCCGGGCGCGTCACGGAATTCCGGCCGGAGCAGTTCAAGGCATGAGCGCCGCCGGACGGACCGCCCGCCGCACCGCCCGCATTTTAGCGGCCCTCGTCGCGGTCGCGCTTTTCGTCATTGCCTCGGCCTCGGGTTCGGCTGCCGCTTGGGCGGCCCCGGCTTCCGCCGTGACCGAAGCCCAGAAGCAGAAGCCGTGGGACGGGAACCGGACGACGCCGGCCCACCTCATCCCGCTCCGCGACGAGAACGACCAGCTCATCGTGCCGACCGACGTCGATCCCCATGCCGTTCTCGGCCCGCTATACCTGCGGCCCGTGCCACGACTACAAGACGGTCCAGGGCGGCTGGCATTGGAACGCCATGAAGTCGGAGAAGAACGGCCGGCCCGGCGAGCCCTGGATCTGGCTCGACCCGAAGACCGGCACGGTCCTGCCGCTGTCCTACCGAAAGTGGCCCGGGACCTGGGACCCCAAGACGCTCGAGCTCAACCCGTGGGATTTCACGATGCTCTTCGGCCGCCACCTGCCGGGCGGCGGGCCGGCCGAGCCGGGCGAGGACGTCGCCTTCCCGGGCGCCGACTCGCGCTGGAACGTCTCCGGCAAGGCCGAGGCGAACTGCCTCGCCTGCCACAACAAGTCGGGCCGCCAGGACGAGAGCGAGTGGGCGAAGCAGGTCCTGCGCCAGAACCTGCGCTGGGCGGCCACGGCGGCGGCCGGTATCGGCGAGGTCGGCGGCATGGCCTCGCGCCTCGACGAGACCTGGGACGTCACGAACGGGCCGAACCTCGACGACCACGAGTGGGCCGTGGCGCCCTCGGTCAAGTACCGGACGGTCGATTTCGACTCGAAGCACCGCTTCTTCTTCGACATCGCCTACCCGCCCGAGGACAGGAACTGCCTGGCCTGCCATTCGGTCTCGCCGGTCGCGGACGCGCGGGCGACCTCGCCGGTCGACGTCCACACGGCCCGGGGCATCAAGTGCGCCGAGTGCCACCGGAACGGCCTCGGCCACGGCATCACCCGCGGCTACGAGGGGGAGGCGGCGGAGACCGGCGACCGGTCGGCCGAATCGTTCACCTGCCGGGGATGCCACCTCGGCGAGGACGCGTCCGGCCAGCGGTTGGTCATGCCCGGCCGGCTCGGCGCGCCCTACCCCAAGCACACGGGGATCCCGCTCGTCCACTTCCGGCGGCTCGAGTGCACCGTCTGCCATTCGGGGCCCGTCCCGGACGGCGGCTGGACGCGGGTCCGGACGTCGCGGGCGAACCGGCTCGGCATCTACGGCGTCGCCCAGTGGTCGACCGACCAGCCGGCCGTCATGGAGCCCGTCGAGATGAGGGACGGCGGCGGTAAGATCGGGCCGCGACGGCTCGTCTGGCCGGCCTTCTGGGCCCGGCTCGAGGGTAAGAGCGTCGTGCCGCTCCAGCCGGACGCCGTCGGAGCGGCGGCGGGCGATGTCCTCAAGTGCGAGGACAGGATCGCGGGCGTCCTCGCCGCCCTGGCCCAGGCCTGCGGCGAGGGCGAGGTCGCCGTCCTGGGCGCGCGCGGATGGCTCTTCGAGGTCAACGTCGACGGCGGGCTCGACTCGTCGGCCATGGTCGCGCCGGAGAAGGGCGGGGCCGCGAACGGCGCGCCTCCTCTTCTGGGGGACGAAGAAGGACGGCGCGATCATGCCGCTTGTCCCGGACTTCGACCCGGCGGCGCAGGACAAGGACCCGGCCGCGGAGACGCGGGTCCAGGCCGTGCTCGAGGCGCTGGCCACGGTCGCCGGCGCGCCGGGGCCGCCGGCCGTCGTCGTCCGCAAGACCCTCTACCGGATGGACCAGGGGAACCTGGCCCCGTCCGAGGCGCCGGCGGGGCTGACCGGCGCCGTGGGCGCGGGCTGGCTCGTCGGCGGGAAGCTCGTGCCCCTGGCCTCGGACTTCGACGTCCGCACGGTCGCGGCCAAGGCGGGGACCGAGCGGACGCTGACCGAAGAGCAGGTCGGGCTCGTCCTCAAGGCCCTGGCCGCGGCCGAGGCGAAGAACGGGAAGAGCGACGGCGGAACGGACGACGCCTCGCGTTTCCTCTACGTCTCCGGCGGCCGGGCCTTCCAGTTGGACAAGGCGGGTAGGCTGAGGGCCGGGGAGGCGGCGGGCGACGCCGCGGCGCCCGTGACCTGGCCCCTGGCCCACAATGTCCGGCCGGTCCAGCAGTCGCTCGGCTGGAAGGGCTGCACGGACTGCCACACGGCCGACTCGAAGTTCTTCTTCAAGACCCTGAAGGCCACGGGCCCGCTCCTGACGGACAGCAAGGCCTCGAGGTCGGCGACCTCCCTGATGCGCGTCGGCTCGCTCTTCCACCGGGTCTTCGGCCTGACCTTCGCCTTCCGGCCGTTCTTCAAGCTCCTGCTCGCGGTGACGGCCGTCGCCACCGGCGCCGTCCTGGTCGTCTTCTTCGTCGTCGTGGCGGGCAAGCTCGCCGGGCTCATCGAAAAGAGGTCATGACCATGTTCGCCATCGTCTCGCTCCTGGCTCTCGCCGCGACCGGGCTGGGGCTCGCCTTCCGGCGGTTCCGCCACCATCACCCGTCGGCGGAAGGGAACATCCTCTACGCGGCGGTCGCCCGGGATTACACGCGGTGGCTGGCGGCGCGGGTCCCGGCCGTGCTGAAGAAGCCCGCGCCGGGAGGATGGGCGGCCTGGGTCAAGGGCTTCCGGGTCTGGCGGCTGCCCCTTTTCGAGAAGTGGCTCCTCATCTGCCTGTACGGGACCTTCGCCTATCTCGCCGCGAGCGGGTTTGTTTTCGCCATCTTCGTCGCGCGCGGGCTCTTCGGCTTCCCCCTCGTCCTCCACGTCTTCGCCGGAGCCATCTTCGCCGTCTGCCTGACGGTCGTCGCTTACCTCAGGGCGCGGCGGTTCACCTTCGAGCCGCGGCCCCTGGCCCTGCCCGGCGACCTGGAGAGCGTGCGGAGGTTCCAGATCCCCTGGGGACCGCGGGACTGGGCCAAGGTCGTCTTTTGGGTCTTCCTCGCCGCGGGCGTCTCGGCGGCGGCGGCGGAGCTCCTGGCGATGTTGCCCTGGTTCCACTACCGGGGGGAGGTCGTCCTCCTCGACTGGCACAGATGGAGCGCCCTCGTCTCGCTCCTCGCCGCGATCGTCTTCATCGACCTCGAGCTCTTCGCCCCGCGACCCGACGCGGAATAATTTCTCTATCTCGTCCGGGGAGAGGGCTCCCGCCGTCCATTATCGTAGTGCCCGACGAGCTCGACGGCCTTCCCATCCTTGACGACGAACTCCACCCGGAAATAGTCGAGTCCTTCAAGCGCGAAAAGTGTCGCCGTCATCGGGGTCAGCCGGAGCTTGGGGCCGGTCCGCTGGTAATAGAGGGCGCCGTTCTCGAAGGTCACCTTGCGCTCTCCGTAGATGCCCGCGTACGACTTCAGGGTCTTTTCGCCGATCTGCACCGGGTTGCCCTTGGCCTTGAGTCCGGTCAGGATCCAGTCGTAGCCGGCCTTCCTCTCCGGGTCCGTGGCCTTGGCGGCGAGCTTTTCGACCGCCATCGCGTACGCTTTGTCTAAGGCCTCCGCCGCCGGGACGGCGATGTCCGGCGCGACGCCGGTCCCCTCCCAGTTCGTCTTGGAGACGGGGTTGATGGCCCGGGCGTAGGGCACGCGCAAGATGAAATCCTTTTGGACGATCATGGGCCGGGTCGGATGGGCACCGCCGCCGGTCGTCTCCCCGATGACGGTCGCCCGTTTGAGGTTCTTCATGTTGTAAGTGAACTCTTCGGCCCCCGAGAATGTCCTCGAGCTGGTGAGGATGTAGAGGTCGGCGTCGGCCAACCGGGGGCCGGGGACGTAGGGCATGGTCCAGTAGTTCTCCGTCCGGTCGCCGGCCCGGTAATAGAGGTCGTTGAGGTGGGCCGGGTCGGTGAAGAAGTAGGAGCAGATGAGCTGGATCTGGGCCGGGTCGCCGCCGCCGTTCTGCCGGAGGTCGACGATGACGGCGTCACAATAGGCCAGGAAGTTCATGGCCGCGATGGCCGTCGGGCCGGCCGGGTCGGGGGACTCGAACGCGCGGAAATCGAGGTAGCCGATGTTGCCCGCGAGCTGCTCCACCTTGCGGAAGCCGAAGTTGTCGCGCCGGGATTCCTGGAGCTGCCGCTCGCGGAC
The DNA here is from genome assembly GCA_963805045.1 of Candidatus Aminicenantota bacterium. Lineage (GTDB taxonomy): Bacteria > Acidobacteriota > Aminicenantia > Aminicenantales > Saccharicenantaceae > DATKJS01. Next base: position 59,426 of record CAWDTC010000011.1, read on the forward strand.
CTTGGCCCGTTCCGTTTCGCTCTGCCCCATCATCGTCCGGATGTCCTCGGCCATGGCGGGGTTGTAGGCGAAGCCGGTGTGCCGGTCCTTGCTCACCTCGAGGATGACGGCCGAGACGGCCCGGGCGAAGGACGCGGCGTCGGCGGCCTTGTCGAACTCGCCGGCCTTGAGCTTGGCCTGGAGGGTCTCCCCGACCTTCCCGGCCGTATCCGGGAAGATGTAATTCTCGTTGAGGAGCTTGGCGATCTCGTCGACGACGGCCTGCTTCTTGGCGGCGTCGACGGCGGGCGCGGCCGGTTGGGCCGGCTGGCCGAAAGCAAGGGGCCCGGCGAGGGCCAGCAAAAAGAACAGAACAAGAGCCCGTTTGGTCGCTATTTGTGACATGAGGAACCTCCTTGAAATCACACGGGAGTCGGTCCCGTCATCGTCCATGCTTTGCCAAGCGTTTTGTGCGAGGGGCGAGCCCCCTTATGAGCAGGCCGGCGACGGCCGCCGCCTCCTTCTCCAGCTCCTCCCGGCGGCCCAGTTCGCGAGCCGAGAGGTTAAACGGGAGGAGGGAATTCGTCGACTGGACGAGGACCCGGGACGCCCCCGCCGGGTCGGGACAATCGAGGTCGCGGGACTGGACCCCCTCGCGGAGGACCTCCTCGAATACCTTAGCCTCTTTCGCGAAATGAGCCTCGCGGCGGGCGAGCAGGGCCGGGCGCACCGAGGACAGGAGGTCGCTCAGGTTCTGGGAGTAGTGGACGACGCTGTCGAAACGGAAAAGGACGCGGTGAACGAGCATCCGGCGCAGCCGCTCCGCGGCGGGAGCGGGCGAGCCGGCGAGGGCGCGGAGGCCGTCGGCGACCCGGGCGGCGATGCGGTCGATGTGCGAGAGGACGAGCTCCTGCTTCCCCGGGAAATGGAGGTAGATCGTGCCCTTGCCGATGCCGACCTCGCGGGCGACGTCTTCCATGGTCATCTTCCCGTAGCCGAAGCGGGCGAGGAGGGCGTCGACCGCATCGAGAATGAGGTCGCGGATGTCGTCCCGCTTCGCAATCTTTCTCATGATGACTTATGACCAATATTGTATTTTAGTCATTTTGATTTGTCAAGAAGGGCATTTTCTGGGGGGCCGCCCCTATTCGGGCTTCTTGAACTCGAGCAGGTCGCCGGGCTGGCAGTCCAGGACCTCGCAGATCTTCTCGAGCGTCGAGAAGCGGACGGCCCGGGCGTGGCCCTGCTTGAGGATCGAGAGGTTGGCCATGGTGATGCCCACCTTCTCCGAGAGCTCGGTGAGCGACATCTTCCGCTTAGCCATCATCAGGTCGAGATTGACGATAATCGGCATGGTCAAGCCTCAGACGGTCAGGTCCTGGTCCTGCTTGAGCGCGACCCCGACCTCGATGACCTTGGCGATGACGAGGAACCCGAAGCCCACGAGGAGCGTGCTCAGGCGCCATAGAGGATGCGAATGAGCGGCATCGGTGATATTGAGCAGAGATGCCGGGAGTGTTGAACGCTCCGAATACGGCGGCTGACGGCGGCATGGAGCGGCGGCCAGGACGAAGACGGCGTAGCCGATCCGGCGGATGTGCCGCGGGCTGGCCGGGCTGAAGGGCTCGCCGCGAGAGATAGGCCGATGAGCTTAAAGATGCAATAGGCGATAAAGAAATAGATCGGCCCGGTCAGCGACCCTGTCGAAGAAGAACTTGATCACGTCCCAGAAAGCCGGGGCAAGGCTGTGAGGGCGAAGGGCGGGAGCACGAGAAACAAAGAACAGCCGATCCGATGATGAAAATGAGGCCGTAAAGGATGAGAAGCGTGATGAGCATGATCCTCAGCGCCTTGACGACGGGCGCCGACCTTGAGTGCCTTGATTTCCGTCATTCGGACCTCCTTCCGAGCACATTTATCGATAATCAATATATGTCGGCGACTTGCCGTTTGTCAAGGAAAATTATTGATTATCAATATATCTTTCGGCCCCCCGGCGTTGATGGGTAAGAGGGACAGTCCCCTGCGGGGACAGTCCCCATTTCCCCGAGATCGCCACGCCCCTTCGGGGCTCGCGATGATAAGAACCGCGGCTTGAAAATTCCCGCCCCGGGGGCTATAATTTTAGGTCGCATCAAGCGGCCGTGTTGCATCTCCGCATGCAATCATAGTTCATCTTCTGAAGGGAGTTTCCTATGGCGACCAAAGGGTTCAATCCGTTCGAGATGGCCCAGAAGCAGTTCGACGGCGTCGCGGACCTACTCGAGCTCGACCAACCCACCCGGGACCTGCTCCGGCAGCCCCTCCGTGAATATCATTTCTCGATCCCCGTCCGGATGGACGACGGCAAGGTCCAGGTCTTCCGCGGCTTCCGCGTGCCAGCACAACGACGCCCGCGGCCCCTGCAAGGGCGGCATCCGCTTCCACCCGCAGGAGACCATCGACACCGTCCGGGCCCTGGCCATGTGGATGACCTGGAAGTGCTCCGTGGTCGACATCCCGCTCGGCGGCGGCAAGGGCGGCGTCATCTGCGACCCGCACAACCTCAGCCCGCGCGAGCAGGAGCGCATCTGCCGCGGCTGGGTCCGCCAGGTCGCCAACGAACGTCGGCCCGCTGCAGCGACGTCCCGGCCCCCGACGTCATGACCAACGCCCAGCACATGCTCTGGATGCTCGACGAGTTCGAGACCGATCCGCGGCGGCAAGTACCCCGGCTTCATCACCGGCAAGCCCGTCGGCATGGGCGGCTCGCTGGGCCGGACCGAGGCCACCGGCTACGGCGTGGTCTACACCCTCCGCGAGGCGCTGCAAGGAGCTGAAGATGCGCCATCGAGAAGACGACGGCGGCCGTCCAGGGCTTCGGCAACGTCGCCCAGTACGCCATCGAGCTCTACACGCAGCTCGGCGGCAAGGTCGTCTGCGTCTCCTGCTGGGACCAGAAGGACCAGGCCTCCTACACGTTCGCCAAGAAGAGCGGCGTCGACCTCGAGGAGCTCCTGGCCGATCACCGACCGCTTCGGCGGCATCGACAAGGCCAAGGCCAAGGAGCTCGGCTACGAAGCGCCTGCCCGGCGACGCCTGGATCGAGCAGGACGTCGACATCCTCATCCCCGCCGCCCTCGAGAACCAGATCACCGCCGAAACGTCGAGCAAGATCGGCCCCGCGGGTCAAGGTCATCGCCGAGGGCGCCAACGGCCCGACGACCCCCGAGGCCGACGCCGTCATCAAGAGCCGCGGCATCTTCGTCATCCCCGACTTCCTGGCCAACGCCGGCGGCGTCACCTGCAGCTACTTCGAGCAGGTCCAGAGCAACATGAACTACTACTGGACCAAGGAAGAGGTCCTCGAGCAGCTCGACGAGAAGATGACGGCGGCCTTCCAGGCCGTCAGCGAGCTGGCCCGCACGCGCAAGCTCTACATGCGGGACGCGGCCTACGTCATCGCCGTCAGCCGCGTCGCCAACGCCTGCAAGGACCGCGGCTGGGTTTAAAATAGGGGGGCATGAGCGAGCCCAAGGCCCCGACCGCGGTCGCCACGCTCTTCTCGACGCTCCACGAGCGGGCGAAAGAGCTGAGTTGTCTCTACAAGATCGAGGAGATCCTCAGCCGGTTCGACCGCCCGCTCGAGGAGGTCTTCCGCCGCATCATCGAGGCCATCCCGCCCGGCTGGCAGTTCCCCGACTGCTGCCAGGCCCGGATCGTCTACGGCACCGACACCTTCGAATCGCCCGACTTCGAGGACACGCCCCACGTCCAGTGCTCCGACATCCGCGTCCAGGACGCCCTCGTCGGCCGGCTCTGCGTCTCCTACCGGCGGCCGACGCCCGAGAGCGACTGCGGCCCCTTCCTCCAGGGGGAGGTCAAGCTCATCCAGACGATCGCCGACCGCATCGGCCACTTCATCCTCCATCAGCGGCTGAGCCGGATGTTCCAGCAGATGACCGACGACCGGCGGGCGGCGAAGGACGAGCGGGCCGCCTGGCGCGTCGCCCTGGACCTCCTCCGCAACACCGACCCCAACCTCTTCGTCCGCGTCTCCCGCAAGATGATGAACCACCTCGGCTGGCGCGGCGTCAGCGAGGCCCGGGTCCTCCTCCACCGCTACGGCGAGGACCGCGAGGCCGGCGACGCCGCCGGCGAGCCCAACGCGCCGCTCGAGCGGGGCAGCCTCGACCGGTTCATCAAGCTCAGCGACGAGACGTTCGCCATCGCCTCGGCCAACCTCTCCGACGACGACATCATGGCCCGCATCCAGAAGTGGATCAACGAGGACCGCTCGACGAGCGCCGTCAAGGCCCTGGAGAACGTCTACGCCTCGCTGACCGAGGTCCTCGAGGGCATCCGCCGCTACCAGCGCCTCATCCCGGAGGGACTCAAGCTGCCGCGGGCGACCTCCGACAGCGTCCGCGTCGCCCTCATCCGGCGCTTCTTCACCGAGCAGCTCGAGCTCATCAACGTCGCCAAGAAATACATCGACCTCGAGGACTTCTTCGGCCTCATGGAGCGGATCATCTTCCCCCAGGGCAGCCACGGCAAGCTCGGCGGCAAGAGCTTCGGCCTCTTCCTGGCCGCCCGCGTCCTGCGCCAGGCCAAGCGCCGGGTCAAGGAGATCGGCGAGGTCAAGACGCCCAAGACCTGGTACATCACCTCCGACGGCATCATCGCCTTCCTCCAGCACAACGACCTCGACGAGGTCATCGAGCAGAAGTACAAGGACATCGAGGAGGTCCGGCAGGAGTACCCGCACCTCGTCCAGGTCTTCAAGAACTGCTCCTTCCCCCAGGAGATGGTCAAGGGGCTGTCGCTCGCCCTGGACGACCTCGGCGACGTGCCGCTCATCGTCCGCAGCTCGAGCCTGCTCGAGGACCGGCTGGGGAGCGCCTTCTCCGGCAAGTACAAGAGCCTCTTCCTGGCCAACCAGGGCGGCAAGAAGGAGCGCCTGGAGGCCCTCCTCGACGCCGTGGCCGAGGTCTACGCCTCGATCTTCAGCCCCGACCCCATCCAGTACCGGGCCGAGCGCGGCCTCCTCGACTACTACGAGGAGATGGGGATCATGATCCAGGAGGTCGTCGGCCGGCGGGTCGGGAAGTACTACTTCCCCGCCTTCGCCGGCGTCGCCTTCAGCCGGAACGAGTTCCGCTGGTCGCCGCGCATCCGGCGCGAGGACGGGCTCCTCCGTCTGGTGCCCGGGCTTGGGCACGCGCGCCGTGGACCGGGTCAGCGACGACTACCCCATCCTCGTCGCGCCCAGCCAGCCGAACCTCCGCGTCAACGTCTCGCTCGACGAGGTCGTCCGCTACTCGCCGAAGAAGATCGACGTCATCGACCTCGAGACGAACGCCTTCGAGACGCGGGACATCCGCGAGCTCCTGCGCGGAGGTCGGCGAGCGGCTACCCGGCCCTGGGGAACGTCATCTCCGTCGACCGCGAGGGCCTCCTCCAGCGGCCGATGGGGCTCGCCACCGACTTCGGCAAGGTCCGGGCCGTCGTCACGTTCGACGGGCTGATCACGGCGAGCCCGTTCATGGGGCAGCTCGAGGCCATCCTCAAGACGCTCGAGGCGTCCCTCGGCTTCCCGGTCGACATCGAGTTCGCCCACGACGGCCGCGACTTCTACCTCCTCCAGTGCCGGCCCCAGAGCCACTCGGGCGAGGACGTGGCCATGGAGATCCCCTCGCACATCGCCGAGGAGGACCTCCTCTTCACCGCCAACCGCTTCGTCTCGAACGGCAAGGTCGCCGACATCACCCACATCGTCTACGTCGACCCGGAGACGTACGGCGAGATCGCCGAGGCCGGCGGAGATGGCCTCGGTCGGCGAGGCCGTGGGGCGGCTCAACAAGGTCCTGCCGCGGCGCCAGTTCATCCTCATGGGGCCGGGGCGCTGGGGCAGCCGGGGCGACATCCGGCTGGGCGTGCGGGTGACCTACTCGGACATCAACAACGCGGCCATGCTCATCGAGGTCGCCCGCAAGAAGGGCAACTACGTCCCCGACGTCTCGTTCGGGACGCACTTCTTCCAGGACCTGGTCGAGTCGGGCATCCGCTACCTGCCCCTCTACCCCGACGACGCCGGGGTGAAGTTCAACGAGCCCTTCCTGCTCGGGGCCTCGAACAAGCTCGGCGAGCTGCTGCCGGGATTTGCGCGGCTGGGACGGACGCTCCGGGTCATCAACGTCCCGGAGGCGACGGGGGGCAAGGTCCTGCGGATCCTGATGAACGCCGACCGGGAGAAGGCCGTGGCCATGATGGCCGACCCGAGCGCGGCCCTGCGGGCGTCCTTCGATCAGACGGCGGCGACGCGGCGGGAGGAGGGCGGCCACGCCGGCTGGCGGCGGCGCATGGCCGAGCAGATCGCCTTCCACTGCGACGCCGAGCGGTGGGGCGTGCGGGCCGTGTACCTCTTCGGCGAGCCCAGGGCGGGCGCGGCCGGGCCGGCCAGTCCGATCAAGCTGGCCGTCCACTTTCAGGGGACGCCCCAGCAGAGGAAGGAGCTCGAGGTCTGGCTCGAGGCCTGGAGCGTGTCGCTCGCCGAGATGAACTTTCTCCGGACGGGCTTCCACGCCGAGGGCCTCCTCGACGTCCACATCCTGAGCGGCGAGGACATCAAGGGCCCGGGCTCCGTCGCGGCCAAGGTCAACGCGCCGCCCGACGGGGTCCAGGAGCTCCCGCTCGGGGCTAAACTCCGAACCTGACGAGCCTCGTCGCAGAGCTCCGGAGGCGGCCTTCACTCCAGAGTGCGGCTTGCGCTAAGCCGCACATTACGTTCCGGCCATCCCCCGGAGCCCTGCTCAAGAGCCAGTCGGACAACAAGATGGGGTCAGGTCTACTTTCTATCAGTGAACTGATAGAAAGTAGACCTGACCCCATCCGATGACCCCACCCGAAGCGTTGACAAGGATTCGCGGGGAATGGTATCTTCAGGCTCAAATGACCAGGCTCTGTCCCACGGCCCCGCGGGGGGACCGGATCGCGAAGGCGGACGGGGCGCATCCTGACATCTCTCACCCAGGGGGAAAACCATGAAAAGAATGACGGCGCTCGTGGCCCTCATGGCGGTCTTCTCGGTCGCCATCTGCTTCATCATCCTCGGCTCGGTCTCGGTCGAGCTGATGGCCGCCCTCCAGATCAACGAGGGCCAGTTCGGCTCGCTGGTCATGGCGCTGTTCCTGACCTGCTGCATCGTCCAGCTCATCATCGGCCCGCTCGTCGACAAGTTCGGCTACAAGCCGATCGCCATCCTGGGCTTCCTGGTCACGGGCGGCAGCCTGTTCCTTCTCGCCTTCGCTCCGAGTTACGCCATTGTCCGGCTGGCCTGCATCTTCCTCGGCGTCGGGGCCATGTGCCTCAACACCGTCGGCAACACGCTCATCCCCGTCGTCCTGTTCGAGGGCAAGGACCCGGCCCGGGCCTCGAACCTGGGCAACGCCTTCTTCGGCCTGGGCTACGTCCTGACGCCCCTTCTCGTGACGCTCTTCCTCAAGACGATGCGCCTGAGCTACGCCGCGTCCCTGTCGATCATCGGCGCCCTGGCCCTCGTCTTCCTGGTCTTCGCCCTGGCCACGAAATTCCCGCCGGCCGCGACCGGCTACAGGTTCTCGATGGCCGTCAAGCTCCTGGCCAAGCCGGCCGTCCTCGTCGCCGGGCTGGCCCTCATCTGCTACATGTCGCTCGAGGTCTCCATGGCCACCTGGATCAAGAAGCTCATGACCGAGCTCCTCGGCGGCGATGCCATGGCGGGTGCAGCTGTCAAGGCCGGCCTGGCCCTCTCTCTCTTCGGCGTCGCCATGATGGTCGGACGGTTCCTGGCCTCGACCATGAAGAACCTGACGGCCATGGGGGCCAAGGTCATCACGGCGACCTCGCTCCTCTCGGTCGTGGCCATCGTCGGCATGATCGTCACCAAGAGCCCGGCCCTGGCCGTGGCCGCCATCCTGCTCACCGGGCTCGCCTTCGCCCCGATCTTCCCGACCATCGTCGGCGTGACCTTCGCCAAGTTCGAACCGGCCCTCTACGGCAGCATCTTCGGCATCATCTTCGCCGTCGGCCTGCTCGGCGGGACCTTCGTGCCGAAGCTCATCGGCGACGTCAGCGCCAGCGGCGGCGTCCAGGCCGGCCTCAAGATCGCCGCGCTCATGGCCTGCATCCTCTTCGTCATCTCGCTCTTCATCGGCCGCGTCGGCAAGCCCAAGAAAGCGGAGTGACTCGGCTAGCTATCAGCAGCGGGCCTTTATCCGGACGGGTGGCCGGTGCAGGTTATCGCTCGTCGGACGGGAACGAGCGCAGGCGGCACCGAGGCCGCCCAAAGACCCCGTTTGGAAGGGGACCGGACGGCATTTTCGACTGGGGAACCGGGACAGGTTCCCGCGTCCGGAGGTAAGGACGGCCATCGCCCGACGTCTCTCTGGCGACGCGCCGCCACGGGACTCGATAGATGAGCTCTGCGAAACGGCCGGCGCCGGTTCATAAGTTCGCGCACGAGGCGATGACGACCGTCTTCGAGATCGTCGTCGCCGGCAAGAGCAAGGCCTACGCGGGCCAGGCCGCGCGGGCCGCCTTCGACGAGATCGACCGCATCGAGCGCCTCTTCAGCCGCTTCGACCCCTCGAGCGAGGTCAGCCGGATGAACCGCCTGAGGCCCGGCGAGCGGATGAGGGTCGGCCTCGAGACGGTCGAATGCCTGGCCGCCGCGGCGCGCGTCCAGGCCGAGACGGCCGGCGCCTTCGACGTCAATTATAGGGCCGTCCCGTCTCTTGACGGGGCCGTCCCGCCGAACCTCCTCAGCCTCCTCGGCCTGCGCATGGTCCCCGGCGGCTTCGAGGCCGAGCGCTACGCCGGCCGGGCGCGGCGCCGGCCCCGCCCCCTCGACCTCGACCTGGGCGCCATCGGCAAGGGCTACGCCCTGGACCGGGCGGCCGAGGTCCTCGGCCAGTGGAGCGTCCGGAACGCCCTCCTCCACGCCGGGACAAGCACGGCCCTCGGCCTCGGCCCCGGCCCGGGCGGACGAGGCGGCGCGGGCTGGCCGGTCGGGGTCGCCGCCGACTGGCGATGCCCGGGCGCCCCCCGCCGGGTCCGGCTCCGCGGCCTGGCCCTGAGCGGCTCGGGGACCGAGGTCAAGGGCGAGCACATCGTCGACCCGCGCACCGGCCGCCCGGCCCGCGCCCACCCTGCGGCCTGGGCCGCGCACCCCTCGGCCGCCGTCTCCGACGCCCTCTCGACCGCCTTCTTCGTCCTGCCGACGGCCGCGATCGCCCGCTACTGCCGGAGCCACCCCGAGACCTGGGCCCTCGTGATAATCCCGGGGAAAAAGTGTAGAATATCCAACGCGAACGCCATCGCCCAGTCGAAGTGACAAGGAGACCCGCATGAAGAGAGCGCTCCCGCTCGTCGCCGCCGCCGCCCTCGGCCTGGCCCTGGCCCTCCCGGCCCAGGAGGCCTCTCAGGAGCAGGGCAAGGAAGCCCTCAAGCTCCAGCTGCCCAAGCCCATGTTCGTCGGCACGCCCAAGAATATCCGCACGCCGAACCTCGAGCCGATCACCGGCAGGCCGCGCGGCCCGTTCCTCGTGCCCGTGGGGACCGTCCTCCTCTCGGCGGGCAAGCCCGTCACGGCGAGCGACAAGGAGCCCGTCATCGGCGAGCTCTCGTACGTCACCGACGGCAAGAAGTCGGGCGAGGACGGTTATTACGTCGAGCTCGGCCCCGGCCTGCAGTGGGTCCAGATCGACCTCGGCAGGTCCCAGCCGCTCTCCGCCATCGTCGTCTGGCACTATCACAGCCAGGCCCGCGTCTACCGCGACGTCGTCGTCCAGGTCTCCGACGACAAGGACTTCGTCAGCGGCGTGACGACCCTCTTCAACAACGACCACGACAACACCTCGGGCCTCGGCATCGGCAAGGACAAGGAATACATCGAGACCTACGAGGGCAAGCTCGTCGACGCCAAGGGCGCCAAGGCCCGCTACGTCCGGCTCTACAGCGCCGGCAACACGTCGAACGACATGAACCACTACGTGGAGGTCGAGGTCTACGGCCTGCCCGCCAAATGACCCCGAAAGCCTTCCGCGGGCTCTTTCTCTGCGCCGTCCTCGGCGCGCTTGTTCTCCGGACCGCCCGGCTCGACCTCCGGCCGATGCACGACGACGAGGCCAACCAGGCCGTCAAGTTCGGCGCCCTCCTCGAGCGGGGCGACTACCGCTATGACCCGAAGGACCACCACGGCCCGTCGCTCTACTACCTGACGCTGCCCGTGGCCCGGGCCTTCGGCGCCCGGACCCTGGCCGACGTCTCCGAGACGGCCCTGCGCCTCGTCCCCGCCCTCTTCGGCACCGGCCTCCTCCTTCTCCTCCTCCTCTTCGCGGGCGGACTGGCGCGGGAGTCGATCGCCGCGGCGGCGGTCCTGGCGGCCGTCTCGCCGTCCCTGACCTATTTCAGCCGCTTCTACATCCAGGAGACGCTCCTCGTCTTCTTCCTGGCCGGGCTCATCGCCGCCGGCTGGCGGTATCTCCGGACCCGTTCCGTCTGGTGGGCGGCGGCGGCCGGCGTCGCCGCGGGCATGATGTACGCGACCAAGGAGACGTCCGTCATTCTGTTCGGGGCCCTGGCCGCGGCGGCGCTCGCCGACCGGCTGCTTCGGCCGAAACCGGCCGCGGCCGGCGCCGCGCCCTGGAAGGCGGGGACCGTCGTCCTCCACGCCGCCGTTTTTCTCGCCGCGGCCTTCCTCCCGGCCTGGCTCCTCTTCACCTCGTTCCTCGGCAATCCCGGCGGCCTGCGCGATTCCCTGGCCGCGTTCGGCACATACGCCCGGCGGGCCGGCGAGCCCGGCCTTCACACCCAACCCTGGTACGCCTACATCAAGACGCTGCTCTACGCGCGATACGGCCACGGCCCGCTCTGGAGCGAGGCCTTCCTCGTCGCCCTGGCCATCGCCGGCAGCATCTTCGCCTTCGGCTCCGCTCCGGGCAAGGACGGCCACCCGCGCCTGGTCCGTTTCATCTTTTTCTTCACCGTCGTCACCCTGGCCGCCTTCTCCCTCATCCCCTACAAGACGCCCTGGAACGCCCTGCCCTTCACGCTGGGCCTCGTCCTTCTCGCCGGGAACGGCGCCGGCCTTCTCCTCAGGACGGGGAGGTTCCGCGTCGTCAGGGTCGTCGTCCTGGCGGTCATGGCCCCCGGCTTCCTCAACCTGGGCTTTCAGGACTTCCGGGCGAACTTCGTGGCTTACGCCGACCCGACGAACCCCTACGTCTACGCCCAAACGGGCCCCGACTTCCTGAAGCTCGTCCGGGCCGTCGAGGGGGTCGCCGCGGTCAGCCCCGAGCGCGAGCGGCTGCTGGTCAAGGTCGTCGCCCCGCCCGAGGAAACCTGGCCCCTCCCCTGGTACCTGCGGCGCTTCGGCCGCGTCGGGTATTGGACGGACGCGGCCACGGCAGGAGACCTCCGCGACGCCGCGATCGTCATCGCCTCGGCCGGTTTCGCCGACGCGGCCGGGCGCAGTCCTCGGCGACGGCTACGTGTCCGCTTTTTACGGGTTGCGGCCGGAGGTCGTCCTGTCGCTGTTCGTGCGCCGGGACGCGTGGGACGCTTACCTGAGGTCCTTGAGGTCGAGCCTTAAGCCGTCGTAGCCGGCCCGGACCTCGACGCCGTTCTCCCTCCCGAGCGCCCGGAGCGTCCGCCGGGCCTCGCGCATGTCGGCATAGAACCACGAGCCGAAATGGACGAGAAGGATGTGCCGGGTGAATCTCGCGAAGAGCTCGATGAGGTTCGGGACGCCGGCGTGCCCGTAGGCGACACCCGTGGCCCGGTCGCGCCGGATCATGCCTCCCCGGCGGAGGAAGCTCGCCTCGGTCACGACGAGGTCGAGCCGCCCGAGGAGCGGCTGGTACTCCTTATTGATCCAGAACATGTCGCCGGTATAGAGGAGACGCTGCCCGCTCTTCTCCACGATGTAGGCCGTGGACTTCACTTTGAGGCTGTGATGGGTGGGGACGGCGCGGATGGCGTAGCCGCGCCAGCGAATCCGGCCCGGGAAGACCCTGAGCTCGGGGACGCCGGCCCGCCTCTCCGGGGCGTAGACGGCGCGGCCGAGCGGGGCGGGCGCCCGGACGAAGAAGGCGTGGTCCGGGTGGAGATGGGTCAGGAAGACGCGCTGCGGCTTCTTCTCCAGGAACTCGGGCTCGCCGAGGTCGAAGAGCAGCCGCCCGTCGACGAGAAGCCCCGAATGCCGCGCGTGGCGGGGCGCGCTCTCCTCGATCTCTCCGCGCGTGCCGAGGACCTCTATCCTCATCAGACGCGGGCGACGATGACCCGGTTGCGGCCCTCCCCCTTGGCCTGGTAGAGGCACTCGTCGGCCTTGCGGACGAGGGCTTCGGGTTCCTGCTCGTGGGTCGGCTGGATCGAGGCGGCGCCGACGCTGACCGTGACCTGAGTCGCCGACGGGCAGCCAGCGTGGGGGATGCCCAGGCCGCGGACGGCCTGGGCGATGCGCTCGGCGACGTGCTGGGCGCCCTCGAGGCCCGTGTCCTGGAGGAGGACGGCGAATTCGGCGCCGCCGTAGCGGGTGGCGTAGTCCCCCGGACGCCGGGCCGCGCCCGAGACGGCGCCGGCGACCCGGACCAGGCACTCGTCACCGGCCTGGCGGCCGCAGGCGTCGTTGAAGGCGCGGAAGCTGTCGACGTCGCAGAGGAGCAGGCTCAGCGGCTTGCTCGTCCGGACGGCCCGGCGCCACGTCCGCTTCAGCTCCTGCTCGAACATCCTCCGGTTGGGGATGCGGGTCAGGTCGTCGACCTCGGCCAGCCCGCGCAGCTCCTCGTTCTTCTCCCGGAGCTCCCGGTTCGCCTGCCGGACCTTCTCCTCCTCCTCGACGAGGAGGCGCTCCTTGAGGAAGTCCGCCCGGGCGTAGCGCTCGATCGAGTAGCAGGCCATCATGCCCAGGATGTTCGCGCCGATGAAGAAGAAGTTGTTGGTCCAGGTGGCCTGGGCGGGGGAATGGAGGAAGCCGATGGTCAGGATCTCGTAGGCGGCGACGATCAGCCAGCCCGTGATCGTGGCCCAGAGGAAGCGGACCCGGGACCAGGTGTAGAGGACGATGAAGACGAGGATGAGGCCGGCGTAATAGGAGTGCCCGGCCTCGCCCCGGACGGCGCCGATCATGCCGACGACGCCCAGCCCGGAGAGGAGGCTCCAGACGGCCAGGACCGGCTGCCAGACACGGCGGAAGACGGGGGCGCGGGTCAGGAGGAACACCAGCGCGCTCAGGGGGAGGAAGCCGGCGAAGCGGATGAGCCAGAGCGTCTTCATCGCCGCCGGCGCCACGGCCGCGTCGAGGACGCTGAAAGAGGCGTAGAGGAGCGCGGCGACGAGGATCGTCAGCCGGACCTGGCCGAGCGATTTCTCGAGGTAGTCGTCCATGAACTCCCGCTCGAGCGGCGGCTCGAACGAGAGCGTCAGGGGATGGAGTTCCCCCCGGGCCGGGTCGGCCGGGGTCCGCGAGTTGGCCATCGTTCTCTCCTTGGCCGCGGGCGCGGCCGCCTGCGCGCGGCCTACTTGGCGAGGCGGGCCGCCCAGAGCAGGCCCCGCTCGACGATCTCCCTCGCCTCGGGCACGTCGAAGTCGGCGGCCACGTGGCCGAGCGAGCAGTAGAAGACGCGGCCCTCGCCGTAGTGCTTCTTCCAGACGACCGGCATGACGACGCCCTTGGTCCACGGCGCGTACTGGCCGGAGAACGTCGTCGTGGCCAGGACCTCGACCCCGGGGTCGACGTGCATGTAATACTGCTCGGACTTCATGTGGAAGCGCGGCTTGAGGCCCTTGATGATCGGGTCGCCGGGCTTGATGATGTTGACGTCGTAGTCGATGATGCCGCCGGGATGGGCGACCCACTGGCCGCCGACCATGAACTCGTACTCGATGTTGGCCGCGGAAGGAGTCGGCCAGGCCGCCGTGCCAGCCGGCCAGCCCGACGCCGCTCTTGACCGCCTCCTCCAGGTTCTTCTCCTGCTCGGCGGTGATCTGCCCTGGGTCCAGACCTGGACGATGAGGTCGAAGCGTCTTGAGCTTGGCCAGGTCGAGGTAGGAATCGAGGGAGTGGGAGATCTCGACCTCGAAGCCCTGGGACTCGAGCCAGGGGGCGAAGATGTCGACGCACTGCTTGGGCTCGTGGCCTTCCCAGCCGCCCCAGACGAAGAGGGCGGTCCTGGGCTTCTGCGGCGCCTGGCCGGGGCCGGCGAGCGCGGTCCCGGCGGCCAGGCCGAGGACGAGGGCGGCTAGGATCCATCGGTTTCTCATGGTCATCTCTCCGTCACCGTTCAAAAGAGTCCGGGGCGGCCGAGGCCGCTCCCCGCTCCGCCCGTCCGGGCCGGGGCGTCACTCGAGGTTCCGGACCCAGATGTTCCGGAAGCGGACCGGGTGGCCGTGGTCCTGGAGGGAGAGGGGCAGGCTTGTCGGCGTGCATCTTGTAGGGCGGGCGCGCATGGTGGCCCGTCGGTCCCGTCAGCGCGGCGTCGTCGTGGACGAGGACGCCGTTGTGGAAGACGGTCATGCGGGCCGGGCGAGACGACCTTGCCGTCCTCGTCGAAGCGCGGCCGGTGGAAGACGATGTCGTAGGTCTGCCACTCCCCGGGCGGCCGGCAGGCGTTGACGAGCGGCGGGTACTGGCCGTAGATGGCCGCGGTCTGGCCGTCGGCGTAGGTCTTGTTGTTGTAGCAGTCGAGGACCTGGACCTCGTAGAGCTCCATCAGGAAGACGCCGCTGTTGCCGCGGTCCTGGCCCTCGCCCTTGGCCGGGGACGGCGCCATCCACTCGACGTGGAGCTGGCAGTCGCCGAAGCCCTGGTCGGTCCGGATCGATCTCCGGTCTTGGGCACGACTTCGAAATAGCCGTTCTCGACCTTCCAGCCGGCCGGCTGGCCCTTGGCGTCCGTCCACTTGGAGAGGTCCTTGCCGTCGAAGAGGACGACGGCGTCGGAGGGCGGCGGGCGCGGGCGGCCCGGCCGGGCCCGGGGTCGACGACCGGGGCCATGGGCCGGTTCATGTCGTGGATCTGCCACTGGCCTCGGACGGCTCGTCGCTGCGGCCGGAGGCGGCGGCCGAAGGCGACCAGGGCGAGCGAGCGGCCCTGCAGCAGTCACCTCGATTACCGAGAGAGCGTCCTCATCGGGCGCTGTCTCATCTTTCTTCAAAGGTCCAGCCGGGGCGGTAGTCGAAGTGGAGGAACTGGTTGGCTTCCGGCAGGTTCGTGAACTCCATCTTCGCGCCGTCCCAGAGGAGCTTCATGTTCTTGTCCTTCATCCGGACGGCGACGTTGGCCAGGAGCATGACCTCGGTCAGCGGGCCCGCAATAGGAGAAGTCCGTCGTCGATTTCTTGCCCTTCTTGATGGCCTCGATCCACTCCTCGCGGATGCCGGGCGAGCGGGGGATGGTCTTTTCCGGCCGCTTGTAGCTCCTGCATCAGCGTCTCGGGGAGGAGCCGCGGGTTCTCGCCGTAGGTGCCGCACATCAGCAGGCCCTTGTCGCCGTGGAAGAGGACGCCGCCGCCGTCCTCGTCGCCCATCATCCGGCCGTCCTCGAGCTCGGCCGGGCGCGGGGGCATCAGGCCGCCGTCCTACCAGGTCAGCTTGACGGGGGCCATGCTGCCGCGCGCCGGGAATTCGTAGGTGACGACCTCGGCCCAGGGATAGCAGTCCTTGGTGAACGGCGTCGAGCTGGCCTGGACGCTCGTCGGAGTAGCCGAGCTTGAGGGCCCAGAACGGCTGGTCGATGAGGTGGGCGCCCATGTCGCCGAGGGCGCCCGTGCCGAAGTCCCAGCAGCCGCGCCAGGCGAACGGACAGTAGGCCGGGTGGTAGGGCCGGAACGGCCGCCGGGCCGAGCCAGACGTCCCAGTCGAGCGTCGACGGGCACCGAGGGGATCTCCTTGGGCGCGTCGATGCCCTGGGGCCAGATGGGGCGGTTGGTCCAGACGTGGACCTCGGTGACGTTGCCGATGGCCCCGTCCCAGATCCACTCGCAGATGAGGCGGGCGCCTTCCTTGGAGTGGCCCTGGTTGCCCATCTGGGTCACGACGTTGGCGTCCTTGGCCGCCTTGGCCAGCAGCCGCGCTTCCTTGATCGTGTGGGTCAGCGGCTTCTGGACGTAGACGTGCTTGCCCATCTTGATGGCCGTCATGGCGATGACGGCGTGGTTGTGGTCGGGCATGGTGACCGTGAGGGCGTCGATGCCCTTCTCCTTCTCGAGCATCCGGCGGAAGTCGCGGTACTTGGCGGCCTTCTCGTACATGGCCTTCTCTTTCGGCTCGAGCTCGTCGGAGCGGAGGAGCTTGGCCATCTGCTCGTCGTCGACGTCGCAGAGGGCGACGATGTTCTCCGTCCGCACGCCGCGGGTGTCGGACTAGCCCATGCCGCCGACGCCGACGCAGGCGATGTTGAGCGTGTCGCTCGGCGCCCTGCCTCTGGGGCGTCGCGCCGATGACGTGCCGCGGGCACGACCATGACCCCGGCCGCGGCCGTAGCCGACGCGGTCAGGAAGTTCCGGCGGGAAAGGGGCTTGCCTCGGGGAGTGATGGTTTTCGTTTCGCCCATGCTCACCATCCTTATCTCTGAAATTTGCAAAGAGAAAATGTGGGAATACGCGGGGCCTTGTCTGCGGGGGCGGTCTTCGTCTTCATGGAAGACTGATTTTCAAATACCAGGTCAGCTTATATCATAAGCCGCGGCCCCCGGTCAATTTCCCCGGGGGGAAGCCCCCAGTATCACTTGGCTTTCTCACCCGGGAACCGGCTCGTCTCCCGGCCGTTCGTGGTCGAGGAAACGGACGACCGGGTTGCCCTCGGGCGTCACTTCCAGGATCAGCCTCTCGCGTCCCTGTTTGTCGTTGAGCCGAGCGGAGAGAACGGAGCCGTTATCGCTCTTCCCAAGAAAAACGCGGGGCTGGGCGTGTTCACGGCCGGCGAAGAACTTGGCGTACTCCGCCTTTTTCTTGTCCTCGGGCATGTTTTTGATGCGGTTCTGGAGGGCGAGGAGCTCCTCGATCGAGTAATCGGGCCTATCCCAAATGGACAATCTTGCTTTCCGGAAGCCGCCGTCCTCCGAGGCGTCGATGGTGAAAACCTGGTCCTGGTCATATTGGTCGAAGCTCAGGTGCCCATAGGCGCTGACATTGCCGCCTTTATCCTTCTCGCCGCCGTAGATGAGGCCGCCGTTCTCGGTCCCTTCGTCGTCGAAAAAGAGCATCCCCGCTGTCTTCCGGTTGGGGTGTGGATACTCTTTTTTCTTGAAGATGATGCCCGGGAACAGCGCCTTGCTGGAGAGGATCAGCCTGATCGTGCCGTCCGGTTCGATGATGTTGACCCTCTGGGCGTCGATCTCTCCAAAACTCGCCTTCCGGCTCTTGTCCGCCGCGCCGAGCAGGCTCAACGCTAGGGCGAGGGTCAGAACCCCGGAGTAGATTACGAGGAACCGGCTGCCGTTTATCGCAATTTTCATGTCGCGCTCCTTCGGCCGTTTTGTTTTTCCGAAACTACCGCCGGGGCCGGCCGCCGTCAAGCGATTTCCGGGGATTGACTTGCCTTCCCCTGCCGCTGATAATGAAGTCCGATAACGTCCGGAGGGGATCTCATGACGTCGGCAGGAACGGAACATGGCGCGCGTCCGAGAAGCGACGTTCTTCTGATCCTGGGGTTCGCGGCGGCGGCGCTCGCCTTCCATCTCCTCGTCAACGCCTTCGGCGGCTACGGCATCTTCCGCGACGAGTTCTACTACATCGCCTGCAGCAAGCGGCTGGCCGCCGGATACGTGGACCAGCCTCCGCTCGCGATGTTCCTGCTGGCCGCGAGCCGGGCCGTCTTCGGCGTCTCGCAGTTCGGGATCCGCGTCCTGCCGGCCGTCGCCCACGCCCTGACCGTCGCTCTTGGCGGGCCTCATCGCCCGGCGGCTCGGCGGACGGCGGACGGCCGTCGCCCTGGCCTGCCTGGCCGTCCTTCTGGCGCCGATCATCATCGGCCACACGAACATCTTCCAGATGAACGCCTTCGCCCAGCTCTTCTGGGCGCTGGCCGCCTACCTCCTCGTCCTCATCGTCGACCGGAGCCGGCCGGGCCTCTGGCTCCTGCTCGGGGTCGTCATCGGCTTGGGCCTCCTCAACAAGATCGATTTCCTCTGGTTCGGGGCCGGCCTGGCCGCGGCGCTCCTGCTGACGGACCTGCGCCGAGCACCTGGCGACGCCCTGGCCGTACGCGGCCGCCGGGATCGCCCTGCTCATCTTCAGCCCGTACATCATTTGGAACGCGACCCACGGCTGGGCCCATCTCGAGTTCATCCGCAACGCCAGCGCCGGGAAGTACGCCGGTCTGACGCGCCTCGGATTTCCTCGCGGGCCAGGCCCTCCTCCTGAACCCCGTCAACATGCTGATCTGGGTGCCCGGGCTGCTCTTCCTGCTCTTCGGCCGGGAGGGGCGGCGGTATCGGGTCCTGGGCGTCATCTATGTCGCGGCCTTCGTCGTCCTCCTCGCCAACCCCCACGCCAAGGCGGAGTATCTCGGCCCGGCCTACACGATGCTCTTCGCCGCGGGCGGCGTCGCCGTCGAGCGCTGGGCTTCGCGCGGAAGGCGGGGCTGGGCGCCGCCCGCGCTCGCCGCGCTGAGCGTCGTGACCTCGCTCGCCATTCTCCCGATGGCCGTCGCCGGTCCTGCCGGTCGAGACGTTCATCAAGTACCAGTCGGCGCTCGGCGTCAAGCCGTCGACCCCCGAAAACCAGCGGCTCTCTGAGCTTCCCCAGTTCTACGCCGACATGTTCGGCTGGGAGGATCTGGCCCGGGACGTCTCGGCGGTCTTCCTTTCGCTCCCCGAAGCGGAGCGGGCCTCGGCCATCGTCTACGCCAGGAACTACGGCGAGGCCGCGTCCCTGGAATATTTCTCGTCGAAGTACCCCCTGCCCCGGGTCGTCTCCCCCCACAACAGCTATTGGATCTGGGGCTATCCGAAGGAGGGATTCCGGACGGTCATCGTGCTCCGGGGCAACGCCGAGGAGATCAAGCGGAGCTGCGAAGAGGTCACGCTGGCGGCCGTCCATAATTGCCGCTATTGCATGCCTTACGAGAACGACATGCCCATCTATGTCTGCCGGGGGTTGCGCGTTTCGCCGGCGGAGATCTGGAGAAGGGACAGGAACTTCAGCTGAGGGAGCATGAGCAGCGCCGCATCCGAGGTCCTTCCCATCCGGGCGCTCCTCCTCAAGCATCCGCGCCTGGCGTGGCTCGGCCAGGACCGGGTTCGCGGCCAGTGGCGGGACCTCCGCTACACGGCGGAACCGGACTTCGCCCGGGCCGTCGACGAGTACGACCGGTTCGTGGACATCCTGCGCCGGTCCGTGCCCGAGGTCCGCTTCCTGCCCGAAGACGCGCGGGACGGGTCTCGACTCGATCTACGTCCGTGACGCGGCGCTCGTGACGGAGCGCGGCCTCGTTCTCTGCCGCATGGGCAAGGCGCAGCGGCGGGGCGAGCCCGGTGCGGTCGGCGATTTCGCCGGGAAGGCCGGTTGGCCGGTCCTCGGCGCGATCCGCGAGCCCGGGACGCTCGAGGGAGGCGATGTCGTCTGGCTCGACGAGAAGACGCTCGCCGTCGGCCGCGGCTACCGGACCAACGCCGAGGGCATCCGGCAGCTGCGCGAGATGACCGCGGGCTTCGTCGGCGAGGTCGTCGAGGTCCCGCTTCCCCACTGGGACGGGCCCGGCGACGTCCTCCACCTGATGTCGATGCTGAGCCCGGTCGACCGGGGCAAGCTCCTCGTCTACTCCCGGCTCCTGCCCGTGCCCTTCCGGCAGCGCCTCCTCGAAGGCGGCTTCGAGCTCATCGAAGTCCCGGACGGGGAATACGCCACCATGGCCACGAACGTCCTCGCCGTCGCCCCGGGCAAGTGCCTCGCGCTCGACGGGAACCCGCGGACCCGGGCCCTCTTGGAGAAGGCCGGGATCGAAGTCTCGACTTACGCGGGGGGCGAGATCTCGGTGAAGGGGGCCGGCGGCCCGACCTGTCTGACCCGGCCGCTCGCGCGGGGCGGCGTCTGAGCGCGCCCGGACGCTTAACATTTCCGGGGCGGCGGCGGTAGAACCATGCGGATGAACGATTCCGAGAAGGAGCTCGTGGCGATGGTTCTTGCCGGCCGCAGCGAGGCGTTCGAGCCGCTGGTCACGCCCTACCGGCAGGCCCTGCTGGGCCTCGCCTGCCGGCTGACCGGGAACGTCGAGGACGCCAAGGAGGTGGCCCAGGAGGCCCTCCTCCGGGCCTTCCGGCACCTCGCCCGCTACGATACCTCGCGGAGCTTCCGGAACTGGCTCTTCGGGATCGCCGCGAACCAGGCCCGGGACCGCCTGCGCCAGCGCCGGCGGGAAGCGGACCTGGCCGCCGCGGCGGGCCGCGAGCTGCGGACGGCCGACGACCCCGAGGCCGGCCGGCGCGCCGGCGAGTTCCGCTCGGCCCTCGAGCGGTGCCTCTCGGTCCTCGCGCCGCGCGAGAGGGAAGTCTTCGTGCTGAGGGACCTCGAGGACCTGGACATCAAGGAGGCGGCCCGCGCCCTCGGCTGCTCGAGCGTCTCGGTCCGGGTCCACCTCTCGTCGGCCCGCCGGAAGCTCCGGGACGCCATCCGGGAGACCTGTCCCCACCTGGAGGAAGGACGATGACCTGCAAGATAGTCCAAAAGTACCTGCCGCTCCTCGCCGGCGGAGATCTCGCCGCTCGCAAGGAGCGGAGACTCCTCGCCCATCTCGACCGTTGCCCGGGCTGCCGCGCGGAGCTCGAGGAATATCGGAGCGCGCTCCGCCGGCTCAAGGCGGCGGCCCGAGAGGAAGGCGCGCCCGACTGGACCCCGGCCGAATGGAAGGCCCTCATGGTCCGGGCCGCCGGACAGGCGGCAAAAGGAAAGGGGGCGACGGCGGGGCTCCGGCCGCGCTGGGCGCTGGCGTCCGGCGTGACGGCGGTTCTGCTCCTCGCCGCGCTGGCGTTCGTATTCAGAGACTCGATCTTCGGGCGGCGCGGGACGGGCCCGGCACCGGCGGCGGCCGTGGCAAAGAAGGACGAGCCCAAGACCGCTCCGGCGAAACCGGGCCCGGCCAGGCCGGCGGCCGAGAAGGGAAAGCGCGTTCCCGTCGTCCAGCCGGAATATTACGCTGAGAGACCGGACGGGAGAAAGCCGTCGGGTGGGACCCCGCCCAAGGCCGCGGCGGGGCAGGATGTCATTTCGGTCAAGATGGTGTCGCGGGAGACCGGACTCCAGGTCGTCTGGTTCTTCAACAAAAACTTCGCATGGGAAGGAGATCAAAAATGAAGAAAGGAATTCTGGCGCTCGTCGCGCTGGCCTTCGTGCTGGCCGTCATCGCCCCGGCCTTCGCCGAGGACGCGCCGCAGGAAAAGGCCGAGACGAAGGCCCCTCTCAGAAAGGAACTCATCCAGCTCAAGTACCTGAGGGCGGGCGGCGACCTCTACGGGTTCATCAACGCCTACCTCAGCCGCGACGGGCACATCGCCGGCGGCCCCACGAAGAGCGTCGTCGTCGTCAGCGATTACGCGGAAAACGTCGAGAAGGTCCTGCAGGCCATCCGCCAGATCGACGTCAAGCCGGCCGACCTCCAGTTCACGGTCCAGCTTGTCCTGGGCTCGGACACGGAGGAAAAGGGCGCGGACGCCGTGGCCAACGACCCCGTCATCAAGGAGCTGCGGAACCTCCTCAAGTACAAGTCCTACTCGCTCCTCGACACGTCCATGGTCCGGGCCATGGACACCACCGACTCCGAGGTCCGGATGGGTGACAAGGCCGATTTCGAGTTCTGGATCAGGCCCAAGGTCATCCGGGACGAGAAGTCGTCCCTCATCCAGATGGAAGTGCGGTTGAGGCAGTTCCGGGAGGACCCGCGGGTGACGATCGGCGTCGCGGAAGCGTCCAAGACCGATCGCATGGTGGCCGACCTCATCGGCACGACCCTGAACATCAAGCCGGGCGAGAAGACCGTCGTCGGCGTTTCCAAGCTCGACGGCGGAGGGAAAGGCCTGATCCTCATCATCTCGGGGAAGATCGTCGAATAGCTGCGGGTCCCTTCGTCCGCTGGCGCTCTTGGCCGGTGGGGCCCAGGCCACCCGAAAGCCCCCGTTTGGAGGGGGGCCCGTCGGCCTTGCAGCGGGGGAACCGGGACAGGTTCCCGGGGCCGGGGGATAAGGGTGGCCTGGGCACCACCGGAACTTTGGACAGAACTGTAAGAAAACCCGTCCGGATGAATCAGGCGCTGGCGCCGCTCTCGAGGTGCCTGACCTTCCCGGAGATGCCCCGGAAGCTCGGGGTTCCAGCTGAGGACGTCCTTGTAGAGGGACAGGGCCCGGTCCTTGTCGGAGGCCTGCTCGTAGAGCTCGGCCAGGTCGAACTCCAGGGCGTAGTACTGGTCGCTCCCCTCCCGGGCCAGGACGAGGGCCTTCTTCAGCCACTTCTCGCCGTCGGGGAAGTTCCGGCGCTGCCGGTGGCAGTAGCTGATGAGGCTGAAGCACTCGAGGGCCAGGGCCTTATCCTTGCTGGCCTGGGAGAACTCCTCGATGGCCTCGGTGTAGAGCCCCTGCTCCATGAAGGCGATGCCGAGATGGTAGTGGATCTCGTTGTTGTCGGCGCTGACCTTGGTCCGGAGGTCCTTCTTGAAATCGGCCACGATGTTCGAGAGGTCCCGCTCGTCCTGGGTCATCTCGCCCTGGACCTGGCGCACGTAGGCGGCCTTGAGCATCCGCAGCTCCTCCTGGGCCTGCCGGGAGAGGTCGTAGAAGCGCCGTTCGCCGTCCGTGGCGCTCATGAACGGGATGATGTCGGTCTCGGCGAAGATGTCGGCCGTGCTGACCTTGTCGCCCTCGAGCGCGTCATCGCCGAACGGGCCGAGGGTGGGCCGCCGCTCCTCGCTCCTCTCCTCCTGCTGGACCTTCTCCTTCTTCTTGTTGGCCTCGAGGGCGCTGGCCTTCTCGACGCGGCGCCGGAGCTCCTCCTCGTCGATGTGCGTCCGGATCTCGTCGAGGACGGCGATCTTCTTCATGATCTGGGGCTCGTCGGGATAGCGCAGGGTCAGGTTCTCGAGCAGACGCCGCGCGATGCGGACCAGGCCCTGCTGCATGTAGAGGTCGGCCTGGGCCAGGGTCTCCTGGATGGCCTCGCGGTCCTTGCCCGTGACCTCGAAGAAGTCCTCCGCGGCGGCCTCGTCCTGCGAGCCCCAGCTCCTTGCGGAGGGCGCGGTACTTCGCGTGCGAGCTCGGCGTCGTCGCCCCGGATCTGGCGGAGCTCGGTCAGGACGCCGAGCGTCTTCTCCTTCTCGCCCTGCTTGCGGAGCTCGTCGAGGAGGGCGCGCAGGACGACCTCGAGCTTCTTCGTCTCCTTGTTCGTCCGGTAGATCGAGGCCAGGCGCTCCAGGGACGGGAGGTGGGGCCTCTCGCTCTCGAGGATCAGCCCGAGGAGCCCGATGGCCTTCTCGTCCTTGTGCTTCTTGATGAGGTTGGTGATGAGGGGCTCGAACAGCTCGTAGGCCTGGTCGAGCCGGTCCTTGAGGATGCGGATGCGGCCGAGCTTGACCCGGGCGTTGACGTTCGTCGGGTGGCCGTTGACGATGTCGGTGAAGATCGCCTCGGCCTTGGCGATGTCCCCGGCCTCGAAGTAGAAATTGCCGAGGAGGTTGGTCAGGGCGAGGTTCTCGGGCTGGTCGCGGAGGCTCGCCTCGACGAGCTCGATGGCCTGGTCCGGCTTGCCCCAGCGCTTGTAGAGCTCGACCAGGCTGACGAGGGTCTTGGAGTCGGTCGGGTTGAGGCACCGGGCCTCCTTGAGGAGGGCCTCGGCCTCGTCGAAATTCCCCTGGGCCGTCCGGATGGCGGCGATCTCGCCGAGCTGCTCCAGGGCGGCGTCGATGTAGCCCTGCTGCCGGTAGAGGTCCGGCCAGCTCCTTCTTCAGCGCCGAGGTCCTCCCGGTCCAGCCGGCAGACCTTCTCGTAGACGTGGATGGCCTCCTGGAATTTCTTCTCCTGGATGAACCGGGCGGCCGTCTTGAGGTACTCGTCCTTGGCGTCGGACTGGAAGCCCTGCTGGCTGTAGAGGTCGGCCAGCTTGAGCGAGATGTCGGCGTCCTGGGGCTGGATCTTGTAGACCTTCTTGTAGATGGCCAGGGCCTGCGAGAACAGCCCGCGCTTCTCGTACTCCTCGGCGACCTTCAGGAACGAGCGGACGGCCCGGTCGGGCATGGTTCAGGCGCATGTAGAGGTCGCCGATGATGTTGAGGGTCCCGACGTCCTGCGGGTCGGTCCCGACGAGCCTCTCGTACTCGGCGATGGCTTCCTTGATCTTGCCGGCCTTGACGAAGCGCTCCGCCAGCTCGATGGTCCGGATCCGGTCGATGCGGCCGCTCATGGCTTATCCCCCTCCCTCATCGCAGCTTGAACGACATCCGGTGGAGGCCGGTCGGGCCGCGGTCCCGCAGGCCCCGGAAATGCTCCTCCGTCCCGTAGCCCTTGTTCCGGGCCAGCCCGTACCCGTGGTAGACGGCGTCAAACGTGTCCATGAGGCCGTCGCGGAAGACCTTGGCCACGATCGAGGCCGCGGCGATCGACACGGACTTCCGGTCCCCCTGGACGATGCCCATCTGCCGGTACTCTACCTCTTTCAGAGGATAGCCGTCAATCAGGAGGCAGTCCACGGGAAGCGCGAGGTTCCCGATGGCCCGCTTCATGGCCGTCTGTGTCGCCCAGTAGATGTTCATCTCGTCGATCTCGGCGCTGCTGGCCGTCCCCATCCCCAGGGCTTCCGCCTCGCGGAGAAGGAGGCCCGCCAGCTCCACCCTTTTAGTCGGGGAAAGCTGCTTGGAGTCGTGAATTTCCCTGGTCCAGGCCGGGGGACGGCCGGCGAACCAGGCGGGGGGAAGGACCAGGGCCGCGGCGACGACGGGCCCGAAGAGGGCCCCCCGGCCGACCTCGTCGACGCCGGCGACGGACCCGGCAGCCGGTCGCGGAAGAGCTCCCGCTCGATCTTGAAGCCGGCCACGCCGCGGCGCCCGGGGTCAGGATTCCGGCTGCTGTTGCTGCTGTTCTTTGAGGCGGGCGGCCTTGCCCTTGAGGTTGCGGAGGTAGTAGAGCTTGGCCCTCTTGACCTTGCCCTTGCGGACGACCTCGATCTTCCGGACCATCTTGGAATGGAGCGGGAAGACCCGCTCGACGCCGACGCCGAACGAGATCTTGCGGACGGTGAACGTGGCCTTCATGCCCGGTCCCGCGCCGGGCGATGACGTCGCCGCGGAAGATCTGGATGCGTTCCTTGTCGCCTTCCTTGATGACGACGTGGACCTTGACCGTGTCGCCCACGGCGAAGGGCTCGACGTCCTTCTTCAGGTGTTTATCTTCGATCGTTTCGACCAGGTTCATGATTCCTTCCTTTCGTTCTTGATTTCCGCCAGGAGCGCCGGTCTTCCGGGGCGAGCTCCCTGCCCTCCAAGAGATCCGGCCGGCGGTCGAGCGTCTTCTCCAGGGCCTTCCGCCGCCGCCAGCGCCCGATCTTCTCGTGGTCGCCCGAGAAGAGGACCGACGGGGACCTTCAGCCCGCGGAACTCCCGCGGCCGCGTGTAATGGGGGAAGTCCAGGATCCCCTCGACGAAGGAATCGTGCCGGACGGAATCCTCCTTGCCCACGACGCCGCGGCACGAACCGGGCGGACGGCGTCCACGACGACGACCGCGGCCGGCTCGCCGCCCGAGAGGACGTAGTCGCCGATCGAGATCTCGACCGTCGGCCAGGTCCGCGGCGACGCGCTCGTCGACGCCCTCGTAGCGGCCGCAGACGAGGACGACCTGCCGCGCGGCAGGCGAGCTCCCGCGCCAGCGGCCGAGTCGAAGCGCTCGCCCTGCGGCGAGAGCAGGCAGACGCGGCAGTCGGCGTCCCTGCGGACGGCCTCGACGGCGGCGAAGACCGGCTCGGGCTTCAAGACCATTCCTTCCAGTCCCCCGTAGGGACGGTCGTCGACCTGCCGGTGCCTGTCCCGGGTGTAGTCCCGCAGGTCGTGCACCGAGATCTCCAGGAGCCCCTTCTCGCGGGCCCGTCCGACGACGCCCCCGGCGAAGACGCCGGCGAACATCTCGGGGAAGATCGTGATTATATCAAATCTCATTCAAGTCCAAAAGGCCGTCCGGCGGGTCGATGACGATCTCCCGCCTCTCCGGGTCGACGCGCCGGCAGATGGCCTCGACGAACGGCACGTAGAGTTCGCTCTCGCCGCGGGCGACGACGAGGACGTCCTGGCCGCCCGCCGGGAGGAGGCCGCGGACGGTCCCGACCTCGGTCCCGTCGCCCGTGACGACGCGGCTGCCGATGACCTGGAAGTCGTAATAGCTGCCCGTCTTCCAGGGGCCGGAAGGCCGCTTCCGGCGACATAAACATCCCGCCCGGCCAGCGCGTCGGCCCCGGCGAGCGTGTCGATGCCTTTGAGTTTCAAGACGTGCGAATTCCGGTCGAGCTCGAAGGACTCGACATCGTATTCCTCGAACCCCCCGGACCCTCCCAGGAAAACCGTCTTCAGGTCCAGCCCCGGGATTTCCCTCTCCAGGAGCCTGACCTTGAGGCGCCCCTCGCGGCCCTCGCTCCTGAGGACCTTCCCCAACCTGACAGATCGGGCTTCTCAATGATCTCGAGGTTGAATCTCCTCTTGAGCTTCATCCCGGCCGCGCCGAGGATGATGCGGATGGCGCGGGCCGTCCGGCCTTGCTTGCCGATGACCTTGCCCAGGTCCTCGGGGGCCACCTTGAGCTCCAGGATCGTGGTCTGTTCCCCTTCGAGCTGGGACACGACCACCCGCTCGGGACTGTCCACCAGCGCCTTGGCGATCATTTCCACGAGTTCTTTCACCGGGACCTCCTTGATTAGGGTTTGGCTTGCTGCGGTCGTTTCGTGGATGGCGAGAGTTTATCCAAGAGTGACTGAACGGTCCTCGAAGGACGAACGCCTTTGGCGATCCACGCGTTCGCCTTGGCAAGGTCGATCCGGACGTCGGCGGGCTCCTTGAGCGGGTTGTAGGACCCGAGCGTGTCCAGGGCCTGGCTCTGCCTGGCCTTCGCAGAGTCCATGACGACGATCCGGTAGGAGGGTTTCTTCTTCGCGCCAAATCTCATCAGTCGCATCGTGATCATTGTGGTTTCACTTCCGTCCTGAACTAAATTGCTGAAAAATCATAGCCGAATTTCGGCCGCAAGTCAACTTCTTTTCGGCCCCTGTCCCCTAAAGTGGACAGAGCTGCGCGGTCCGCCGACACGCCCTGGAAGCTGCGGGCAGACATCGCCCGGCTCCGGGCCCGGCTGCCCGGGAGATAGAGGCCCGAGAAAATCCCTTGTCGGGGGCGGCGGAGGGGTGCTATTCTGAGTTCCGGGCCGCGCCGCGGGCGCGTCCGTCCGGCGGTCCGGGAGGAGGGCGGAACGATGGCCAAGATCTATTACGTCGGGTGACTGGGCCGTGCTCACGGGGCCGGTCTTCGCGGAAACCCCCTTCTATTATTCCCACAAGGGCCTCGACATCTTCAACTACGGGACCTGGCTCAAGGACGCTCTGGAATCGACGGGCCAGCACACCGTCCTCTCCGTCCCGACCTGGGACTTTTACAACAAGCTCGGCCCCGGCGACTACGAGCGGATCCTCGAGGAATACGACCTCCTCATCTTCAGCGACGTCGACGCCAAGCTCTTCCAGCTCGCGCCGAGCTTCTTCGACCGGCAGAAGTTCGGCAACGGCGTCCTGACCTTCCCCGACCGCATCCGGCTGACCCTGGAGGCCGTCAAGAAAGGGAAGTCGGCCCTCTTCCTCGGGCGGCTGGTACTCCTTCACCGGCGAGCAGGGCAAGGGGGGATGGGGCCGGACCCCGCTCCGCGAGCTCCTGCCGGTCCGCTGCCTCGACTACGAGGACCTCGTCGAGAGCACGGAGGGCTTCGACGCCGAGGTGACCGGGGCGGGCGAGCCCGTCTTCAGGAACGTCCGCTTCCCGACCATGCCGCCCATCCTCGGCTACAACAGGACCCTGCCCATCCCCGAGGGCCGGGTCCTGGTCAGGGTCAAGGAAACCGGCGATCCGCTGGTCGCCTCCCGGACCTTCGGGCGCGGCCACGTCCTGGCCTACACGTCGGACCCCGCGCCGCACTGGGGCTGCAATTTCATCTTCTGGGAGGAATACGCGCCGTTCTGGCTGGCCTGCGTCGACCACGTCCTCGGCCGGAAATAGCCCGGGCCCTACTTCCTCTTCCCCAGCATCTTTTGGAGCTGGGCCCCCTTCATCATCCTCTGCATTTCCTGGAACTGCTTGACGAGCTGGTTGACCTCGTGGACGGGCCGGCCGCTGCCCTTGGCGATCCGCAGGCGCCGGCTGCCGGTCAGGATCTTCGGGTTCTCGCGCTCGCCCGGCGTCATCGAGTTGATGATGGCCTCGAAGTGGACGAGCTTCCGGTCGTCGACCTCGGCCTTGGCCAGGTCCTTGAACGGCCCGACCTGGGGCAGGTGCCTCAGGATCCCGGAGAGCGAGCCCATCTTCTTGAGCTGGACGAGCTGTTTCCGGAAATCGTCGAGGGTGAACTCCTGCTTCCGGATGCTTGCGGGCCAGCTCCTCGGCCTCCTCGACGTCGGCTTCCGCCTCGGCCTTCTCGATGAGGGTCAGGATGTCGCCCATGCCCAGGATGCGGGAGGCCATCCGGTCGGGGTGGAAGACCTCGAGCTTGTCCGGCCTTCTCGCCGACGCCGACGAACTTGATCGGCTTGCCGGTGACGGAGACGATGGACAGGGCCGCCCCGCCCCGGGCGTCGCCGTCGAGCTTGGTCAGGATGACGGAGGTCAGGCCGATCTTCTCCTCGAAGGCCTGGGCGCTCCGGACGGCGTCCTGGCCGGTCATGGCGTCGCCGACGTAGATCGTTTCGACCGGGTCTGAGGATGTCCTTGGCCAGGCGGAGCTCGTCCATGAGCTCGTCGTCGACGTGGAGACGGCCGGCCGTGTCGACGATGAGGGGGTCGAAGCCCCGGTTGCGGGCGTGGGCGACGAGCTCGCGGAGGGCCTCCCGGGGGGCGGCCATCCGCGTCGGGCGTCATCTCGTAGAAAGGAAGCTCGAGGGCGGCCGGCGATCGTCCGGAGCTGGTCCTGGGCGGCCAGGCGCTTGAGGTCGAAGGAGACGAGCAGCGGGTTCTCGGCCGTTCCCGGCCGCCCAGCTGGCCAGCTTGCCGCACGTCGTCGTCTTGCCGCTGCCCTGGAGGCCGACGAGCATGAAGATCGAGGGCGGGCGCCGGGCGAAGGCCAGGGGCTTCTGCTGTCCGCCCAGGATGGCCGTCAGCTCGTCGCGGACGATCTTGATGACCTGCTGGGCCGGGGTCAGGCTGGCCAGGACCTCCTCGTCCAGGGCCTTCTCGCGGATCCGGGCCTCGAAGTCCTTGACGACCTTGTAATTGACGTCGGCCTCGAGGAGGGCCAGGCGGATCATCTTCAGCGCCTCGGCCATGTTCTTCTCGGTGACCTTGCCCTCGCCCCGGAGGAACTTCATCATCTTCTCGAGGCGGCCGGAGAGCTGGTCGAACATCGCTGTCGCGTCCTTCGGGAGCAGGGCCATCTTAGGGCACCGGCCCGCCCGAGTCAAACAAGAGAGGTCGGGCGGGCCCAGGGGGCGGCTTGACATTTCGGGCGGCCGCCGTTAAGGTAGAGCTACCTTAGGGATGGGAAAGGGAAGGCGTCCATGAACGACAGGAACAACCGGCCGGAGGGGCCGGACCCGACCGCCCCGGGCGGGCGCATCGACTTTGAGGAGGTCCGGAAGGTCATCGCCCTCCTCGAGGAGAAGAACCTCTCCGCCTTCGAGCTCGAGACCGAAGGTTTCAAGATCAAGATCAGCCGCAACGTGCCGGCGCCGGCCGCGCCGTCGGCGGCCGCCGCGGCCTCACCGCTGGCCACGGTCCCGTCCTCCCTCGGCGAGGCCGCCGGGGCGCCCGCCGTCGAGGCCGACAAGTCCCTGCACATGATCACCTCCCCCATGGTCGGGACCTTCTACCGCGCCCCCGACCCGACCGCCTCGCCCTTCGCCGACGTCGGGGACCCGGTCAAGAAGGGGCAGACGCTCTGCATCGTCGAGGCCATGAAGCTCATGAACGAGATCGAATCCGACGTCGACGGCACGGTCGTCGAGGTCTTCGTCGAGAACGGCAAGCCGGTCGAGTTCGGCCAGAAGCTCTTCGCCATCCGGCCGGCGAGCTGAGGCCCATGATCTCGAAGATCCTCATCGCCAACCGCGGGGAGATCGCCCTCCGCGTCATCCGGTCCGCCCGGGAGCTCGGCATCAAGACGGTCGCCGTCTTCTCCGAGGTCGACCGCCAGTCCCTCCACGCCCTGCTCGCGGACGAGCGGGTCTGCATCGGCCCGGCCCGGGCCTCGGAAAGCTACCTCAACATCGCCAACATCCTCAGCGCGGCCGAGATCACCGGGGCCGACGCCATCCACCCCGGGTACGGCTTCCTGGCCGAGAACGCCAAGTTCGCCGAGATCTGCGAGACCCAGGGGATCACCTTCATCGGCCCGCCGCCGGCGATCATCCGCCTCATGGGGGACAAGAACAAGGCCCGCCAGACGATGAAGAAGGCCGGCCTGCCCATCCTTCCCGGCAGCGACAAGACCCTCGAGGACGTCGCCGAGGCCAAGAAGGTCGCCGGGAAGATCGGCTTCCCCGTCATCATCAAGGCCGCGGCCGGCGGAGGCGGCAAGGGGATGCGGATCTGCCGGTCCTCGTCCCAGCTCGAGGAGCAGTTCCCGATCGCCAGGGCGAGGCCAAGGCGGCCTTCGGCGACCCCTCCCTCTACGTCGAGAAGTACTTCTCCGGCGCCCGCCACATCGAGATCCAGGTCATCGGCGACAAGAAGGGCCAGGTCATCGCCTTCGGCGAGCGCGAGTGCTCCGTCCAGCGGAAATACCAGAAGCTCATCGAGGAAACGCCGTCGCCGGGGATCGACGAGAAGATCCGGCGCCGGATGATCAAGGCGGTCGAGGACGCGGCCGCCGAGGTCGGCTACCAGAGCCTGGGGACGTTCGAGTTCCTCGTCGACGAGAAGGAGCGCTTCTATTTCATGGAGGCGAACGCCCGCGTCCAGGTCGAGCACCCGATCACGGAGATGGTCTACGGCATCAACCTCATCAAGGCCCAGATCCGCGTCGCCGCGGGCGAGAAGATCAATTTCCCCTACGCCCTGGAGATGCGGGGGCACGCCATCGAGTGCCGCATCAACGCCGAGGACCCGACGACCTTCGCCCCCTCCCCGGGGAGGATCGATTTCCTGGTCCTGCCGGGCGGCGAGGGCATCCGGGTCGATTCCGCGGCCTACGGCGGCTGGGTCATCCCGCCGGACTACGACTCCCTCGTGGCCAAGGTCATCGCCTACGCCCCGACCCGCGAGCTGGCCATCCGGAAGATGCAGGTCGCCCTGGAGACGACGACGGTCGTCGGCGTCAAGACGAACATCCCGCTCCACATCCGCATCCTCTCCGACACGGACTTCCGCAACGGGAAGTACAACACCCAGTTCATGGAAGCGTTCCTGGCCAAGAAGCCGGAAGAGGGCGCGCCCTGACGGCCGCCGGGGTCAGCCCGGACGCCGGTAGATGAGGACGGTGAATTCCCCGCCGTTGTCCTTGGTGACGTCCTCGTTGACCCCCAGGTAGAGCCGCCCCTTGGTCGGCGCGGCGAGACCGCTCTCGGCCCCGATGAAGACGTATTCCGCGACCTCGTCGCGGACCTCCTCGCCCGTGTCCTCGTCCAGGCGGACCGAGACGAGCTGGGCGATCTTGCCGATGAGGGCGCCGAGGTTCTGGTTCGGGACGGGTTGCTGGACGGTCATGAGGTCGAGGCCGGCCGGGCCGCAGTTGGCCGAGGGATTGCCCTTCTGCAGGCTGATCTCCCCGCTCGCCTTGAAATAGAACTCCTGCCCCGGGAGGACGTCGAGGCCCGTATCGACCCAGCCGGCGGCGGCCGGGACGGCCATCTTCTTGACGAGATCGAAGCCCGGGAGGGACCTGGGCGCCGGCCGAGGCGCAGAGGGCCGCCCCGACGAGGAGGCCGGCCAGAAGCCGGGCCCGGCTAGCCATGGAGGCGGCCTTCCCCGTCCCGGGCCGATTCGAGCCCGAGGACGTCGATCATGGCCTGGTGGATCCGTCCGTTCGAGGCCAGGGTGTCCGGCGTCTCGAGGCGGTGCTCGCCGCCGTCAAAGGCGGTGACGCGCCCGCCCGCCTCGCGGACGATGAGGACCCCGGCCGCGACGTCCCAGGGCTTGAGCTTCAGCTCCCAGAAGCCGTCGAAGCGCCCGCAGGCGACGTAGCAGAGGTCCATGGCCGCCGAGCCGCAGCGCCGGACGGCCTGGGCGTGGACGAGGAAGCGGCCCCAGTGGCCGATGTTGTTGACGGGGCTCGTCCGGATGTCGTAGGGGAACCCGGTCGCGAGCAGGCTCCGCCCGAGGTCGTCGACCTCCGAGACCCGGACCGGGCGGCCGTTGAGGAAGGCGCCGCCCCCGGCCCGGGCGGCGAACATCTCGTCCCGCATGGGGTCGTAGACGAGGCCCAGGACGACGTTCCCCTCCTCCTCGAGCGCCGCCGAGACGCTGAAGACCGGGAAGGTGTGGGCGAAGTTCGTCGTGCCGTCGAGGGGGTCGACGACCCAGCGGAAGCCGGACCGGCCGGGCCTGGCCAGGCCTTCCTCGGCCAGGATGCCGTGGTCCGGGAAGGCGGCGGCGAGGCGGCCGGCCAGGATCTCCTGGGCGGCCAGGTCGCACTCCGTGACCAGGTCGACCGCGCCCTTGTAGGCGGCCGGCGCCCGGCGGTCGAGGTTGGCCCTGAGAAAGACGCCCGCCTCGCGGACGGCGGCCTCGGCGACCGCCTGGAAGTCCTGCCGGGGTCCATGGTGACCCCTATCTTAGCAACTCCCCCCCTAAAATTAAAGAGGGACTGTCCCCCGGCGGGGGCGGTCCCTTTTTTCCAAACTCTTTTTGCCGCCCTCCGTAGTATAATATAGCGATTCATCCGCGGACATGCACATACGGAGAATGGAAGGCGACGAACCATGACCGAAAAGAAAAGCTTCTTCCGCCGCCGCAAGGGGACCCTGATCTTCATGGCGGTCGTCCTCGTCATCCTGGCCGTCATCATCCTCAACCTGCGCTCCCAGAGGGAAAAGACCGTCAAGGTGACCGTGGAGAAGGTCCAGCGGCAGGACCTGACGGCGGTCGTCTCGGCCTCGGGCGAGGTCAAGCCCAAGAAGAACATCAACATCAGCGCCCAGGTCCCCGGCCGGATCATCAAGATCGGCGTCGAGGAGGGCCAGGAGGTCAAGGCCGGCGATTTCCTGCTCAAGCTCGACTCGACCCAGTACGAGGCCAACGCCGACCGCGACCGGAACTTCATCCAGGCCTCCAAGGCCGACCTCATCCAGGCCGAGGCGCGCCTGGCCCGCGACAAGAGCGCCTACGACCGGCAGAAGAAGCTCTACGAGGAAGCAGCTCATCTCCAAGGACACGCTCGAGTCCGTCAAGCTCCAGTACGACGTCGACGTGTCCCAGGTCAACGCCATCCGCTTCCAGATCAAGCAGGCCGAGGCCAGCCTGAAGAGCACGCTGGACAACCTCGACAAGACGGTCTTCAACGCCCCGATCGCCGGCATGATCACCAGCCTCAAGGTCGAGGAGGGCGAGACGGCCATCATCGGCACGATGAACAACCCGGGCACGGTCCTCATGACCCTGGCCGACCTCTCGATCATGGAGGTCGAGGTCCAGGTCGACGAGACCGATGTCGTCGGCGTCAAGCTCGGCCAGGAGGCCAACGTCCGCGTCGACGCCTATCCCGACACCGTCTTCAAGGGCAAGGTCACGGAGATCGGCAGCTCCGCCCTCACCAAGGTCACGGGCAGCACGTCGACGCAGGAGGCCAAGGACTTCAAGGTCGTCGTCACCCTGGAGAACCCCGCCCAGCGCCTCAAGCCCGGGCTCTCGGCCTCCGCCGACATCATCACCGCGACGAGGAAGGACGTCCTCGCCGTCCCCATCTCCTCCCTCGTCCTCCGCGACAAGCCGGCCGCCCCGGGCGACAAGTCGGGCGTCAAGAAGGAGGAGGAGGGCGTCTACGTCGTCGAGAACAGCCGCGTCAAGTTCCAGCCCGTGGAGAAGGGCATCACCGGCGGCATGAACCTCGAGATCACCTCCGGGCTCAAGGAGAACCAGGAGATCGTCAGCGGGCCCTACGCCTCCCTGCGCGAGCTCAAGGACGGCATCCTGATCAAGACCGAAGCCAAGAAGGAAACGAAGACGACATGAGCCGCCCGGCCGAAACCCTCATCTTCGTCGAGGACCTCTGGAAGGTCTACCAGCTGGACGAGCAGGAGGTCGAGGCCCTCCGCGGCGTCTCGTTCACCATCGAGCGCGGCGAGTTCGTGGCCATCATGGGCCCGTCCGGCTCGGGCAAGTCCACGCTGATGAACCTCCTCGGCTGCCTGGACACGCCGACGCGAGGGACCTACGAGCTCAACGGCAAGCTCGTCAGCGCCATGACCGAGGACGAGCTGGCCCACATCCGGAACCGCGAGATCGGCTTCGTCTTCCAGGTCTTCAACCTCCTCCCCCGCGCCTCGGCCTTCCGGAACGTCGAGCTGCCGCTCATCTACAGCGGGGTCAAGAAGCACGTCCGGGAGGAGAAGGCCCGGCAGGCCCTGGAGAAGGTCGAGATGAAGGCCCGCATGAGCCACCGGCCGGCCGAGCTCTCGGGCGGCGAGAGGCAGCGCGTGGCCATCGCCCGGGCCCTGGTCAACGAGCCGTCCCTGATCCTCGCCGACGAGCCGACCGGCAACCTCGATACCCGGACGGGCCGCGAGATCCTCAACCTCTTCCACAAGATCCACGGCCAGGGGAACACGATCATCATGGTCACCCACGACCACGAGGTCGCCGGCCAGGCCCAGCGCATCATCCACATCCGGGACGGCGAGATCGAACGGGACGAGCGGAAGGAGGGTTGAGCCATGAGCTTTTTCGAACGCCTGACGGGGTCTTCTCCCGGCCGAAGCAGACCTTCGCCGCCGTCGCGGAGAAGCCCGTCTGGGTCGACGTCCTCGTCGTCATCCTCATCGCCCTCGCGGCCTATTCCGTCGTCATCACCCCGTACGTCAAGCACGAGCAGGTCCAGATGATCAAGGACAGCGTGAAGCTCAGGGAACGGATGGGCGAGGAGCGCTTCAATAAGTACGTCGAGGGCCTGGAAGCCCCGCCCACGGCCTGGGGCGTCATCCAGACCGTCGGCGGCGCGCCGCTCTTTTTCATCCTGGCCATGCTCGTCCAGGGCGGGCTTCTGATGCTCCTCGGCCATCTCACCTCCACCCAAGGGACCTTCAAGCAGGTCTTCGCCGCCCTCGTCCACGCGAACCTGATCCACGCCGTGGCCGGCAACGGCGTCCGGCTGGTCCTGACCTTGACGCGGAAGTCCGTCATGCAGGTCTCGACGGGGCTGCCGCTCCTGTTCCCGAAGATGGAGGTCACCTCCACGCCCTATATCGTCCTCGCCCAGGTCGACTTCTTCCAGCTCTGGCTGTTCGGCGTCCTGGCGTTCGGCCTCGCCGCCGCGTTCAAGATCGGGCTGAAAAAGGCCCTCGTCCTGTCGTATACCGTCTGGTTCCTGAAGGCCCTGGTCAACATCGGCATCGCCCTCTTCGGCATGAGCTTCCTCCGCTAAGAACAAGAGGGACGGTCCCTCTTTCGGGGACACTCCCTCTTCTCATATAATATGCCCATGGCGGAACCCTCGCGGCGCGGGAACCTCTCGCAGACCCCCTTCGCCCGGCCTCCTGGCCGAGATCGGGAAGGACGGACTGACGGGCGTCCTCGTCGTCCAAACCCCGGCCGGCGCGAGACGCTTCACCTTCGAGACCGGCGCCCTCACCGTCGACCGGGACGGCGTCCCGGACGAGGACTTCCTCCAGTCGCTCCTCACCTCCGGGGCGGCCGACCTCATCAACCTGGGCCGCGTCGAGGACCTCGCCCAGCGGAACGGCCGGTCCGTCGTCAGGACGATCGTCGAGACCGGGCTCCTGACGCCCGGCGCGGCTGTGGGCGCTCCTCGAGGGCTACGTGCGGGAGACGGCGTACGCCCTCTTCGACCTCGACGAGGCCGAATTCGAGTTCGCGCCCGGCCCGAGCCCCGGCCGGCCAGGCCTACGTCAGGAACATCTCCGTGCCCGGCCTCGTCCTGGAGGGCGTCCGGAGGATGACGAACGAAGGCCTCTTCGCCCGCCACCTTCCGGCCGACCCGGAGACCGTCCAGAGCCTCGACCCGTCCCTTCTCGACGGCCTGCAGCTCGCCCCCCACGAGGCCTACCTCCTCGACCTCCTCGCCGTCGCCGAGGTCCCTGGCCGACCTGCTGGCCGCGAGCGAGCTCGGCGAGCGAGAAACCCGGCGGCTCCTGTTCGTCTTTCTCACCCTGGGGCTGGCCGGCAGCCGCGCTCCGAAGCCGAAGACGGGCCGGCTCCCGGCCGAGATGTCCCTGGCCGACATGGACAAGGTCTTCGGCGCCTTCAACGCCAAGTGTTCCTACATCTTCAAGTACATCTCCAAGGAGATCGGCCCGGTCGCCCTGAGCGTCATCGGCAATTCCCTGGAGGACGTCCGAGGCCGCCTGGACCCGGTCTTCCAGGGCCTCGAGCTCAAGGCGGACGGGCGGATCGAGCTCCGGTCCTTCCTGAAGACGAGCATGAACCTCGTCGGCGAGGACAGCCGCCGGGGCCTTCTCCGGAGCATGGACGAGATCCTCGTCGCCGAGGTCCTGGCCGTCAAGCGGACGCTGGGCTCGGCCACGAATCGGCCCTGGTCAAGAGCCTGGAGCGGATCGGGGAGCCGACGTGAGGCGGAAGCAGCTCCTCTCGGTCCTCGCCCTGGCCACACTCCTCGGGATCTGGCTTCTGATCAAAATTGCGTCCTGACATCCCGACCCTGGTCATCGTCCTCGGCCCGACGGCCGTCGGCAAGAGCCGCGCCGCCCTCGGCCTGGCCCTGAGGTTCGGCGGCGAGATCATCAACGCCGATTCCGCCCAGGTCTATCGAGGGCTTCGACATCGGCACGGACAAGCCGCCGGCCGAGGACCGCCGGGCCGTCCCCCACCACCTCATCGACACGGTCGACGCCCGACGTCCAGTTCACGGCCGCCGATTTCGTCCGGCGAGGCCCTGGCCGCGGCGGCCGCGATCGCCGGCCGCGGCCGCGTCCCGTTCGTCGTCGGCGGCACGGGCCTCTACCTCAAGGCCCTCGTCGACGGCCTCTTCCCCGGCCCCGGCCGGGACGAGCGCCCTCCGCGCGGCCCTCGAGGCCGAGGCCCGGGAGAAGGGCCTCGACGCGCTCTTCCGCCGGCTCGAGGCGGTCGACCCGGCCTACGCCCTCAAGATCCGGCGCCCGCGACCGCGTCCGGATCATCCGGGCCCTCGAGGTCTGGAGCCTGACCGGCCGGCCGATCTCGGAGCATTTCCTGCGCACGGAGTCCCCGGTCGCCGGCGTCCGCGTCCATAAGGTCGGGCTCGAGCTCGAGCGGGCGGCCCTCTACGCCCGCATCGACGAGCGGGTCGAGCGGATGTTCGCCCGAGGCCTCCTCGACGAGGTCCGGCGCCTCCTCGCCCGCGGCGTGCCCGAGAGCGCCCCGCCCTTCCGCGCCCTGGGTTATCGCCAGGCCCTGGCCTGCCTGCGGGGCCGGCTGTCGCCCGGGGAGGCCGCGGCCCTGACGAAGACGGACACGCGGCATTTCGCCAAGAGGCAGATGACCTGGTTCCGGAAAATGGAAGGCGTGGCCTGGTTTTCGGCCTCGGACATCCCGGCCCTTGAGCGGCACCTCGAAAAACTATTAGAATAGGCACCGATGGAAAGAGCGCTTCTCGTCAACGTCGCCACCAACCGCCGGGAGAGGGAGGAGGCGGAGGAGTCCGTGCGCGAGCTGGCCGGCCTGGCCGCGGCGGCCGGGGCCGAGGTCGCCCGACGCGGTCTTCCAGGCCCGGCCCGGCATCAGCCCGCGCTATTTCGTCGGCGAGGGCAAGGCGGCCGGAGATCGCCCGGCTGCGGGCCGAGACCGGGGCGGAACTCGTCATCTTCGACCACAACCTGACCGCCGGCCAGCAGCGCAACCTCGAGGACAAGGTCCACGCCAAGGTCATCGACCGGACGCAGCTCATCCTGGACATCTTCGCCCAGCGGGCGCGGACGAACGAGGGCAAGCTCCAGGTGGAGCTGGCCCAGCTCAACTACCTCCTTCCCCGGCTCAGGGGGCGAGGGGTCGGCCTGACCCAGCAGGGCGCCGGCATCGGGACCCGGGGCCCGGGCGAGAAGAAGCTCGAGGAGGACCGCCGCCGGATCACCGACCGGATCACGCGGATCCGGAGGGAGATCGACGGGCTCGAGAAGCGGCGGTCGAGCCAGAGGGACAGCCGCCGCAGGAGCCCCGTGCCGACGGTCTCCCTCGTCGGCTACACGAGCGCCGGGAAATCGACCCTCTTCAACCTCCTGGCCGAGGAGCGGCGCTACACCTCGCCCAACCTCTTCTCGACCCTCGACCCCCTCCTCCGGCGCGTCTCCTACCCGGACGGCCTCCACTTCTTCCTGTCCGACACCGTCGGCTTCATCAAGAAGCTGCCGGTCGAGCTGGTGACCTCGTTCCGCGCGACCATGGAGGAGGTCCGGGAGGCGGATGCCGTCTGCCACGTCATCGACGCGGCCTCGCCCTACTCCCGGGGCCACGCCGAGGCCGTGGCCTCCATCCTCAAGGACATCGGGGCCGGGGACGTGCCCGTCGTCCGCGTCTTCAACAAGGTCGACCTCCTGCCCGAGGCGGAACGGGAGACCCTCCTCGGCCGGAACGCGGACCTGAACTCCCCGACGGCGGCCATCTCGGCCCGGACCGGGCTCGGCGTCCCCGAGCTGCTGGAGAAGCTCCGCCGCCTCCTCTTCCGAGACCACCGGCTCTACTATCTCCAGGTCCCCAAGGACCGGCCGGAGATCACGCGGTCCCTGCCGCGCCGGGCCCTCATCCTGAAGAAGCGGGAGAACGAGCGGTTCCTCGAATACAAGGTCATGGCCGACCCCGGCGTCATCGTCAACTTCCTGCCGTACCTCGAGCAAGGAGGGTCGTGGTGAAGAAAGCGCTCTTGGCCGTCCTCGTCCTCGCCGGAGCCTGGTCCTGCGTCACCTTCGCCCCGGCGCCGCCCGACCTTCCACATCGAGGACCTGCCCCAGTCCGTGGCCACGCGCCTGACCCTCGACCAGCGGATCGCCGCCGACGAGGTCTGGGCCGACCTCAGGGTCGGCCGGGCCGACCGCGCCCTGAGGACGCTGGCCAAGCTCGGCAAGGACCACCCCGTCTACGCCGTGGGGATGGGCTTCGTCGACCTCGCCCAGGGAGACCTCCCGGGGCCGAGGCGAGCTTCAGGGAATCCCTGGCCCGCTTCCCCGACATGACGCCCGCCCGGGCCGGCCTGGCCCAGCTCTACGAGAGGAAGGGCGAGAAGGGCCTCGCCCTCGCGGAGTACGCCGAGATCCTCAAGGGCGACCCCGATAACCGCTGGGCCAAGCCTCGCTTCGAGGCCCTCCGGGGCCAGGGCGCCCAGGCGCTCCTCGACGAGGCCGCCGCCGGCGCGGGCGGCC
Organism: Candidatus Aminicenantota bacterium; assembly: GCA_963805045.1. GTDB lineage: Bacteria > Acidobacteriota > Aminicenantia > Aminicenantales > Saccharicenantaceae > DATKJS01. The sequence continues at coordinate 99,095 of CAWDTC010000011.1, forward strand.
GGCAGGAAGGACGAGGCGCGCCGCGCCCTGCTCAAGGCTCCTGGACTACGACCCGGCCTCCGCCGAGGCCAATTACCTCCTCGGCGAGGACGACCTCGAGCGCAAGGACGACGCAGGCCGCCGTCCGCCATTTCTCCGCTTTCCTCGAGAGCGGGAACGGGCGACCGGGAGCGGAGGAAGACGGCCCTGCGGGCCCTGGCCGAGCTCTCCTACCGGGACCAGGAATTCGGCCGCAGCCTGGACGATTACGAGAAGCTCGTCGAGCTCGACCCCGGGGACAAGGCCGCCGCCGCGCGGGTCGAGGAGCTCAAGGCGAAGCTGGGCGTCTTCGAGCTGCCCAGCCAGTACGGGATCATCGCCTCGCAGGAGGCCATCACCCGGGAGGACCTGGCCGCCCTCGTCTCGGTCAAGTTCAAGGACTTCCTCGGCGTCCCGGAACGGCCGACGGAGATCCTGGTCGACATCGGCACCTCCTGGGCCCAGAAATTCATCATCAAGGTCGCTTCGGCGGGAATCATGAGCGGCTACGACAACCACACCTTCCAGCCGAAGCGGATCATCAACCGGGCGGAGCTCGCGGAGACGGTCTCGGCGCTGATGGACTTCCTGAAGGGACGGGGGGCCAAGTTCGTTCCCCTCATCGACGCCCGGAAGATCGCCATCTCCGACGTCCCGCCCGACAGCTACTATTACTCGCCCATCGTCAGGGCCGTCGCCTGCCAGGTCATGGACCTGACGCCGCAGCGGGCGTTCGAGCCGGAACGGACCGTCCCGGGCCGCGAGGCCGCCCGCGTCCTGGACGACGTGCTGGGGCTGGCGAGGTAGAGCGGAAGGGATGGCGGGAGAGGACGTGATGCCGGTCAAAGACGGGAAGCCGGGCGTCGCCGACGTCCGCAGCTCCAGGATCTGGACCGTGCCGAACGTGCTGTCCATGGCCAGGATCCTGCTCACGCCCTTCTTCATCTGGGCCATGCTCCAGCGGCGGCCGTGGCTCGCCCTCGGCCTCTTCCTGCTGGCCTCGGTCACGGACGCCCTCGACGGATACACGGCCCGCCATTTCCACCTCAAGTCGAACCTCGGGCTGTGGCTGGACCCGGCCGGCGACAAGATCCTCCTCACCGCGGCCTTCGTCGTCCTGACCCTGCCCCGGCTGGGCGAGCCGAACGTCCTGCCCGTCTGGCTCACGGCGATCTCGGTCGGGCGCGACCTCCTCATGGCGGTCGGAGCCCTCGTCTATATCGGCATCCGCGGGCGGACCGTCTTCCGGCCGACCCTCGTCGGCAAGGCCAGCACGGTCTGCGGCGTCGCGACCCTCTTCGCCGTGCTCCTCGCCAACGCCCTCGGCGAGAGGCCCGGCTTCCTGCCCGGGCTCTACCTCCTGGCGGCGGTCCTGGCGGGGAGCTCGGGAGTGCACTACATCATCCGGGGCACCGTTCGTTTCTTCCGCGAGAGGACGCCGGCCGCGAGTTGACGGCCGGCCCGTCGCCGGAGATTCTTTCATTCCCTTTTTCCGGCGTCCGTGCTAAGATTCCCGCCGAACTTTGGACGACAGGAGGGCTGTCATGGCCAACCCCGATCAATTCGAGAGGATCGCCCGCCGGATCGGACAATACCGGGACGAGATGGTCGACCTGCAGATCCGCCTGACGGCGATCCCGGCCATCGCCCCGGGGAGCGGCGGGGAGGGCGAGGCGGCCAAGGCCGAGTTCCTGACGGGCTTCCTGAAGCAGAACGGGTTCGAGGACGTCACGCTCATCAAGGCCCCGGACTTCGACGCCCCGTCGGGGTACCGGCCGAACCTCCTGGCCACCTTCAAGGGCCGGAGCTCGGCCCGGACGAACTGGGTCATGACCCACATGGACATCGTCCCGCCGGGCGAGGTCTCCCTCTGGAAGGGCAACCCTTACAAGGCCTGGGTCGAGAAGGGCCGGGTCTACGGCCGCGGCGTCGAGGACAACCAGCAGGACATGGTCGCCTCCCTCTTCGCCGTCAAGGCCTTCCGGGCCGAGGGCGTCCGCCCGGCCTACGACATCGGGCTGGCCCTGGTCGCGGACGAGGAGACGGGCAGCGGCAAGGGCATCGGCTACGTCCTCGAGCACGCCAAGGCCTTCCGCAAGCAGGACCTGATCATGGTCCCGGACGCGGGCAACGAGCACGGCACGATGATCGAGGTCGCCGAGAAGAGCATCCTCTGGCTCAAGTTCAAGACCCTGGGCCGTCAGGCCCACGGCTCGACGCCCGAGAAGGGCATCAACAGCTTCAAGGCGGCCAGCTACCTCATCGCCGCCCTCGACCGCCTCTACGGCCATTTCCCCGCCCGCGAGCGGCTCTTCGCCCCGCCCGATCTCGACCTTCGAGCCGACGAAGAAGGAAGCCAACGTCCCGAACATCAACACCATCCCGGGCGAGGACGTCTTCTACATGGACTGCCGCATCCTGCCGAGGTACAAGGTCGCGGACGTCGAGAAGCGCATCCGGACGATCGCCGGCGACATCCAGCGGAAGTTCCGGGTCAAGATCGAGATCGGCGTCGAGCAGCGGGCCCCGGCCGCGCCGCCGACGCCGGCCCAGGCCCCGGTCGTCAAGGCCCTCCGCAGCGCCGTCCGGTCCGTCTACCGGAAGGAGGCCCGGGCCATGGGCATCGGCGGGGGGACGGTCGCGGCTCTCTTCCGGCGGGCGGGGTTCGCGGCCGCCTGCTGGTCGAAGCTCGACGACACGGCCCACATGCCGAACGAGTACTGCGTCATCGACAACATGGTCGGGGACGCCAAGGTCTTCGCCCACGTCTTCATGCAGGATTGAGCGGCCGGGTCAGGCCCAGACGCGCTGGACGCGCTGGGCGGCCCGGATCGTGTTCAGGTGGATGCGGACCGTGTCCTCGATCTCCTGGGCGTAGCCGCCGGCGAGCAGCACCGCGACCGGGATGCGCAGCCGCCGGGCGCCCTCGATGACGACCCGGTCCCTCTCCCGCAGCCCGGCCTCGGTCAGCCGCAGGCCGCCGAGCTGGTCCTTCTCGTAGGGGTCGGCGCCGGCCAGGTAGAGGACGAGGTCGGGCCGGAACTCCTTGTAGATCCTCGGGATGTGGGACCTGAGCTCGGCCAGGTATTTCGCGTCCCCGTCCCCCGACCAGAGCCCCGCGTCGAGCGTCCCGGCCGGCTTCTCCGACGGGTAGATGTCCATCTGGTGGATGGAGAAGGTGAAGACGTCCCCCCGGCCCTGGAAGATGGAGGCCGTGCCGTTGCCCTGGTGGAGGTCGCAGTCGACGGTCATGACCCGGCCCGCCCTCTTCTCCGCGATCATCTTCTCCACGCCCACGGCCACGTCGTTGAGAACGCAGAACCCCTCGCCGTGGTCGCGGAAGGCGTGATGGAAGCCGCCGCCGATGTGGAGGGCCAGCCCGTCCTCCAGGGCCCGGCGCGCGGCGAGGACGGTCCCGCCGACCGAGAGGAGGGCGAAGCGGACGAGGTCGGGCGAGAAGCGGAGCTCCAGGGCCTGGACCTCGGCCGGGCTGAGGGTGCCGGCCTTGACGTGCTTGATGTAGCGGGCCGAGTGGACGAGGAGGAGGTCCTCGTCGGTCGCCGGGCGCGGCCTGAGGAAATCCTCACGGCGGGCGCCCATGGACAGGAGATGCTCGTAGACGAGCCGGTACTTCTGGAGCGGGAAGACGTGCCGCCCCGTGTCGAACATCCAGTATTCGTTGCTGTAGACGAACTTGAAGGGGAACCGCTTCCCGACCAGGGACTTCAGCAGGTCGATGAACTCGCCCATGAAGGCTTAACCATACCAAAAAACCCGGCCGGGGTAAACGGGGACGGACGGAGGGCGGAGGCGCGGGAAAGGCCCGCGCTCAGCGCCGGCGGGACGCCTTCTTCGGCTTCCGGGCGGGCTGGCGGACCGCCTTCCCGACCGGCCGCCTGGGGGCAGGCGGGTTGAGGAGCGCCGCCCGGGCCGCCGCCAGGCGGGCGATGGGCACCCGGAAGGGCGAGCAGCTGACGTAGTTCAGCCCGATGAGGTGGCAGAACTCGATCGATCGACGGCTCGCCGCCGTGCTCGCCGCAGATGCCGAGCTTGATCCCCGGCCGCGTCGCGCGGCCCTTCTCCACGGCCATCCGCATGAGCTGGCCGACGCCGTCGCGGTCGAGGACTCGAACGGGTCCTTGGCGTAGATCTCCATCTCGACGTAGGGGCGAGGAACCGGCCGGCGTCGTCGCGGCTGACGCCCGAGGGTCGTCTGGGTCAGGTCGTTCGTGCCGAAGCTGAAGAACTCGGCCACGGTCGCGATCTCGTCGGCGGTGAGGGCGCCGCGCGGGATCTCGATCATCGTCCCGACGAGGTACTCGAACTTGACGCCCTGCTCCTTCATGACCGCCTCGGCCGTCGCGCCGGACGATCTTCTCCTGGTTCCGCGAGCTCCTTGACGTGGCCGACGAGCGGGATCATGACCTCGGGCTCGACGTCGATGCCCTTCTTCTTCGTGGCCGCCGCGGCCTCGAAGATGGCCCGGGCCTGCATCTCGGTGATCTCGGGATAGATGATGCCCAGCCGGCAGCCGCGGAAGCCGAGCATCGGGTTGAACTCGTGGAGGGACTCGACGCGCTCCCTGACCTTCTCGTAGGAGATGCCCATCTCGGCCGGCGAGCTCGCGCTGCTCCTTCTCCTCGTGGGGCAGGAACTCGTGGAGCGGCGGATCGATCGTCCGGATGGTCACCGGCCGGCCGTCCATGGCCTCGAAGATGCCGGCGAAGTCCTTCCGCTGGAGCGGGCAGGAGCTTGGCCAGGGCGGCCTTGCGCTGCTCGACGCGTGTCGGCCAGGATCATCTCGCGCATCGGGCCGATCTTGCCCTCGCCGAAGAACATGTGCTCGGTCCGGCAGAGGCCGATGCCCTCGGCGCCGAAGGCGACGGCGTTGGCGCGCCTGGTCGGGCTGGTCGGCGTTGGTCCGGATCTTCAGGGTCCGGAACTTGTCCGCCCAGGCCATGACCTTGGCGAACGTCTGGTAGACCGGGGCGTCCTTCCGGGTCGAGCGTCTTCTCGATGAGGACCTGGAGGACCTCCGAGGGCTTGGTGTCGATCTTGCCCTCGATCACCTCGCCGGTCGTGCCGTCGATCGAGATCCAGTCGCCTTCCTTGAGCGTCCGGCCCTTGACGGTCATGCGTGTGCTGGCATAGTCGATGACGAGGTCGCCGCAGCCGGCGACGCAGACCTTGCCCATCTGCCGGGCGACCAGGGCGGCGTGCGAGGTCATGCCGCCGCGGGCGGTCAGGATGCCCTCGGCCGCGTTCATGCCCTTGATGTCCTCGGGCGAGGTCTCGATGCGGGTCAGGATGACCTTCTCGCCCCGCTTCGGCCCAGGCCTCGGCGTCGTCGGAGTTGAAGACGACCCGGCCGGTGGCGGCGCCCGGGCCGGCGTTCAGGCCCTTGGCCAGCAGCCGCCCGGCCTTGATCGCGGCCTTCCTTCTCGGCCGGGTCGAAGATCGGCCGGAGGAGCTGGTTGAGCTGGTCCGGCTCGATCCGGGCGAGGGCTTCCTTCTCGCTGATGAGCTTCTCGCCGACCATGTCGACGGCGATCCTGATCGCGGCGAAGGCCGGTCCGCTTGCCGACCCGGCACTGGAGCATGTAGAGCTTGCCCTGCTGGATGGTGAACTCGATGTCCATCATGTCGCGTGTAGTGCTTCTCGAGGGTGTGGCGGATCTTCTCGAGCTGCGGCGTAGGACCTCGGGATCGTCCTTCTGCAGCTCGGCGATCGGCGCGGGCGTGCGGATGCCGGCCACGACGTCCTCGCCCTGGGCGTTCATCAGGTACTCGCCGTAGAAGACGTTCTCGCCGGTGGCCGGGTCGCGGGTGAAGGCGACGCCGGTGCCGGAGTCGTCGCCCATGTTGCCGAAGACCATCGAGCTGGACGTTGACCGCCGTGCCCCAGGCCTCGGGGATGTCGTACATCTTGCGGTAGGCGATGGCCCGGTCGTTGATCCACGAGCCGAACACGGCGCCGATGGCGCCCCAGAGCTGCTTCATCGGGTCCTCGGGGAAGTCCTGGCCGGTCTTCTCCTTGATCGCCGCCTTGAAGCGGCCGACGAGGTCCTTCAGGTCGTCGGCGGTGAGCTCGGTGTCGATCTTGACGCCGCGCTCGTGCTTCTTCCTCTCGATGATCGCCTCGAAGGGATCGATGTCGTCCTTGTTGACGGCTTGAGGCCGAGGACGACGTCGCCGTACATCTGGACGAAGCGGCGGTAGGAGTCGTAGGCGAAGCGGTCGTTGCCCGTCTTGGCGATCGAGGCCGGCGACCGTCTTGTCGTTCAGGCCGAGGTTGAGGATCGTGTCCATCATCCCCGGCATCGAGGCCCGGGCGCCGGAGCGGACGGAGACGAGGAGCGGGTTCTTCGGCGTCGCCGAAGCGCCTGGCCGACGGCCTTTTCGAGCTTCTTCAGGTTCTTCTCGACCTCGCGCCGGACGGCCGCCGGGGATCTTCTTGCCGTTCTTGTAGAAGAGGTCGCAGACCTCGGTCGAGATCGTGAACCCGGGCGGGACGGGCAGGCCGATCCCGGCCATCTCGGCCAGGTTGGCGCCCTTGCCGCCGAGGATGTTCTTCATCTTCATGTTGCCTTCGGCGGCGCCGGCGCCGAAGAAATAGACGTATTTCTTTGCCATCGCAGAGCTCCTTCGTTCGCTCAGGGAATATTCAAGGCAATATACACGGAACCGGGGGCAAATTCAACCGGCCGGCGGGCCCGGGACGGCCGGGGATCAGGGGAAAAGCGTCCGGTACTTGGCCAGCCCGGCCTTGAAGACGCGGAGGGCCTCCCGGAGGTCCTTTTCGTTGATGACGTAGGCGACGCGGACCTCGTCGGCGCCCAGGCCGGGCGTCCCGTAGAAGCCGGGGCCGGGGGCCAGCATGACCGTCTTGCCGTCGAGCGAGAACTCGGAGAGCATCCAGACCGTGAAGTGCTCGGCGTCCTTGAGCGGCAGCCGGACGATGACGTAGAAGGCGCCCTGCGGCTTGCGGATGACGAGGCCGGGGATGTCCTTCAGGCCCTCGTAGAGGACGTCCCGCCGCTTCTGCCATTCGGCGCGGACGGGCTTGAAATAGTCCATCGGCATGTTGTAGGCGGCCAGGGCGGCCATCTGCTCGACCGAGGGCGGGCAGAGCCGGGCCTGGGCGAACTTGAGGGCGGCCTGGTAGAGCTCGGCGTTCCGGGTGAGGATCATCCCGATGCGGGCGCCGCAGCAGCTGTAGCGCTTGGAGATGCTGTCGACGACGACGACCCGCTCCTTGATGTCCGCGTACTCGAGGAGGCTCTTGTGCTTCAGCCCGTCGTAGATGAACTCCTTGTAGACCTCGTCGCCGATGAGGAAAAGGTCGTGCTCCTTGGCCACGCGGATGACCCGCTCGAGCTCCTCGGGCGTGTAGACGGTGCCGGTCGGGTTGTTGGGCGAGCAGACGAGGATGGCCTTGGTCCGCGGCGTGATCTTGGCCTCGATGGCCTCGAGCGGCGGGAGCCGGAAGCCGTCCTCGACCCGCAGGGGCAGGGGGACGATCCTTGTCCCGGCGAACGATGCGTAGCCGTTGTAGTTCGTGTAGATAGGGCTCCGGGATGATGATCTCGTCGCCGACGTCGGCGACGATCGAGAAGCGAGAAATGGATGGCCTCGGAGCCGCCGTTCGTGATGAGGACGTTGTCCGCCTCGAGGGGGATGCCGTAGTTCCCGAAATAGCGGGCCACGGCCTGGCGGAGCTCGAGGAAGCCCTGGGCCGGGCCGTAGCCGAGGACCGGGTCGCTGTACTCGTGGAAGGTGTCGATGACCGGCTGGGGCGTCGGGATGTCGGGGTCCGGCTTTTGTTAGCTCATTCGGCGGCCAGCGAGTCTTATCGCAAGATGTAGTTGCGCTGATTCTCGGTGGGAAACGCGTGCTAGTCTCGGATTTTCTGGGCGGTTACTCAGCTTAGCGATTCGGTCCACTGGACCCGGGCAAGTTTGGAGCGGCTTGTTGATCAGCAGTATTTCGACCTTATCATCATAGGCGGTGACGTCAAAGATATGTGCCTGAATCCAGAGCGTGGTCGCCAGGTGTGATGAAGGCGGTTGGTGAAAAGTACACGCTCCAGCGGCGTTTTCAGTGTTTCCCGGATCTTGGCAGCACATATGTCCCGAAAGAGAAGCGGTGACTTGCCACATGGGTGGCAGGGACGGGAACTTTACCGTTCGTAGAGCACGCCCAGCCGGTCCTAGCCGAGCCGCGTGCATGCGGGGGGCCGCCTCCATGCGCCAGGCGCTAACCCACACAAGGGTGATTGGGCCGAATAGTCGAGGATGAGAGACTTGGAGCGTGGGGCACCTAGTGATTGGCTCGCCGCAAAGGCCCAGCGTGGCGTAGCTGCCAGAAAGCCAAACCGGGGGTTCGGCACGGTCCGGGGGGCCGCCTAAAGCCGGGAGATCGTGCGCGGCCTGCGTTCGAATTCTTAGATAGCAGTGCAGCGGGCGCAGAGTCGTTGCGCGTGCCGATCAGCGCGACCGTGACTCGGGCGTCATTGGCACCTAGGAAGAGG
>CAWDTC010000012.1:0-128314 GCA_963805045.1 Candidatus Aminicenantota bacterium
CGAGGGCGAGGCGGTCGCCTGGATCGGACGGCACCGCAGCGGTCTGCGCTGGGCCACCGGGCTGGCCGGCGACCCTGCGGACCCGGGTCACCTGGCCGCCGCGGCGGCGCTGCTCGACGAGCTGGCGGGCGCCGACCGTGGGCACCGACGCCGAGGTCCGCGGCGTCACGATCACCGGGGCGGCCGGGAGCTGCTGCCCGAGGGGCTGCGCGTGCCGGAGCCGTGGGAGTGGGACTTCTGGTGGACCGTCGCCGAGCCCGACCCCGCCACGATGACCACGGCGTACGACGGGTCCGCGGTCGTCCGCGACCTCGACGCCGGGGACGACCGCATCGGGCCGCTCCTCGACCTCGCCTCTCCCAGCGCCCCGCTGCGCCCGGCGACCCGCGCGTGGTCCGCTGGGCCGGGGTCGAGGACCCCGAGGGCGGGCTGCCGGACACCGGTGGCCTGGCCGCCGTCCTCGCCGTGACGCGGCCCCGGGCGGGCGCCGCCCACCTCAACGACGTGGCGACCCACCCCGAGCGTCGCGGCCGAGCACTCGCGCGGCTGCTCTGCGGACAGGTGACGTCGACGCGCTCCGCGCGGCGCACCCCGGCGGTCACGCTCGGGATGTACGCCGACAACGACGCCGCCCGCCGGGTCTACTCCCGGCTCGGCTTCACCTGCGCGCGGGGGCAGACCTGAGGACCGCTGCACGGTCGGGACCTCGACCCGCCGAGCTGAGTCAGGCGTCGACCGGGTCGGTGGCCGACGGCTCGGCGTCGTCGGCTCGGGGACGAAGTCGACGCCGGCCTCCTTGCGCTGCTGCGGCGGTGATCGGCGTCGGGGCGCCGGTGAGCGGGTCGTAGCCGCCGCCGGTCTTCGGGAAGGCGATGACCTCGCGGATCGAGTCCGCACCGGCGAGCAGCGCGCACGATGCGGTCCCAGCCGAACGCGATGCCGCCGTGCGGCGGCGGGCCGTACGCGAACGCGTCGAGCAGGAAGCCGAACTTCTCCTGCGGCCTCCTCGCTCGTCGAGCCCGATCACGTCGAAGACCCGCTGCTGGACGTCGCGCGCGGTGGATACGGATCGACCCGCCGCCGATCTCGTTGCCGTTGCAGACCAGGTCGTAGGCGTAGGCGAGCGCCTCGCCCGGGTCCTCCTCGAAGCGGTCGATCCACTCCGGCGTTCGGCGAGGTGAACGGGTGGTGCACCGCGGTCCAGGCCCGTGCCGACGCGACGTCGCCGCTGCGGTCGCCGTCGCGGCTCGAACATCGGCGCGTCGACGACCCACAGGAACGACCACGCGGACTCGTCGATCAGCCCGCAGCCGGCGGCCGATCTCCAGCCGGGCGGCGCCGAGCAGCGCGCGCGGCGTCGCCGGCCTCGCCGGCCGCGAAGAAGACGCAGTCGCCCGGCTCGGCGCCGACGCGCGGCCGCGAGGCCGGCCCGCTCGGCCTCGCTGAGGTTCTTGGCCACCGGCCCGCCGAGCGTCGCCGTCCTCGCCGACGAGTGACGTAGGCCAGGCCGCGGGCGCCGCGCTGCTTGGCCCACTCCTGCCACGCGTCGAAGCTCGCTTGCGCGGCTGGCCGGCGCCGCCGGGCATCACGACCGCGCCGACGTACGGCGGCCTGGAACACGCGGAACGGCGTGTCGCGCGAAGTACGTCGGTGCACGTCGACGAGCTCGAGCCCGAAGCGCAGGTCGGGCTTGTCGATGCCGAAGCGGCGCCATCGCCTCGGCGTAGGTCATCCGCGGGATCGGCGCGGCGATCTCGTAGCCGACGACCCGCTGCCACAGCGCGCGCGACGACGGCCTCGCCGACCGCGATGACGTCGTCCTGGTCGACGAAGCACATCTCGATGTCGAGCTGGGTGAACTCCGGCTGCCGGTCGGCGCGGAAGTCCTCGTCGCGGTAGCAGCGGGCGATCTGGAAGTAGCGCTCCATGCCCGGCGACCATCAGCAGCTGCTTGAACAGCTGCGGGCGACTGCGGCAGCGCGTACCAGCTGCCCGGGCTGCAGCCGCGCCGGCACCAGGAAGTCGCGCGCGCCCTCGGGCGTCGAGCGGGTCAGGGTCGGGGTCTCGATCTCGACGAAGTCGTGCTCGTACGAGGACGTCGCGGGCGGCCTGGTTGACCTCGCTGCGCAGCCGGATGCGCCGCGCCGGGCCGCTGCGGCGCAGGTCGAGGTAGCGGTGGCGCAGGCGCGACCTCCTCGCCGACCTCGACGTGCTCGTCGATCGGGAACGGCAGCGGCGCGGCCGTCGCTGAGCACCTCGACGTCGGTCGGCGATCACCTCGATCTCGCCGGTCGGCAGGTCCGGGTTCGCGTTGCCCTCCGGGCGCGCCGCGACCGTCGCCGGTGACCTTGAGGCAGTACTCGTTGCGCAGCGGCGTGCGCGACCGTCGGCGTCGCGCACGACCACCTGGACGACGCCGGACGGCGTCGCGCAGGTCGAGGAAGGCCACGCCGCCGTGGTCGCGCCGGCGGGCGACCCAGCCGGCGAGCGTCACGGTCTGCCCGGCGTCGGCCGCGCGGAGGCGTTCCGGCGTCGTGGGTGCGGATCACGGGTGGTCTCCTCGTTCGTGGGGCTGGTCGAGTCGGACGATCGGGTGCGAGGTCGGCGTCGCGGCGGGCTCCAGGCGTCGGGATCGGCCGGCGACCTGGTCGCCGGAGCGGATGTCCTTGACCGGTCGTGCCGCCGTCGGCTGCCGGGGAACCACACGAACGGGATCCCGCGCCGGTCGGCGTAGCGGATCTGCTTGCCGAACTTGTGCGGCCTTGGGCGCGACCTCGCAGGCGATGCCGCGGCGCGCGCAGCGCCGTCGGCGACGCGCTCGCGACTCGGCGCGCGTCTCCTCGTCGGTGACGGCGACGAGCACGCGCGGTCGGGCACGCGCGCGGCTGCCGGTCACGAGCCCGCGGCCGAGGAGCGCGCGCCAGAGCCGGCGAGACGCCGAGGGAGATGCCGACGCCCGGGGTACGTCGTGCGCGCCGTCGCTCGGCCAGCGCGTCGTAGCGACCGCCGGAGCAGACCGAGCCGAAGCCGCTCGTAGCCCGACCAGCTGGGTCTCGTAGACGGTGCCGGTGTAGTAGTCGAGGCCGCGGGCGATCGCGCAGGTCGGCCACGACGCGCGCCCGGTCGATCCGCGACGTCGCGCAGCCCTCGACCACCGCGGCGAGCTCGGCGAGGCCCTCGTCGAGCAGCGGGTCGCTCGACGCCGAGCGCGCGCACCCGCTCGACGAACGAGGTGTCCGTCGGTGCGGATCGCGGCCAGCGCCAGGCAGCCGGGCGGCCCTCGGCGCGTCAGCCCGGCCTCGGCTCGACGAGCAGCTCGGCGACGCGCGTCGGCGCCGATCTTGTCGAGCTTGTCGATCGCGCGCAGGGCCGCGGCCGCGTCGGCGGCGCCGAGCGCCGCGGTAGAAGCCCTCGGCGAGCTTGCGGTTGTTGACCTGGATCACGGCGCGGCGGGCAGCGGCAGCGCCCGCGAGCACCTCGGCCATCACCACGCGCCACCTCGACCTCGTGGTGGAACGCGAGCGTGTCGCGGCCGACGACGTCGATGTCGGCCTGGGTGAACTCGCGGTAGCGGCCCTCCTGCGGCCGCTCGCCGCGCCAGGCCTTCTGGATCTGGTAGCGGCGGAACGGGAACTCGAGGTGCCCGGCGTTCTCGCAGCACGTAGCGCGCGAACGGCACGGTGAGGTCGAAGTGCAGCCCGAGCCCGGTGTCGGCCTCGTCCTCGTCGGCGTGCAGCCGGCGCAGGACGTAGACCTCCTTGTCGATCTCGCCCTTGCGCAGCATCTGCTCGAGCGGCTCGACCGCGCGGGTCTCGATGCGAGGCGAAGCCGTGCAGCTCGAACACGCGCGCAGCCGTGTCGAGGACCTCGCGCTCGACGATGCGCTCGGCGGGCAGCCACTCGGGGAAGCCGGACAGCGGCGGCGGGTCGGCTCATGTCACAGCCCTCGGGTCGGCGCGGGCACGGCGCCGTCGGCCAGAGCGCGCGCAGGTAGGGGTTGGTGGCGCGCTCGCGGCCGATGGTGGTCGTGCCGCCGTGGCCCGGGCAGCACCACGGTCGTCGTCGTCGAGCGGGCAGGACCTTCGCGCGCAGGTGCGCAGCATCGCGGCGTGGTCGCCGCCCGGGCAGGTCGGTGCGCCCGATCGAGCCGGCGAACAGCACGTCGCCGGACAGCAGCACGGGGGCACGTCGGCCTCGCCCGCACGCCGGAACATCGACCGAGCCCCCGGTGTGGCCCGGGGCGTGGTCCACGACGAAGGTCAGCCCGGCGAGCTCGAGCTCCTGCCCGTCGGTCGAGCTCGCGCGACGTCGTCCGGCTCGGCCATCGAGAGCACGTCCGCCGGTCATCGAGCGAGCATGTCGCGGGTCTGCGGCGACTAGGCCGGCCATCGGGTCGGTCGAGCAGGTGGCGGTCGGCCGGGTGGATTAGGCCGGGATGCCGCGTGCTCCGCACACGGGCACGACCGACCACACGTGGTCGATGTGCCCGTGGGTGAGCAGGACCGCGACCGGGCGACAGGCCGTGCTCGCGGACGACCTCCTCGATGCCGTCGGCGGAGTCCTGGCCCGGGTCGACGATGACGCACTGCTCGCCGGCGGCCGGTGGCGACGACCTAGCAGTTCGTGCCCCACGGCCCGGCGGGGAAGCCGACGACGAGCACGGGCGTACGCCTCCTGGCGGGTGGTCTCTGGGCCGCATGGGCGAACGCCCGCGACCGGGCGAGCCTACCCGTCGCCCCGCTGGCGGTCGCCCCGGTACTCCTCCCTACACTTCGCCTCGGGGTCCGGGTTGCCGCCCCCGAGGCGACGGGAGACGCAGGGCGTGTCGAGCAGCAACAAGCGTGAGCGGGAGCTGGCGCGCAAGAAGTACGAGCGCCAGCAGGAGCGCCGCGCGGCCCGGGCGGTCGAGCGCAAGCGTCGTAACCGCATCGCGGCCGTCGTCGCCGGCCTCGCGGTCGTGGCGGTCGCCGTGGTGGCCATCGTGCTCAGCTCGCGCTCCGACACCTCGACGCACGGCCTCGCGACACCCGCCTCCCCCAGCGCCAGCGCGTCCTCGAGCGCGAGCTGCCTCGGCCAAGGCGTGCGCGAAGGCGCCCACGCCCGACGACGAAGACCCAGACCTGGTCGGCGCCCGGCGGCTCCCCGCTGCCGAAGACCCCGCCGACGTTCATGAAGCTGGCCACCAACTGCGGCGACATCGTGATCCAGATGGACACGGCAAGGCGCCGGAGACGACGCCAGTCGATGGCGTTCCTCGCCGCCCAGAGGTTCTACGACCGATCCGACTGCTTCCGGCTCACCGTGTCGGGCCTCTACGTGCTCCAGTGCGGCAGCCCGACGAACAAGGACGTCGGCGGCCCCGGCTACACAGATGCCCGGACGAGAACCTGCCCGCCTCCGGCGCGAACAACTACCCCGCGGGCACGGTCGCCATGGCCAACTCCGGTCCGGGCACCTCGGGCAGCCAGTTCTTCATCGTCTACAAGGACACAACTCTCGGACCTGACTACACGATCTGGGGCAAGGTGGTCTCCGGTCTCGACGTCGTGCAGAACGTCGCGGCCGCAGGAGTGCAGACTGGGGCGGGCGCACCCGCGCCGAACCAGGCGATCGTCATCACGAAGGCCACCACCGGCACCTCGCTGGCCGGCTGAGGAGTGAACCAGGACATGAGCACCGACAGCAGCACCAGCCCCGCCGACGTCCCTGATCCGGACGCGGTGACGCCCGCGCCCCGAGGCGCCGCCGCCACGACCGTCGAGGTCGACCCGGTGGCCGACGCACGTCGCGTCGTCGCCGGACCTCGAGGCGACGCGGCCGAGGAGGCCGCCGCGCTCGACACGCAGGCCGAGCCCGCCGTCGAGGAGGCGCTCTCGAGCTCCGACCTCGCCGCGGACCCCGCCCCTGCCGCGGAGCCCGCTGCGGTCGTCGAGCCCGCGCAGGACGTGCCTTCGGAGGCTCCCGCAGCCGAGGTGTCGGCCGAGGCTCCCGAGGCCGTCCAGGCTCCCGAGGCCGTCGCTCCCGAGGTCGTCGAGTCCGCCGAGGCCGTCGCTCCCGAGCCGGTGGCCGAGGAGACCGTGGCCGTCGTCGAGCCCGCATCCGCCGCCGAGGAGGCGCCCGCGGCGGATGCTGCGCCCGTCGCCCCGAAGCCCGGGCCGCGCCCGTCGCCCGCGGCGCTGGCCGGCCTGACCCGTCCGGCTCCGCCGCGTCCTGTCGCGGCTGCCCCGGCCCCGGACGCCGCTCCGGCCGCGAGCCCGCGTCGAGGACCCCGACGCCCCGCCGCGCCCGACCGACTCGGAGACGTTCGGCCGGGTCGACGACGACGGCACGGTCCACGTCCGCACCCCGGACGGCGCGGAGCACCCCGTGGGCCAGTGGGCCGCCGGCACGCCCGAGCGAGGGCCTGGCCTTCTTCGTGCGCAAGTACGACGACCTCTCGGTCGAGGTCGACCTCGCGACGCGTCGCGCTGACCGAGGGCAAGGCCGCCCCCGAGCAGGCCGCGGCCGTCGTGAAGCGCGCCCGCGAGTCGCTCGCCTCGCCGTCCATGGTCGGCGACCTCGCCTCGCTCACCGCGCGGGTCGACGCGCTCGACGCCGCTCGTCGCCGAGAAGCGCACGGCGGCCGCCGAGGCGCGCGCCGCGGCCAAGGCCGCCGCGCTCGCCGCCCGCGAGGCGATCGTCGCCGAGGCCGAGGCCCTCGCGGAGTCGACCCAGTGGAAGGCCACCGGGGAGCGGTTCAAGACCCTGCTCGACGACTGGAAGGCAGCGCCGCGCGCCGACCGCGCCGGCGAGCAGGCGCTGTGGAAGCGGTTCAGCCACGCGCGCTCGCAGTTCGACAAGCACCGTCGCCAGTACTTCGCCCGGCTCGACAGCGAGCGCGGCGAGGCCAAGCAGGTCAAGGAGGCCCTCGTCGCCGAGGCCGAGAGCCTGCAGGGCTCCACCGACTGGGGCGCGACCGCCGGCGCCTACCGCGACCTGATGTCGCGGTGGAAGGCCTCCGGGCCGCGCCGGCAAGGCCGACGAGGAAGCGCTCTGGACCCGGTTCCGCGCCGCGCAGGACGCCTTCTTCGCCGCCCGCAACGCCGCCCTCGGGCCAGCGCGACGCCGGCTTCGCGGAGAACCTCGCCGCGAAGGAGGCGCTGCTCGCCGAGGCCGAGGCCATCGACACCTCGACCTCAAGGGCGCCAAGGCCGCGCTGCGCTCGATCCAGGAGCGCTGGGAGAAGATCGGCCACGTCCCGCGCGGCGACAAGGAGCGCATCGAGGGCCGCCTGCGCAAGGTCGAGGACGCCGTCCGCCACGGCGAGCAGGACCAGTGGCGCCGCGTCGAACCCGGAGGCCAAGGCCCGCGCCAACGCCACCGTCGAGCAGTTCAGCGCGTCGCTCGAGAAGCTCGAGAAGCAGCACGCCGCCGCCGTCGCCGCCGGCGACACCCGCAAGGCCGACCGACCTCGAGGGCCGGATCGCCACCACCAAGGCGCTGCTCGACGCCGCCGAGAAGGCGCCGCAGGAGTTCTCGGCGCGCCTGAGCCACACCGTCGCCTCCCCGTGCTGACCGGTCGGACGCAGTAGCTGCTCGGCGGGGTCAGACCCGGTAGGCGTCGAAGACGCCCTCGACGCTGCGCACGCGACTTGAGGACGAGCCCAGGTGCTTGGCGTCGGCCATCTCGAAGGTGAAGCGCTGACAGCGCGATGCGGTCGCGGGTGGTGCTGACCGAGGCGCTGCAGGATGTTGACGTGCTGGTCGGACAGCGCGCGCGTGACGTCGGACAGCAGCCGGGCGCGGTCGAGCGCCTCGACCTGGATGTTGACCAGGAAGACGCTGCGTCGCCGTCGGCGCCCACGTCGACCGTCGACCATGCGGTCGGGCTCCTGCCGCAGCGCCGGCGACGTTGACGCAGTCGCGCGCGGTGCACCGAGACGCCCGTCGCCCGCGGGTGACGAAGCCGAGCGATCTCGTCGCCGGGCACCGGCGTGCAGCAGCGCGCGAGCTTGACCCAGACGTCGTCGGCGCCCTCGACGACGACGCCCGGGTCGCCCGGCGGGCGCGCCTTGCCGCTGCGACGACGCGGGTCGGGCTGATGACCTCGGCGAGGTCCTCGGCGGCGCCCTCGGCTCGCCGCCGTGCGCGTCGATGAGCCGCTGCACGACGCTGGTGCGCCGAGACGCGGCCCTCGCCGACGGCGGCGTAGAGCGACGGAGACGTCGGGCTAGTGCAGGTCGGCGAGCAGCGCCTGCAGCGCCTGGCTGGTCGAGCAGCCGCTGCAGCGGCAGGCCCTGCCTTGCGCATCGCGCGGGCGATCGACTCCTTGCCGCGTCTCGATCGGCCTCCTCGCGGCGCTCCTTGGAGAACCAGGCCTTGATCTTGCTGCGGGCGCGCGGGGACTCGACGAAGCGTCAGCCAGTCGCGGCTCGGGCCCGGCCGTCGTCGGCCTTGGAGGTGAAGATCTCGACGACGTCGCCGTTCGTCGAGCGTCGACTCCAGCGGGCACGAGCTTGCCGTTGACCCGCGCGCCGACGGTGCGGTGGCCGACCTCGGTGTGCACGGCGTAGGCGAAGTCGACCGGGGTCGCGCCGGCCGGCAGCGCGACGACGTCGCCCTTGGGCGTGAACACGAACACCTCGGTCGAGCCGAGGTCGTAGCGCAGCGACGTCGAGGAACTCGTCGGGGTCCTCGGTCTCGCGCTGCCACTCGAGCAGCTGGCGCAGCCAGCCCATGTCGTCGGGCGCCGGACTTGCCGCCGACGTGCTGCCCTGCTTGTAGCGCCAGTGCGCGGCGACGCCGTACTCCGCCGCGCGGTGCATGTCCATGCGTGCGGATCTGCATCTCGACCGGCTTGCCCGTCGGGCCGATCACCGTCGTGTGCAGCGACTGGTACATGTTGAACTTGGGCATCGCGATGTAGTCCTTGAACCGGCCGGGCACCGGGTTCCACCGCGCGTGGATCGACGCCGAGCACGGCGTAGCAGTCGCGGACGCGACTCGACGAGGATGCGGATGCCGACGAGGTCGTAGATGTCGGCGAAGTCGCGGCCGCGCACGATCATCTTCTGGTAGACGGAGTAGTAGTGCTTCGGCCGGCCGGTGACCGTCGGCCTTGACCTTGGCCTCTCGCAGGTCCGCCTCGACCTGTCGATCGACCTCGGTCGAGGTACTGGTCGCGCGACGGGCGCCCGCTGGCCGACCAGCCGCACGATCTCGTCGTACATCTTCGGGTAGAGGGTCGCGAACGACGAGGTCCTCGAGCTCCCACTTGATCGTGTTCATGCCGAGCCGGTGGGCCAGCGGGGCGTAGATCTCGAGGGTCTCGCGCGCCTTCTTCTCCTGCTTCGTCCGGCGGCATCCAGCGCAGCGTGCGCATGTTGTGCAGCCGGTCGGCGAGCTTGATGACGAGCACCCGGATGTCGCGCGCCATCGCGACGACCATCTTGCGCACGGTCTCGGCGGCGCGTCGCCTCGCCGTACTTGACCTTGTCGAGCTTGGTGACGCCGTCGACGAGCGCGCGCGACCTCGTCGCCGAAGTCCTCGCGCAGCGCGTCGAGGGTGTACTCGGTGTCCTCGACCGTGTCGTGCAGCAGCGCGGCGGCCAGGGTCGGCGGCGGTCATGCCGAGCTCGGCGAGGATCGTGCGCGACCGCGAGCGGGTGGGTGATGTAGGGGTCGCCCGAGCGCCGCTTCTGGTCGCGGTGGAGGTACGCGGCCACGCTCGTAGGCCCGCTCGACGATCTGGATGTCGGCCTTGGGGTGGAACTGCTCGCACCGTGCGGAGCAGCGGCTCGAGCTCGGGGTGCATGCTCTGCCGTGCGGAGCCGCGACGCGCGTTGATGCGCGGCAGCAGGGACCGGCGGCTGGTCGCCTCGAACGCCGGCGACGCGGACGCGGCCGCAGGCTCGACGCAGGGGGCACCGGGGTGCCCGTGCCTGCTACGACGTCCTCGGCCACGCTGCTCCTCGCGTGGTGCTGTGGCGACTCAGTCTAGGGACCGATGCCGAGACACCTCGTCGGGGCGCGTCAGACGGCGCGCAGCGCGACGACCGGGCAGGTCGCCGAGCCGCTCGCGGCCGCCGAGGCCGGCAGCTCGAGCAGCACCGCGACGCCGACGACCTCGGCGCCCGCGCGCACGCAGCAGCGCGACGGCCGCCGCACGCGGTGCCGCCCGGTGGCGAGCACGTCGTCGACGAGGAGCACGCGGTGCCCGGCCGCGACGGCGCCGACCTGCACCTCGAGCGTGGCGCGTGCCGTACTCGAGGTCGTAGGACTCGCGCGTGCACGTCGCCGGGCAGCTTGCCCTGCTTGCGCACCGGCACGAAGCCCGACGCCGAGCGCGATAGGCGAGCGGCGCGCCGAGGATGAAGCCGCGCGCCTCGACGCCGGCCACGAGGTCGACGCGCCGACGCCGGCCGCGGCCAGACCGGCGCGGATGCCTCGACGACCGCGGCGAACGCCGGCCGGGTCGGCGAGCAGCGGCGTGATGTCGCGGAACAGTCACGCCCGGCTCCGGCCAGTCCGGGACGTCGCCGGACCCGCTCGTCGCAGCAGCCGGTCGAGCCGCGTCGGACGATCACTTCTTGCGCTTGCTGCGCGCCTGGTTCTTCTTGCGGCTGGCTGCGCGGGCCGGTCGGCGCCGCGGTGCCGCCGAGGTCGTCGGGCGTCGACGCGGCCGGCCGTCGGTGCCGCGGCCGGCGTCGGTGTCGACGTCGTCGAGCACGGCCGTGGCCGTCGGCCGCGCCGCCGGCTCTTGCGCGACCGCGTGCCTCGGCGTCGCCGCCGGCGCGCGCGCTGCGCGACGCGGGCCGCGAGCGCCTTCATCTCCGGCCGCCGCTCCTTCAGCTGGCACAGCGACCGGCGTCGCGATGAAGATCGACGAGTAGGTGCCGGCCGCCATGCCGACGAACAGCGCGAGCGCGAGGTCCTTCAGCGTGCCCGCGCCGAGCAGGCCGGCGCCGACGACGAGGATCGCGGTGACGGGCAGCAGCGCGACGATCGAGGTGTTGATCGATCGGACCAGGGTCTGGTTCACGCGCGAGGTTGGCCGCCTCGCTGTAGGTCGCGCCGGCTGCCCGAGGTGATCGCGCGGGTGTTCTCCTTGCACCTTGTCGAACACGACGACGGTGTCGTAGAGCGAGTAGCCGAGGATCGTCAGGACGCCGATGACCGTGGCCGGCGTGACCTCGAACCCGGTCAGGGCGTAGATGCCGATCGTGATGACGAGGTCGTGGATCAGCGCGACGAGCGCCGCGACCGCCAGTCCGCCACTCGAAGTAGACCGACAGGAAGACCACCACCAGGACCAGGAAGACGACCAGGCCCTGCAGGGCCTGCTTGCGTGATCTCCGCTCCCCAGCTCGGGCCGACGAGCTGGTCACCGCGATGTCGCCCTGCGGCGACGCCGAGGTCCTGCGACAGCTGCATCGTGACGGCTGCGGACTCGCGTCGGCGTGAGCGCCTGGGTCTGGACCCGGATGTTGTCGGCTGGCCGACCTGGGTGACGATCGGGTCCTGGACGCCGGCGGCCTCGGCCGACGGCGCGGGCCTGCTCGACCGTGGCAGGTGGCGTTCGGGATGGTGAACTCCGACCCGCCCTTGAACTCGATGCCGAGGTTGAGCCCGCGGCCGAAGCAGCGCCGATCAGCGCGAGCAGCAGGATGACGCCGGAGATGGCGTACCAGCGGCGGCGCTTGCCGACGAAGTCGTAGGAGACCTCGCCGCTGTAGAGGCGGTGGCGCGACGGTCCCGAGGCGGGACATCAGGACTCCTTCGTGCTCGGCGCCGGCGTCGCCTCGGCGCGGGTGCGGCGTCGACCTCGACCAGCGCGGGCTTGACCCCGAGGCGGTCGGGCGACAGGCCCGTCCACGGGCTGCCGGAGGTGAACCACGCGCGTGCGCATGAGGATCGACACGAGCGGCCGGGTGAACAGGAACGCGACGACGACGTCGACGATCGTGGTGAGGCCGAGCGTGAACGCGAAGCCTCGCACGCTGCCGACCGACAGGAAGTACAGGACCACCGCGGCGAGGAGCGAGACGAAGTCCGCGGCCAGGATCGTGCGCCGGGCCCGGACCCAGCCGGCGTCGCCGGCCGCACGCAGGCGACGGCCCTCGCGGATCTCGTCCCGGATGCGTTCGAAGTAGACGACGAACGAGTCCGCGGTGATACCGATGGCCACGATCGCGCCGGCCACGCCGGCCAGGGACAGCGTCAGGCCGAGCTGCCTGCTCAGCACGACGAAGACGAAGTACGTGATCGCCGCGGCCACGACGAGCGAGGCGGATCGCGACGAGGCCGAGCGCCCGGTAGTAGAGACGAGGTAGATGCACGACGAGCAGCAGGCCGAGCAGCGCCGGCGATCAGGCCGGCGTCGAGCTGGTCGCTGCCGAGCGTGGGCGACACCTGCTCGACCGAGGACACCTCGAGCGAGACCGGGAGCGAGCCGTACTTCAGGACGTTGGCGAGCGCCTTGGCCTCGTCGGCCGTGAACGAACCGGTGATGACCGCGCTGCCGCCGAGGATCGCCGCGCTGACGTACGGCGAGGACTCGACGAGACCGTCGAGCACGATGCCGAACTGGTTCTGCGGCGACGGGTTCTGGGCGAGCTGGCCGGTCACGGTGGCGAACTGCTGGGCGCCGGTGGAGGTGAAGGTCAGGTTGACCTCCCAGCCGCCGCCGGACTGCGAGAGGCCCGCGGAGGCGCTGGAGATCTCGGTGCCGCGGCACGGCCGCCTTGTCGAGCAGGTACTTGAGCGAGCCGTCCTTCGAGCAGGTCACGAGGAACTGCGTCGGGTCGGCGAGACCGCCCTTGGTGGCGCCGGTCTTGGGGCAGTCCAGGCTGGCGTACGCCGCCTGCAGGGCCGCGTCGTTGTTCTTGGACTGGATCGGGGGCTGTCCGCCGACGGACGTGATGCCGTTGGCGTCGGTCGTCGCAGTCGCCCGCGGCGTGGGGCTCTTCGACGAGGCGCTCGGCGACGCGCTCGGGCTGGGCGAGTTCGCCGTGCCCTTGAGCGCACCCGTCACGACCTTGCCGTTGGACGACGGCGACGGCGCCGGAGGAGATCCAGAAGATCATCAAGAAGGTCGGCCTTCCCCAGGACCGCGACGGCCGGAAGCCGGCCGCCGAGAAGGACCGTTTCCTCACCGTCGGCAACCTGGCCGAGCGGTCCGGCGTCAGCCCCCGGACGATCAAGCACTGGGAGGACAAGGGCATCATCGAGCCCGACATGCGGACCGAGGGCGGATTCCGGCTCTACTCCGAGGCCGTATGTCCTCATCTGCAAGCTCATCCGCGACCTCCAGCTCTTCGGCTACACGCTCGAGGAGATCAAGGCCATCTCGGACGACGTCCGGACCCTGCTCGCCATCCAGGACGACCTCGACTCCTTTCCCAAGGCCGAGGTGGAAGCCAAGCTCGACGGCCATGCTCAAGGCGATCCAGGCGCTCTTCGACAAGATGGACCTCCTCGAGGAGGGCGATCGAGCGCTGGGAGGACCTCCTGAAGAAGAAGAAAAAGGACATCCAGGGCCTCAAGGCCAGGAACCAGAAGCGCGGGAACGGCGGCCAAAGGAGGACGACCATGCCTAAGATCGTCTTCATCGAGCCGCAGGCCCCGAACCTCCACATCTTCTCGGAATTCCCGCTGCCCCGGCTGGGCGTCCTCATCCTGGGGACGATGATGGCGAAGCGCGGCTGGGAGGTCGAGGTCTTCGTCGAGGACCTCCGGCGGGTCGATTACGACGTCGTCGCCGAAGGCCGACCTGGTCGGCATCTCGACGATCACCTCGACGGCGCCCCGGGCCTACGCCATCGCCGACAAGGTCCGCGGCCATGGGGATCCCCGTCCTCATGGGCGGGCCGCACGTCACCTTCCTGGCCGAGGAGGCCCTGGAGCACGCCGATTTCGTCATCCGGGGCGAGGGCGAGGCGGCCCTGACGGCCTTCATCGACGCCTGGGAGGGGGACCGCGACTTCTCCGCCGTCCCCAACCTCTCGCTCGAAGGCGGACGGCGCCGCCGTCCACCACCCGATGCTGCCGATGGCGAGGGACCTGGACGCGATCCCCTATCCGGACCTCGCCCTCCTCAAGCCCGACCCCGGCCGCCGCAAGTTCACCCCGCCCATTCCCGTCCAGACGTCCCGGGGCTGCCCCTTCGACTGCTCGTTCTGCTCCGTGACCGGGCATGTTCGGGAAAAAGTACCGCTTCCGCTCGACGGAGAACATCATCGGCGAGCTCCGCCGCTACGACCGCCGCGGCGGCGCCATCTTCTTCTACGACGACAATTTCGCCGCCAACCGGGAGCGGACCAAGGAGCTCCTCCAGGCCATGATCCGCGAGCGCTTCCGGTTCGAGTGGACGACCCAGGTCCGGGCCGACGTCGCCCGGGACGTCGAGCTCGTCCGGCTGATGAAGAAGGCCGGCTGCCACACCGTCTACATCGGCTTCGAGTCGGTCAACCCCGATTCGCCTCGACGCCATGAAGAAGAAGCAGACCGTGGCCGACCTCGTCCAGGCCGTCCGGGTCCTGCGCCGGCATCGGATCCACATCCACGGCATGTTCGTCCTCGGCTTCGACCAGGACGACTGGAAGACGGTCAAGAAGACCCTCCGCTTCGCCAAGAAGGCCCGGCTGTCCACGACCCAGTTCCTCATCCTGACGCCCCTGCCCGGCTCGGAGTTCTACGACCGGATGGAGGCCGAGAACCGCCTGCGCTTCCGCGACTGGGCGCTCTACGACGCCCACCACGTCGTCTTCCAGCCCGCCCGGTTCTCCCTCCCGGACCTGCAGAAGGCCCAGCTCTTCTGCCACAAGAAGTTCTATTCCCTGAAGCAGACGGCCCGGAAGGTCATGGCCGGCGAGTGGCTCAGCGTGGGCGTCGCCCACTACGCCCGCAAGCTCAACCGGACGTGGAAGCGCCGCAACAAGACCTTCCTCAAGGTCCTCGAGCTCCTCCGGCCCCGCCCGGGCGGCGCCAAGATCTCCGTCGATTACCGGGAGAACGATCCACCTCGAGAAGTGAGGGCCGGCGCCGTCGGCCGGCGGGAGATTTCCTTTGAATTCCCGCCCCGGATGTGGTTTAGTAGATGCTCTTTCGCGATCCAAGGAGACGAACATGAAGAAAGCCTGGTTTTGATCCTCGCGGCGGCTCTCGCGGCCGCCGCCTGCGGCCCCAAGAAGGAGGCGCCGATGAAGATGGCCGCGGGCACGCCGGCCTACCAGCTGGCCAAGGACCTCGCCGCCGTCCGTCCCCGCCCTCGACCCGGAGAAGAACCTCGTCGTCGTCACGGCGAAGACCTTCGACGTCACGGCCGGCGAGGTCCTCCAGTGGTTCCTCGACACCATGGGCCCGCAGGCCCAGGGGCTCAAGAGCCAGGACGCCCAGCGCATCAAGGCCATCATCGAGCGGCCAGGGCGTCCAGCTCGGCGAGCGGCAAGCTCCTCTACGCCGCCGCCGTCGAGGCCAAGAAGACGGCCACGCGGAGAAGAGGTCAAGAAGGCCCTCGAGGCCCAGTACGCCCGGGCCGGCGGCGAGGCCCAGTTCCTCGAGGCGCTCAAGACGAACGGCGTCAGCCTCGACTTCGTCAAGAAGAGCATCGCGGAGGACCTGGCCATCCGGAAATACCTCGAGGCCGCCGTGGCCAGCGAGACCAAGGTCACCGACGCCGAGGTCCGCAAGGCCTACGACGAGGACAAGACGGCCAGCGTCCGCCACATCCTCCTCCTGACCCAGGGCAAGACCGCGGCCGAGAAGGCGGCCATCCGCAAGAAGATGGAAGACATCCTGGCCCGGGCGAAAAAGGGCGAGGATTTCGCCGCCCTGGCCAAGCAGTACTCGCGAGGACCCGGGCTCCAAGGAGAACGGCGGCCTCTACGAGGACTTCGGCCGGGGCAAGATGGTCAAGCCGTTCGAGGACGCCGCCTTCACCGTGCCGGTCGGCCAGATCAGCGGCATCGTCGAGACGACCTACGGCTATCACATCCTCAAGGTCGAGAACCGCAAGAAGGAAACGCAGCCCTTCGACCAGGTCAAGGCGCAGATCGAGGCCCAGATCAAGCAGCAGAAGGAGAACGCCGCCTTCGACACGCTCCTCTCGGGGCTCAAGAAGAAGGCGGATTTCAAGGCGGTCCCCATCAAGTGACCGGCCGCGGGGCCGGAGGCTAGCCGTGCCGGCCCCGCTTTCCGCCGCGCCCTACCGGACCGCGACCTCGTAGAGCGAAACGCTGACCGGCGGCAGGGTCAGCTTCTTCCCGAACGGCACGCCGGCCTTCTCCTGGATGACGACGGCCGGGGGCTTGCCCGGCTCGTTATAAAGCTGAGGGTCGCTCGCCGGTGATGAGATAGAGCTTGGCCGTCGGCGCGAGCCCGAGCTTCCCGGTGTCGACCGTGACCGTCTGCTCCCCCTTCGTCGGGTTGACGATCGAAACCGTCATCACGCGCTTCGCCTCGTCCTTCCAGCAGGCCATGAGGTCGAGCGGGGCGGCCGGGGTGGGCCCGATGACCTCGACCGGGACCGTCCCGAAGTGAGCGCGGTAGAGCTTGAGGACGAGGCCCGTCGTGTCGAACGCGGCCGCGGTCTTCGTCGTCTTGATGGCCCCGATGACGTTCACGGTCTGGGCGTAGTTGGCCATGAAGTAGACGTCGCTCTGGCGCGCGAACTCGTTGAAACCGGCCGCGACGCCCAGGGCGTCCTTGAGGAAGTAGCGGACGCCGATCTCGCCGTAGAGGTCCGGGCCGTACCAGTAGTTCCACTCGTCGAGGGCGACCGGCACTTCTTTGAGCTTGAGCGTCGGGATCGCGGCGCGGTATTTCCGGTGGGCGTCGGCGATGCGCCGGATCTCGGCCGGGACCTGGCTGACGTGGCTGAGGAGCCCCGGCCTCTCGCCGACGTAGAAGTGCTCGCTCAGGAGGTCCATGCGGTTCGAGGCCTCGGCCAGCATCGTCTCGTCCCACCTGCCGACGGCGCCGACGGCCACGATCTTGATCGACGGGTCGACCGACTTCATGGCCACGGCGAACTGGATGTGCTTGCGGACGTAGTCGGCGAGGGGCATGTGGCCGAGCTGCCAGCTCCCGTACATCTCGTTCCCGACCGACCAGAACCTGACGCCCCACGGCTCCGGGTGGCCGTTCGCGGCCCGGAGCTTGCCCATGGGCGTCGCGGCGGCGCCGTTCGCGTACTCGACCTCCTCGACGGCCATGCGGACGTCGCCCAGGCCGCTGTTGACCGTGACATACGGGTCGGCGCCGAGGAGGCGCATGAGGTCGAGGTACTCGTGGATGCCGACGTCGTTGTGCTCGACGCCCCGCCAGGCCGGGTTCTTGCGCGGCGGGCGGCGGTCGCGGTCGCCGATCCCGTCCCGCCAGTCGTAGCCGGAGGCGAAATTGCCGCCGGGCCAGCGGTAGACGGGTGAATCGAGCTCCTTGAGCAGGGCCAGGACGTCGGCGCGGAACCCGTCGACATTGTCCGCGGGCATGACGGAGACGGTGCCCACGGCGAAGGAGCCCCGTCCCGAAGAGACGATCTCGAGCCGGGCGGCCTCGGTCGAGGCGCCGGCCCGGAAGGCGAGCGGGAAGGTCTTCCAGCCGGGACCGATGTCCTTGACCTCGACCGTCTGTCTCATCGTCGGGTCGGCGCCCCAGACCAGGCTGACCCTGACGGGAGCCGCGGCGGGCTCGCCGGCGAGGACGACGCGGCCGACATAGTCCTTGCCCTGGACGAGGGCGAGGGCCTCCTGGACGAGCCCGCCCGCCGTCCGTTCCGTCGAGGGAGATGCGCGGCGAGTGGGCGCCGGTGAACGGTCGCGTCTTGTCCATCCGGACGCGGGCCGGGTCGCCGACGGCTTTCCAGGGCGACTCGCCCTGGCCCACGGGCCAGAAGAACTTGCGGTCCTCGAGCATCTCCGCCCATATCCCCTGGTAGATGCAGCGGCCGAGGTGTTCGATGAACTGGCCGTAGATGTACTTGGAGAGCGGCGGGCCCGTCTTCTCGGCGTTGATGCGGACGGCCGGCGGGATGTATTCCTGGCCCGAGACCCAGGCCAGGCGGACGTCGTCGAACCAGGCCCTGCCGGTCGCCTCGCCCCAGCCGCCGAAGAGGCAATGGACCTCGAGGGCGTCGTTGGCCCCGGCGTCGAACTCGACCGCGACCTGGGTCCAGTCCTGCGTTCCGGTGACGGGCGATGTCTGCCAGGCCGGGAAGCCCTCGACGGCGATGAGCGCGCCCTTCGATTTCCCGGGGACGAGGTCCTCGGTCCGGACCCAGCCGCTCAGCCGGTAGCGGCAGAAGGGCTTGATGGGGACGACCGCCGACCAGGCGGCGTCGGCGCCCTTGGCGGAGGAGATGGCGACCGACCGCGCCCCCGTCCGGCCCGAGGGCTCGACCTTGAAGGCCGGCTCGCCGCGGAACGTGCGCGGCTCCCAGCCCGCGACCTTGTCGCCGGCGCCGTCCTCGAAGGACGGGTTGGCGATGAACTGAAGACGGCCCGCGAGTTCGTCGGCCGCCCGGGGCGGCTCCGACTTGCAGGCCACCGCCGCGATGGACAGGGCGGCGAGGACGACGAGAACGATCCGACAGGACGGGGTCCCGTCAAAAGGCCTCTTGCGGAGCATGATCTTGCCTCCTCCCGTGCGGGGCTTCGGCCTTCGCCCCCGGGGGAAGACGGGGAAGGAAGGCTCGCGCCGGGGAATTTACAACGTCCGCCCGCGGGCTGTCAACGCGCCCGAATTGTTAAGAGGGACAGCCTCGCCAAGCGGGGCAGTCCCTCTTGCCTTCTATACTATAAGCGGCCGCGGGGGATGACCTCGAGCTCCGGCTCCGCCGCCTCGCCCTTCATCTCCTCGCGGATGACGCGCCTGAGCACGGCCTCCAGGCTCTCGCCGCCCTGGTGGACGTGGTCCCGGAGGGCGTTGTTGATCATCGTCTGGTAGTTCCCGCCTCCGCCGTCCTCGGCCTTGGCGTGGAACCAGTCGAGGACCTCGCGGTCGAGCCGGATGGTGATGCGGGCCTTGCCGCCGCTCTTGGCAGGGTCAGTCTTCATGGCCATGTCCCCTCCTCACGGCCAATGTATGTACATATGTGCATATTGTCAAGCAAAAAAAGGGGACTCCCCGCTCTGCGGGGCTGTCCCTCGTCACAATTCTATTTAATTTTCCAACCGTGGAGGCCAACGGACCAGTCCTTCTGTTCCTCGATCTCGAGCCGCAAGGCCGTCGTCCTCACCGGCGCGAACCGGACCGTGTTCCAGGCGTCCCTGGCCGTGCCGTACGTCCCGGCCGCCGTCACCGGAAGCCACTTGTCCCCCGCCTTGTAGAGCGATCTTCCAGGACGCCGGCACCCGGCACCCCCCGCCGCCCGTGTCGTCGAACCAGTAGACGGACGCCTCGGACACGCGGACGGGTTCCGCGAAGGCGTACTCGACCCACTCCGCGCCGCCCTTCTTCGGCCACCAGTGGACGTAGCCCGTGCCGTCGTCCGAGCTCTCGGGGTCGTACCCGTCGTTGACGCCCTTCAGCCCCTTGGCCCCGTCCGAGGCCGTCACCGTCGCCTTCGAGCGCGAGGCCCGGCTCCATGGCCATCCGCGCCTTCGACGGCTCGCGGGCGAGCCAGACCTCCATCTCGCCCGCGCCCCGGTTGGCCCACGCGTAATACGGGATGAGGGTGATGTCCTTCTTCTCGACGACGGGCTTGCCGCCCTTCTCGCTCACGGCCTCGGCCTCGCCCTTGATGACGACGACGCCGTCGAGGAGCTCGGGCCGCATCTCGTCGGCCAGGCGCGCGCCGTCGGGGAGGACGAAGTTCAGGACCCGCCCGCCGTTGTCCGGGGCCTCGGCGCAGTAGACGAGCGGCCCTCGCTCGACGGCGACCCGGCCGCGGTCGGCCTCGACCTTGTCGTTGGCGAGGACGCGGCGCACGGGCATCGGCAGGTTGACCTCGACAACGTCCTCCGGCTGCCAGGTCCGGTCGAGAACGAGGTATCCCTTCTGGAGGATGACGTCCACGGGCTCGCCGTTGACCTTGGCCGTCGGCATCTCGACGTCGCGGACCGCGGGTTCGGCGACGATCTCGGCCTGGGCCGCTTCGCCCGCCGGCTTCGGCGCCGGCGCGTCCGCGTACCGGTAGAGGTCCGACGGCACGGGCCGGCCCACGGCCCAGCCGGGGATACGGACATAGAGTGTCAACGGCGTCGGTTTCTCCGGCCGCACCCCGATCCTGACGTGCCCCTTCCAGGGGTACTCGGTCGTCTGGACGATCTCGAGCCGGGCCTTCCCGGCCGCGAGGCTCGCCTTCCCCTGGACGAAGAGGTTGACGAAGACCTTGCCCTCGCCGGCCGCGTAAACGTAGCCCGGCACCGAGGCCAGGACGCGGGCCACGTTCGGCGGGCAGCAGGCGCAGCCGAACCAGGGCACGCGCGCGTGCTGGCCGTGGGACTCGAGCGGGTTGGGGTAGAAGAAGAGGTCGCCCGAGAGCGAGATCCCGGACAGGACGCCGTTATAGAGGATGCGCTCCATGACGTCGACGTACTTCGCGTCCTCCTCGAGCCGGAACATCCGCGAGTTCCAGAGGAAGGTGGCGATGTTGGCGCAGGTCTCGGCGTAGGCGCTGGCGTTCGGCAGGCGGTAGGCCGGGCCGTAGCCCTCCCAGGCGCCGGCGGCGCCGATGCCGCCCGTGAGGTAGATCTTCGTCCCGGCGACGTCGGCCCAGATCCTGTCGAGCGCCGCGACGTACGCCTTGTCGCCCGTCAGGGCGGCGACGTCGGCCGCGCCCGCGTAGAGGTAGCCGGCCCGCACGGCGTGCCCGACGGCCTCGGTCTGCTCGACGAAGGGCTTGTCGTCCTGGGAATACGGGCCGTAGAGGAGGAGCTCCCGCCCGTCGTCCCCGCGATAGGGAACGCGCCCGGCCGTCCGGCCGCGGGCGTCGATGAAGAACTTGGCCAGGTCGAGGTACTTCGTCTTGCCGGTGGCCCGGTAGAGCTTGACCAGGCCGACCTCGATCTCTTCGTGCCCGGGCGGGTTCGTCCGCTTGCCGGGGCCGAACTCCCTGGCGACGAGGTCGGCGCTCTTCACGGCGATGTTGAGGAGGCTCGTCTTGCCCGTCGCCTGGTAGTGGGCCGCGGCGGCCTCGTAGAGGTGGCCGAGGTTGTAGAGCTCGTGGCTCATGTAGAGGTGCGACCAGCGCTCCTTGCCCATCCAGTCGACGGGCGGCGGGCCGCCGACCGTCCGGACCGTGTAGAGGTAGCCGTCCGGCTCCTGGGCCGCGGCGATCCGGTCGATGACGCCGTCGACGTACTTCTCGAGCTCGGGGTCGGGGCGCGTCGCCAGGGCGTAGGAGGCGGCCTCGATCGTCTTGTAGACGTCGGAGTCGTCGAAGGGATAGCTCGTCGCAGAACTTGAGGCCCGTCGCCCCGCCGAGGGCGTCCTTGGCCAGGTCGAAGTTCTTGAGCCGGCCCGTCTCCTCCTCCATCTTGAAGAGGTGGGGGATGGTCACGGCCCGGTTCTTCTCGAGGCGGGGGGCCCAGAAGGCGTCGTCCAGGCGGACGTCCGTGAAGGCACCGGCTTCGCCGGGTAATCGGCCTTGGGCTTCTCCGCGCAGGCCGCGGCGAAAGCGAGACCGAGGGCCGTGAGCGACGCCCCGGCGGCGATCCTTTTAATCGGGGACACAATACTCATTTCCCAATTTCCTCTTCCGATCCTGACGATACGCATGACAAACACTATACCTCATCGGAGGAAGATCGGGCAATGCCGCGCTCTTGACAACCGCCTCTCGGCCCGTTTATATTCGGCTCGCAAACGCGAGGGAGGGCGGCCGGTCAAGCCGCCCGGGAACACCGACAGGCCCTGAATGGCTACCCGTCCCGCGCGTTCCGCCCATCCCGCGTCCTGAGGAGGGAGAACATGGGAAAGAGGATTTGGCTCGCCGTGCTCGCCGCCGGTCTGCTGCTGGCGGGCTGGGGCGCCGCCGGCGCGGCCGACGAGAAGGCGCCGCCCATCACCCAGGTCAACGTCCACCAGCTCGGGCCCCAGCGGCTCGGCCCGCTGCCGCCGGTCGTCTCGCCTCCGGGAAACCCGCCCTCGAGCCTGAAGATCCACCTCGGCAAGGAGCTCTATTTCGACGCCCGGCTCTCGGCCGACGGCACGGTCAGCTGCGCCACCTGCCACAACCCCGCGCTCGGCTGGTCCGACGAGGGGCCGACGAGCAAGGGCATCCGCGGCCAGCTCGGCGGCCGCCGGGCCCCCCCGGTCTCGAACGCCGCCTACGCCCCGCTCCAGTTCTGGGACGGCCGCTCGCCGCTCCTCGAGGACCAGGCCAAGGGCCCCATCCAGAACCCGGTCGAGATGGGCAACACGCACCAGGCCATGATCCGCACGGTCTCGAAGCTCCCGGGGTACGAGGAGGAGTTCCGGGCGGTCTTCGGCGAGGGCCCGATCACGGTCGATCAGGTCGCCGACGCGATCGCCGCCTTCGAGCGGACGGTCGTCACGACCGACTCGCGCTTCGACCGCTTCGTCCGCGGCGACCACGACGCCCTGACCTGCCTGGAGAAGGAGGGCCTCGAGATCTTCAACGGCAAGGGGCACTGCACGTCCTGCCACTGGGGCCCCTACTTCAGCGACGGCCGCTTCCACAACCTCGGCGTCCCGGCCAAGGACCCCAAGAACCCGGACTACGGGCGCTAGCAGATCACGAAGGACCCGCGCGACAAGGGCGCCTTCAAGACGCCGACGGTGCGCGACGCCGCCCTGCGCGCCCCGTATCTCCACGACGGCTCGGAGAAGACGCTCGAGGTCGTCATCGAGTTCTACAACAAGGGCGGCGGGAAGGATCCGAACCTCGACCCGCTGATGGTGCCCCTGGCCCTGAGCGCGCACGAACAGGCCGCGCTCGTCGCGTTCATCAAGGCCCTGACAGCCTCAACCCCGAGGTCGCGGACGTCAAGCCCATTCGACGCCCGGGACCTGCACAAGTGAGGAGGGAGCCGTGAAAAAGACATTGACGACCCTCTTCGGCGTTCTCTTCGCCCTCCTCGTCCTCGGCCAGGCCGCCCTGGCCATCCCGGCCTTCGCCCGCAAGCACGGCTTCAACTGCAACATGTGCCACGTCGCCTTCCCCAAGCTCAACGACTGGGGCCAGCGCTTCCGCGACAACGGCTACCAGATCCCCGGCCAGCAGGGCCTCGAGA
The DNA here is from genome assembly GCA_963805045.1 of Candidatus Aminicenantota bacterium. Classification (GTDB taxonomy): domain Bacteria; phylum Acidobacteriota; class Aminicenantia; order Aminicenantales; family Saccharicenantaceae; genus DATKJS01. The sequence continues at coordinate 23,175 of CAWDTC010000012.1, forward strand.
AGACGGTCTTCGAGGACGGCATCCCCATCGCCCTGCGGACGACGGCCGGCTACAGCCTCTACGGCACGGGCGGCCAGACGGCGGGCGGGTTCCATCTCTACGGCCTGGACCTCCTCGGCGGCGGCGTCCTCCACAAGAATATCTCGTTCTTCTTCGTCTACACGCCGCGCATCGACGAGCCGGCCGCGGACTGGACCGGCCCGGGCGCCGGGAACAACCCCGCGCAGCTCGGCGCCCTCGAGTCGGCCAACGTCGTCTTCTCGAACATCATCCGCGACAAGCTCAACCTGCGCGTCGGCCGCTTCGAGCCGGCCTTCCAGCTGTTGAGCTCCAAGCGCCTCTACTACATCCTCCAGCCGTTCGAGATCTACAATTTCGCCGGGACGCTCAGCAGCTACGATTTCTCGGCCAACCAGATCGGCCTCGAGGCCACGGGCCGCTTCCAGCCGGGCCTCAAGTACGCCCTCGGCTACATCAGCGGCACCGGCGCCAACCCCGACAACAACAAGTGGAACGACCTCTACTTCGCCTTCTCCAAGACCTTCGGCAAGGGCGAGGGCCAGTCGGCGGGCCAGCGGGTCGGCGTCTTCGGCTACCTGGGCTGGCAGCCGACGAGCTACGCGGGGTCGGTCGTCTCACCCGTCGGGGACATCGGCGGCCACGCCAACAAGACTTTCACCCGGGTCGGCGGCGACGTCAGCCTGAACTGGTCGACCTTCAACCTGCAGGGCATGGCCTTCTGGGGCGTCGACAACCGCGCCTTCAACCCGGTCGACGAGACCAGGAACTACGACTTCTGGGGCGGTGTCGCGGAGCTCGACTGGGCCGGTCTCGCCAACAATCGCCTGGTCGCCTCCGTGATGTTCAACTGGGTCCGGCCGCCGAGCTACAACCTGGTCGGCAAGGTGGACGCCTACTCGGCCCTGGCGCGCTACTATCTCGGCAGCTGGTCGGCGGTCAACGTCGCCCTGCACGCCGAGTACACGCACCGGGTCTCGCGCGCAGGCGGCCCGCTCAAGGAGGATCTCTTCTCGCTGCTCCTGGACTTCGACTTCTAGACACGCTCTGTTTTCGGCATGACGGCCCCGGGTCCGGGGGCGTGTCTCCCGGGCCTGGGCCTTGTCCTACTTGATCACGGCCGTCACGGGGCCGACGGTCCAGCCCTGCCGGCCCCGGACGAGGAAGCTCCTCGTGAGCTTCCGGCCGCCAGCCTCGAGCGTCACGACGTACTCGCCGGGGTCGACCAGGCGGCCGCCGCCATAAAAGCCCTCGTAACCCGCCTGCGCCCCCCTCGCGGGCCGCAGGCGCATCGGCCAGAGGACGGTGTTGAGCCCGGCTTCGCCGGGACCGACGAGCTCGGCCAGGACCTGGCCGGAGAGGTCGGCGACCGTGACCTTGACCGGCCCCGCGGCTTTCGTCTTCAGGTAATAGCGGACGGCCGCGGCGTTCGGTCCGTTCGGCGTCGAGAGGTGGCTGTCGCCGAGAAGCCCGTAATTTCCGATGCCGCCCGTCGTCCTCTGCGTCCTCGGCGCGACCTCGAAGAGGTGGACGTCCTCGGCCAGCGTCGCCTCGGTCATCTCCTGGAGCGGCGAGATGTCGGTGATCCACAGGCTCCGGCCGAAGGTCGCCACGACCAGGTCGTTCTCGCGCGGGTGGATGAGGAGGTCCGTGACCTTGAGCCAGGGCATGTTCGCCTTGAACGGCCACCAAGCCTTGCCGCCGTCGAGCGTCACGTAGACGCCCTGCTCCGTGCCGGCGAAGAGGAGGTCCGGGTTCTTGCGGTCCTGGATGACGACGTTGATGGGCTTGTCCGGCGGGAGGTTCCCGGCGATCGACGTCCAGGTCTCGCCGTAGTCCGTGGTCTTGTAAAGGACGGGCTGGAAGAGGTCGAAGCGCAGGCCCGTCTTGGCGACGAAGCACGTCCCGGCGTCATGGGGCGAGGGGAAGACGCGGCTCGTCCAGAAGTTCGCGGGCGCCCCGGCCGCCGCGAGCTTCGCCGTGCGGTCGAGCCAGGTCGCGCCGCCGTCCCGCGTCACCTGGACCTTGCCGTCGTCGGCGCCCGTCCAGATGACGCCCGGCTTCGCGGGCGACTCGGCGATCGTCGTCAGCGTGCAGTAGGAGATATTCCCCTCGCCGTGCTCCTTGGTCGCGTCGTCGGTCGTCAGGTCGGGGCTGATCTCCTCCCAGTGGTCGCCGCGGTCGAGCGAGCGGAAGAGGACCTGGGCCCCGGCGTAGATGATGGCCGGGTTGTGCGGCGACATGGCCAGCGGCGGCGTCCAGTTCCACCGCAGGGGCTTCTCGCCCGGCCGCCCGCTTCGGCTGGATGTCGGTCTGGACCCCGGTCTTCTGGTCGAAGCGCCACATAACGCCGAACTCGCGGTTGTTGTAGACCCAGCGGCTGTCGGAGGGGTCGACGAGGTTGTACATGCCGTCGCCCTCGCCGACCGTCACCCAGTCGGCAAGCGTGACCTCGCCCGTCCAGCCCTCCGACGGGCCCTTCCACGAGTCGTGGTCCTGGAGCCCGCCGTAGATGTTGTAGGGGTCCTCCATGTCCGCGCCGATGGCGTAGAACTCGCCGCCCGGGACGTTGTCGAAGTGGCGGCAGGTCCGGCCGCGGTCGTAGGAGGCGTAGGCGCCGCCGTCGCTGCCGAAGATGAGATGGTTCGAGTCAGCGGGGTCGACCCAGAGCGTCCGCCAGTCGCCGAAGCCGCGTTCGAAGACTCCGTTCGACGGCCAGCTCAGGCCCTGCCAGGTCTTGCCGCCGTCGTTCGTGCTGGCCAGCGACTGGCCCGTGACGTAGACCGTGCCGGGGTCCTGCTGGTCCATCCGCAGCATGTTGAAGGAATAGGGCGCCTTATCGAGGGCCGCTTCGTACCCCTTGTTGACCTTGCGCCAGGACAGGCCGCCGTCGTCCGTCCGGTAGACCTCGTTGCCCATCGTCCTCGGGCGCGGCGCGCCGCCGCGGCGCTTGTCCTGCTCCGCCTCCTGCGGGGTCGCCGGCCGGGGGTTCCCGTTCTCGACGATGGCGTAGAGGATTCTCGGGTCCTTCTGGAAGACGTCGAGCCCGATGCGGCCGATACGGCCCGTGGGCAGGCCGCCGGCGAGGCGGGTCCAGTTCGCGCCGCCGTCGGTCGTCTTGTAGATGCCGCTCCCGGGGCCGCCCATCTCGTAGTTCCACGGCTCCCGGACCTTGTCATACATGGCCGCGTAGAGGGTGTCGGGGGCCGAGCGGACGAGCATGAGGTCGACCGCGCCGACCTTGTCGTCGATGTAAAGGACCTTCCGCCAGGTCTTGCCGCCGTCCGCCGTCTTGAACACGCCGCGCTCGGCGTTCGTCGAGAAGAGGTGGCCCATCGCGGCGACATAGACGATGTCGGGGTTCGTCGGGTGGATCATGATCCGGGCGATGTGCTGCGAGTCGCGGAGGCCCATGTTCGTCCAGGTCTTGCCGGCGTCCGTCGACTTGTAGATGCCGTCCCCCGAGGTCGACATCCGGGTGCAGAAGGCGTCCCCGGTCCCGACCCAGACGACGTTCGCGTCCGACGGGGCCACGGCGATGTCGCCCATGGAGAGCTTGGCCTGGCCGTCGAAGACGGGCTCGAAGGTGACGCCGTCGTTCGTCGTCTTCCACACGCCGCCATTCCGCATGCCGACGTAGATCGTGTAGAGGTGCTCGCGCGCCGGCTTCTCGGGCACGGCGATGGTCGAGACCCACGACCCGGCCCGGAAGGGGCCGAGGTTGCGGTAGGTGAAGCCTTTGAGCAGGTCGCCCACGGACGGAACCGGGGCGGACTGACCATGGGGAGACTGACCTTGTGCGGGCGCCAGCGAAACGGCAACCGCCAGGATGATCAGGGTCGAGAGCGTGGCTTTCGTGAACAAGCGGATCTTCATGGGACCTCCTTCGATGTCCGGGGTCAGGCTCAAGTTCATTATATCGCAACCGATGAGGGACTGTCCCTTTCGATTCCAGACGGGCCCTGTCCGTGTGGGTCCCGTTTGGCCTTCGGGGCCTCGGGGTTGGCCTCCACTCCAGAGTGCGGTTCTTCACGCCTCCCCGAACCGTTCTTTCTCGGCGTCTGCGGAACTCGCTCAGCATTTTGCGGCCCGCGCCGCTCAAGCTCCTTCATCGTTTCGCATCTTGGTTGTGCCAGCTCAGACATCCTCGCCGCCCTCATGAGAGGGGACTTTCAGGAGAGATACCCTCTCATGAGGATGCCCTCGAAAAACGCTTCTGGAAGGCTAAACCGCACATGACGTTCCGGCCAATCTCCGAGGCCGCTCAGGTCATCGGGCGGGAACGAGCGCAGGTGGCGCTGAGGCCGTCCGAAAGCCCCCGTTTGGAAGGGGACCCGGCGGAATTTCCGCCGGGGGAACCGGGACAGGTTCCCGGGGCCGGGGGATAAGGACGGCCTCGGCGCCACCGGAACCGGGGATGGACCGGGACAGGACCCGTCCGGAAATCAGGGGGGGCTGTCCCTCGGGGCGTGCGGCGGATATAATAGGGGGCGGCAGGGACGGCGCGGCGCCGGAAAGGAGCGGACGTTGGCGGACAAGGCGAAAGCGAACTACGCGATCGGCCTCGACTTCGGCACGAACTCGGTCCGGACGCTCATCGTCGACATCCGGAACGGGGACGAGGTCGGCACGGCCATCTTCAACTACCCGACGGGCGAGGCCGGCGTCATCCTCGACGCCCGCGACCCGAACCTGGCCCGCCAGAACCCGGCCGACTGGCTGGCGGGGATCGAAGTCACGGTCAGGGCGGCCCTGGCCGCGGCCAAGCGGAAGGTCCGCGGCTTCGACCCGGCCGCGGTCATCGGCATCGGCGTCGACACGACCGGCTCGACGCCCGCTCCCCGTGGACCGGGCCGGGAAGCCCCTCGCCCTTTATAAGGAATTCCGGAAGAACCCGAACGCCCACGGCCTGGCTCTGGAAAGACCACACCGGCTTCCGCGAGGCGGCCGAGATCACGGCCCTGGCGGCCAAGGAGCACCCCGAATACCTGGCCAAGTGCGGCGGGACGTATTCCTCCGAATGGTTCTTGAGCAAGATCCTCCATTGCCTGCGGGTCGACCCGAAGGTCGGCGACGGCCGCCTTCTCCTGGGTCGAGTGCGCCGACTACATCCCGGCCGTCCTCACCGGCAACGACCGACCCCCTGGCGATGAAGCGAAGCCGTTGCGCCGCCGGCCACAAGGCCATGTTCACCGACGCCTGGGGCGGCCTGCCGGCCAAGGATTTCCTGGCCGCAGCTCGACCCCCGGCTGGGCGAGCTCCGCGACCGCCTCTACAAGAAGACCTACACCGCCGACGTCCCCGCCGGCGGGCTGACCGCGGAGTGGGCGAAGAAGCTCGGCCTGCGGCCGGGCCTCCCGGTCGCGGTCGGCGCCTTCGACGCCCACCTCGGCGCCGTCGGCTCGGGCGTCGACACGGGCGCGCTTCGTCAAGATCATCGGCACGCGCACCTGCGACATCTGCGTCTGGCCGGCCGCGAAGACGCTCCCCGACATCCCCGGCCTGTGCGGCATCGTCGACGGCTCGGTCCTGCCGGGATATCTCGGGCTCGAGGCCGGGCAGTCGGCGGTCGGCGACATCTTCAACTGGTTCGTCAACGAGATCGCAGCCGGGCGGGCCGACGCAAGGGCTCGCACGAGGCGCTGACGCGGCGGGCGGCCGCCCTCAAGCCCGGCCAGTCGGGCCTCCTCGCCCTCGACTGGCACAACGGCAACCGCACCGTCCTCGTCGACCAGCGGCTGACCGGCCTCCTCGTCGGCCTGACGCTCCGCACGAGGCCCGAGGAGATCTACCGGGCCCTCATCGAGGCCACGGCCTTCGGCGCCCTGACGATCATCGAGCGCTTCCGGGAGTACGGCATCGAGATCTGCGAGGTCATCGAACTGCGGCGGCATCGCCGAGAAGAACCCGCTGGTCATGCAGATCTACGCCGACGTCACCGGGCTCGAGATGAAGGTCGCCCGCTCCGCCCAGACCTGCGCCCTCGGCTCGGCCATGGCCGGCGCCGTGGCCGCCGGGACAGGGCGGGCGGCCACGCCACCTTCGCCGCGGCCCAGGCGGCCATGTCCGGGGTCAAGAAAAGGACCTTCAAACCGGACCCGGAACGTCATAGAATCTACACGGAGCTCTACCGGACGTACCGGACGCTCCACGACGCCTTCGGCACGAAGGCCTGGACCGGGAACCTCTTCCCCGTCATGAAGGACCTTCTCGCCGTCAGGGACCGGCAGCTGGGGGGCCTCGACATGATGACCGAGCTCAAGGAAGCCGTCTGGAAGGCCAACCTCGACCTGGTCCGCTCACGGCCTCGTCCTGCTGACCTTCGGCAACGTCAGCGGCCTCGACCGCCGCCGCGGGCATCGTCGCCATCAAGCCGAGCGGCGTGCCCTACGAGGAGCTCAAGCCCGAGGACATCGTCCTCGTCGACCTCGAGGGCCGGCTCGTCGAGGGCGGCCTCAACCCGTCCTCCGACACGCCGACCCACGTCGAGCTCTACAAGGCCTTCCCCGACATCGGCGGCGTCGCCCACGCCCACAGCGCCTACGCCACGATGTTCGCCCAGGCCCGGCGCGAGATCCCGTGCCTCGGCACGACCCACGCCGACCTGGCCCACGGCCCGATCCCGGTGACGCGGCCGCTCACGGCGGCCGAGGTCGCCGGCAACTACGAGCTCTATACGGGCAAGGTCATCGTCGAGCGCTTCGCCGCCCTCAGCCCGCTCGTCATCCCGGCCGTCCTCGTCGCCGGCCACGGCCCGTTCGCCTGGGGCCGGACCCCGGCCGAGGCCGTCCACGCCGGGATCGTCCTCGAGCACGTCGCCAAGATGGCCTTCGGGACGCTCGTCCTCGGCCAGGGCGAGCCGCCGCTCGAGGACCACGTCCTGGACAAGCATTTCCAGAGGAAACACGGGCCGCAGGCCACCTACGGCCAGAAAAAAGGAGAATCCCGATGAAGAATCTGCCCAAGGTCCGGCTCGGCCTCGTCGCCGTCAGCCGCGACTGCTTCCCGATCGAGCTGTCCCGGAAACGCCGCGGCCTGGTCATGGCCGCCTGCCGCAAGGCCGGGCTCGCCGTGACCGAGATCAAGGCCACCGTCGAGAGCGAGAACGACGCCCTGGCCGCCCTCGAGGAGATCCGGGCGAAGGGCGTCAACGCCCTCGTCGTCTACCTCGGCAACTTCGGGCCCGAAGGGCCGACGACGCTCCTGGCCCAGAAGTTCGGCGGGCCGGTCATGTTCGCCGCGGCGGCCGAGGAGACGGGCAAGGACCTCGTCGAGGGCCGGGGCGACGCCTACTGCGGCATGCTCAACGCGTCCTACAACATCGGCCTCCGCCGGCTCCGAGTCCACATCCCCGAGATACCCCGTCGGGACGCCGGACGAGGTCGCGGCGATGATCGCGGGAGTTCGTGCCCGTGGCCCGGATCGTCCTCGGGCTCCGCAAGCTCAAGATCTTCGCCTTCGGCCCGCGGCCGCAGGATTTCCTGGCCTGCAACGCGCCGATCAAGCCCCTCTACGACCTCGGCGTCGAGATCATGGAGAACAGCGAGCTCGACCTCTACGACATCTTCCTCAAGGCCAAGGGCGCCCCGGGCATCAAGGCCGTGGCCAGGGACATGGCCAAGGAGCTCGGCGCCGGCAACGCCTACCCCGACCTCCTCGACAAGCTGGCCCAGTTCGAGGTCGCCCTGCTCGAGTTCATGGAGAAGAACCTCGGCGCCTCCGAGTACGGCGTCTTCGCCAACAAGTGCTGGCCGGCCTTCGAGACCTACTTCGGGTTCGTCCCCTGCTACGTCAACTCGCGGCTGGCCGGCCGGGGCATGCCCGTCGCGTGCGAGGTCGACATCTACGGCGCCCTGAGCGAGTACATCTGCGCCTGCGCCACCGAGCTCCCGCCGACCCTGCTCGACATCAACAACACCGTGCCCTACGACATGATCAAGGCCGCCGAAGAAGGCGGTCGGGGACTACAAGCCGACCGACCTGTTCATGGGCTTCCACTGCGGCAACACGCCCGTCGCCCTGCATGATCGGCCCGCGAGCTCAAGTACCAGCTCATCATGCACCGGCTATGGAGCCGGGCAAGGAGCCGGACATCACCCGCGGCACGCTCGAGGGCCGGATCCGGACGGGCGAGGTCACGATCTTCCGGCTCCAGTCCACGGCCGACGCGGTCCTGCGGTCCTACGTGGCCGAGGGCGAGGTGCTCGACATCGACCCGAAGTCGTTCGGCGGCATCGGCGTCTTCGGCGTCAGGGAGATGGGGCGGTTCTACCGCCACGTCCTGATCGAGAAGCGCTTCCCCCACCACACGGCGGTCGCCTTCGCGCACGCCGGGAGGACGTTCTGGGCGGCCATGCGGATGCTCGGGGTCGAGGACCTTTCGTTCAACCGGCCGGCCGGGATGCTGTACCCGACCGAGAATCCGTTTTAAGCGCAGCTCTCCAGTTCCGTGTGTCGCGGGGATAACGGTCACCCTTATCCCCGGCCCCGGGAACCTGTCCCGGTTCCCCCGTCCCGTTCCATGGCGGAACGGGGCGGGCCCCCTTCCAAACGGGGTCTTTCGGGCGACCGTTATCCCCGCATCGCGCCTGATGTCGCCTACCCTTGCGCGGGGACTTTCGATCGGACAGAACATCCTTGGGGACTGGTGGGTAAGGGTGACCGTTATCCTCGCCCACTCACACTGCCTGGAGTGCGGTCTGCTTGTTGCGAATCAGGTCTTGGCGAGGGAATCGAAGAGGCGGGCCAGGCCGGCCCGGCGGCGCTCGAGACGGCGCCGCTGCCTCTTGCTGAAGGAAAAGCGGAAGGGCGAGTGGGCCTCGAGCGCCCTCAGGTAGGGCCGCGAATAAAGGCGGTCGAAGCGGCCGGCCGTGGAGACGACGCCCTGGACGAGGCTCGAACGAATGAGCTCCCGGAGCGGCGCGGCGTCGGGGACGCCGAAACCGTCCAGGCCCTCGAGCACCCGCACGCCGAAGCGGAAGGTCCGGTCGGTGACGGCGTCGAGCTTCTCCCCGTCCGCGACGGCCCGCGAGAAGACCGTCCTCAGGCCCGCCTTCCCGTCCTCGGCGACGTCCTCGAGGTCGTCCATGAGCTGGAGGAAGGCGCCGAAGCCGAACAGGAACTCGACCTGGTCCGGGGCGAGCGAGCCGGCGGCGAGGCAGCCGTCGGCGAGGACCGACGTCCCGCCCTTCTCCAGGCTGATCGCGGCGATCGCGTTCTCGGCGAGCGGCGCGCCCGGCCCGAGCAGGCGCAGGCTCTTCGCCTGGCCCTCCTGGATGGCGAGTAGGCTCTCGAAGACCTGGGGAAACGCGGCCCGGCCGAAATCCCCCTCGATCATGGCCACGAGGTCGAAGATGGTCTTTTCGCGGGGGTTGGCGGGTGCGGGCGCACCGCCCTCGAGCCGCGAGCGGAGCCGGACGTCGAAAGACCGCTTGGTCTCGCCATCGACGGCCGGGTCGTCGAGGTAATTGTCCGTGTAGGGATAGAGCAGGCTGTAGGCGAAGATGGCCGGCGTCAGCCGGACGGGCAGGCCGAGGAGCCGCTGGAGGCCGTTCGCCACCCAGACGTTGCGGCAGGCCTGGAAGACGTCGGCGCCGCCGAGCGCGGGGTCGAATTCCCTGGCTTTTCGGACGAACTCCGCCGCCGCCCGGTCGAAGCCGCCGCCGAAGAGGACGTCGACGTGCCGGTCCTGCCAGTCGAGCCCCGCCCTGGCGAACCGCGCGAAGGCGTCGAAGATGCGCCGCCGGCCGGCTTCGGCCTCTTCCCCGGCCGCGGCCGGGCGCACCGCCTCCTCCCGCAGGGCGTCGGTGAAGCCGGCCAGCGCCTTCTCCCGCGGCCGGCGCTCCCGCGATGTGAACGTCCGGCCGAGGTCGGCCCGGCCGGGGCCGCCCTCGCCCCAGAGCGCGGCGAACCGGGCCACGAGGTCCGGGCCGGACGGGATAAGCGCCGGCGGGGGGGCATCCGGGTGGCGGCCGGAGTCGTTCGGCATGACCATGGGGCTATTGACGCTCAGAACGGGTTCAAAAGTCAATTCCCAACCCGCGCCGCTTCGAAATCCGGGCCCGATGCCTTATAATGAGAAGGCCATGAAAGCCGCCGTTCTCGTCGGGCCGGGAAAGGTCGAGGTCCGCGACTGGCCGAAGCCCGGGCTCAAGAACGCCGCCGACGTCCTCCTCCGCGTCAGGACGGTCGGCATCTGCGGCAGCGACCTCCACTATTTCAGCGAAGAGAAGGTCGGCGACACGGTCATGCACTACCCGGTCGTCCTCGGGCACGAGTGCGCCGCAGTCGTCGAGGAGACAGGGCCCGGCGTCCGGCGGCTCAGGCCCGGCGACCGCGTCGCCCTCGAGCCCGCCATTTCGTGCGGCGCCTGCGACCAGTGCCTGAGCGGCCGCGCCAATACCTGCCGCGAGCTCGAGTTCCTCGGACACCCCAAGGAGCGGAGCGGCGCCCTGGCCGAGTTCATCGTCATGCCCGAGGAGAATTGCTACGTCCTTCGCCGGGACATGACCTTCACGCAGGCGACCCTGGCCGAGCCCCTGTCGATCGCCCTCCACGCCGTGAACCTGGCCGGGGACCTGAAGGGCCGGACGATCGGCATCCTCGGCTCCGGGCCGATCGGCCTCGGCGTGGGGCTGGCCGCGCACCGGGCGGGCGCGGCGGCGACCTACATGACGGACAAGGTCGCGGCGCGCGTCCGGGCGGCGTCCCGGGAGGCCGGGCGCCCGCTGGGCCGGGAACCCCGCTCGAAACGGACATCGTCCGGGACGTCCTCGAGCTCGTGCCGGGGGGCCTTGACGTCGTCTTCGAGTGCTGCGGGAAGCAGGAGGCCCTCGACCAGGCCGTCGACCTGCTTAAGCCCGGCGGGACTCTTGTCCTCGTCGGCATCCCCCTCGAGGAGCGGGTATCCTTCGACATCACCCGGCTGCGGCGCCGCGAGATCCGCCTCCAGAACGTCCGGCGCCAGAACAAGTGCGTCGAGCCGGCCCTGCGGATGATCTCGGACGGCGTCGGATCCGGGTCGATTTCATGGCCACGCACACCTTCCCGCTCGCGGAAACCCAGACGGCCTTCGACACGGCCCTCCATTACCGCGACGGGGTCATCAAGGCCCTCGTCACCCCCTGACCGCCCGGCCCGGAGCTTCCGGCCGCGTGCTATTTAACGACCTCGTATCTCGCCGTGATGGGGACGCTCGCCTTGAGCATGACCCAGACGGGGCAGAAGCGGTCTTCCGAGAGGGCGAGGGCCTTCTCGACCGAGGCGCCGTCGACCCGCCCGCCCCGGAATTCGAAGACGAGCTCGAGTGCGGTGAGGACGGTCGGATGGACTTCCTTCTTAGTGCCGCGGGCCCGGACGGTCAGCTCCCTGACGTCCTGCCCCATCCGCCCGAGAAGGCCGACGACGACCTGGCCGCTGCAGCCGCAGAGGCTCGCCATGAGCAGCTCGACGGGGGTGAAGCCGGCGACCGGCAGGCCTTCCTTGGCGAAATCGATCTCCACCGTCTTTCTGGACCTGTCCGACGTCCCCTCGAACTTCATCCCGCCCCTGAAGACGGCCTCCGTCTTGACCTCGATCCCCATGCCCGGACTCCTTTCGTTCGCGACTGGGCGCGCGCCCGGGCCTAGTATCCGACAGAGGCGAGGGCCTCGTCAACGAACGGCGTTGACGTCCGGGGACGACCGGAGATATCATCCCGTGCGACCGCCGAGCCAGGAGTCCGCCATGAAGAACCCTCTCACGAGAACGACCACGATCGCCGTCGGCCAGGCTCTGATGGCCGCGCTCGTCGCCCTCGCTCTCTCCGGTCCCGCCGGCCCGGCACCGGCCGGTCCCATCTTCACCGTCACCCACGCCATGATCCCCATGCGGGACGGGGTCAGGCTCCACACCGTCATCTTCGCGCCGAGGAAGGCCGCCGGCCCCCTGCCCTTCTTGATGTTGCGGACGCCCTACGGGACGCCAGCTTCGGACGCCCTGCTCAAGGGCGAGCCCTACAAGGAGCTGGTCGAGGAGGGATACATCTTCGTCTTCCAGGACATCCGCGGCCGCTACCAGTCCGGAGGGCCGTTCGTCATGCAGCGGCCGCCGCGCGACCGCGGCCGACCCGCGGGCGATCGACGAGAGCACGGACGCCTACGACACGATCGACTGGCTGCTCAAGAACGTGCCGCGGAAACAACGGCCGCGTCGGCATGCTGGGCGTCTCCTACGGCGGCTGGCTGACGGCGATGGCCATGCTCGAGCCGCACCCGGCCCTGAAGGCCGTCTCGCCCCAGGCCTCGCCGGCCGACATGTTCCTGGGCGACGACTTCCACCACAACGGCGCCTTCCGCCTGAGCTACGGCTTCGAGTACGCGGCCGAGATGGAGACGTCCAAGGAGAACTCGCTCTTCCCCTTCGACCTCTACGACACCTACGAGTGGTACCTCCGGCTCGGGCCGCTCGTCGAACGTCGAACGAGCGCTACTTCCACGGGCAAGATCCCGACCTGGAACGATTTCGTCGCCCACCCGAACTACGACGCCTTCTGGCAGAAGCAGGCCATGGCCCCGTACCTCGACCCGGGTCACGGTCCCGACGCTCAACGTCGCCGGCTGGTGGGACCAGGAGGATTTCTACGGGCCGCAGAAGATCTACGAGACGCTCGAGCCCCACGACCGGGAAGGGCAGAACTTCTTCGTGGTCGGGCCCGTGGAACCACGGCGGCTGGATGCGGACGCGGCGGCGACCGCCTGGGCCGGATCGAGTTCGGCGCCGACACCGGCGAAATATTTCCGGGAGAAGATCCAGGCGCCGTGGTTCGCCTATTATCTCAAGGACAAGGGCGGCTGGCGACGTCCGGGAAGCGATGACCTTCGAGACGGGGACGAACATCTGGCAGCGCTACGACGCGTGGCCGCCCCGCGACCTGACCGAGGACCGGAACCTCTACTTCCGCGAGGACGGGACGCTGTCGTTCGAGCCGCCGCCGGACGGCGACGAGGGACGCGCGGCCGACAGCTACGTCTCCGACCCCGCCCACCCGGTGCCCTACCGGCCGCGGCCGGTCGAGCCGACCTACGACCCGCGCGGCACCGGCTGGTCCACCTGGCTGGTCGAGGACCAGCGCTTCGTCCACCTGCGGCCGGACGTCCTGAGCTGGGAGACGCGAGCCGCTCGCCGAGGACGTGACGGTGGCCGGCAAGATCGCGGCGCGCCTGTTCGCCTCGACGACCGGCACGCGACAGCGACTGGATCGTCAAGCTCATCGACGTCTACCCCGAGGACTATCCGGCCGAGCCGACCATGGGCGGCTACCAGCTCATGATCGCCGACGAGGTCTTCCGCGGCCGGTTCCGGAAGAGCTTCGAGAAGCCCGAGCCGCTCGTCCCGGGCGAGCCGTCACGGATTACACGATCGACCTGCACACCGACGACCACCGCTTCCTCAAGGGCCACCGGATCATGGTCCAGGTCCAGAGCACCTGGTTCCCGCTCATCGACCGGAACCCGCAGACGTTCGTCGCCGAACATCTTCCTGGCCAAGGCCTCGGATTACCGGACGGCCACCCAGCGCGTCTTCCGCTCGGCGGCGCACCCGTCGCACATCGTGCTGCCGGTCAAGAAATGAAAGCAAAGAGGGGACCGCCCCCGCTGCGAGACAGTCCCTCCTTGCTTATACTTGCTGGTGTTCCGTCCGCTTGATGATCTCGTTCTGGAGCTCGGTCGAGCAGTCGACGAAGTAGTCGCTGTAGCCGGCGACGCGGACGATGAGGTCGCGGTACTGCTCCGGGTGGGCCTGGGCCTCCCGCAGCGTGTCGGCCGTCGACGACGTTGAACTGGATGTGGTGGCCCATCAGCGGAAGTAGGACCGGACGAGGTCCTTGACGCCGCGCAGGCCCGTGTCGTCGGCCAGGAGCTGGGGCGTGAACTTCTGGTTGAGGAGCGTGCCGCCCGTCCGGACGTGGTCCATCTTGCCGAGCGACTTGACGACCGCCGTCGGCCCCTTGCGGTCGGCGCCCTGGACGGGCGAGACGCCCTCGGAGACGGCGTCGCCCGCCAGGCGGCCGTCGGCCGTGGCGCCCGGTCATCTTGCCGAAGTAGATGTGGGCCGTCGTCGGCAGGAGGTTGATCCGGTACTTGCCGCCGCGCGGCGTCGGCCGCCCGTCGACGGCCTCGAAGTAGGCGTCGAAGACCCGCCGCATCAGTCCGTCGGCGTAGTCGTCGTCGTTGCCGAACTTGGGGGTCTTGTTGAGGACGCGCTGGCGCAGGCTCTCGTAACCGACGAAGTTCTTGTCCGAGGGCCTCGAGGAGCTCGGCCATCGTGAAGTGCGCCGTGGTCGATAGACGTTGTAGCGGATGGCGCTCAGGATGTCCGTGATCGTGCCGAGGCCGACGCCCTGGATGTAGTTCGTGTTGTAGCGGGCGCCGCCGGCGTGGTAGTCCTTGCCCTTCTTGACGCAGTCGTCGATGAGGACGGAGAGGAACGGCGCGGGCAGGTATTCCGCGTAGAGCTTCTCGATGACGTTGCTGCCGCGGACCTTGATCGTCGACGAAATGGCGGACCTGCCTGCGGAAGGCCTCGAAGAGCTCGTCGAAGGTCCGGAACGTCCGTCGGGTCGCCCGTCTCGAGGCCGATCCTCTTCCCGGTCCTCGGATCGACGCCGTTGTGGAGCGTGATCTCGAAGACCTTGGGCAGGTTGAAATAGCCCGTCAGGATGTAGGCTCTCCTTCCCGAAGGCGCCGGCCTCGACGCAGCCGCTGGCGCCGCCGTTCCGGGCGTCCTCGACGCTCTTGCCCTGGCGGACGAGCTCCTGGACGATGGCGTCCGTGTTGAAGATCGAGGGCTGGCCGAAGCCCGTCTTGACGATCCGCAGGGCCCGCATCAGGAAGCGCGTCCGGCCCCTTGGCGCTGACCTGGACCATGGAGCTCGGCTGGAGGAGGCGCATCTCCTCGATGACGTCGAGGATGAGGAAGCTCAGCTCGTTGACGCCGTCCGAGCCGTCCTCGCTTGAGGCCGCCGATGTTGATCAGGGCGAAGTCGGTGTAGGTGCCGCTCTCCTCGGCCGTGACGCCGACCTTGGGCGGCGCCGGCTGGTTGTTGAACTTGACCCAGAAGGCCTGGAGGAGCTCCTCGCGCCGCTCCTCGGTCAGCGTCCCGTCCGCGAGCCCTTTCTTGTAGAACGGGCAGAGGTGCTGGTCGAGCCGGCCCGGGTTGAACGAGTCCCAGGTGTTGTAGCTCGGTGATGACGCCGAGGTGGACGAACCAGTAGGCCTGGAGGGCCTCCCAGAAATCGCGGGGCGCGTCGCGCCGGCACCCGCTCGCAGACCTCGGCGATCCGCTCGAGCTCCTTCCTCCGCGCCGGGTCCTTCTCGGCGCGCCGCGAGCTCCCGCGCCTTGTCCGCGTGCCGCCGGGCGAAGGCGATGATCGGCGTCCGCAGCTCACGGCCATGGCCTCGAGCTCCTCCCGCTTGTCGTAGGCCTCGGGGTCGTTCATGAAGTCGAGCGCCGGCGACGGCGGCCTCGATGTCCTTCTTGAAGTCGAGGAGCCCTTTCTGGTAGATCTTGCCGTCGAGGACCGTGTGCCCGGGCGAGCGCTGCTCCATGAACTCGGTGAAGACGCCCGCCTCGTAGGCGTCGATCCACTCGGGCGCCATGGCGGCGAAGATGCGTTCGCGCATGCGAGCGGCCCTGCCAGAAGGGGATGATCTTCTCGGCGTAGAGCGCCCGCGTCGCCTCGTCCGACGGCGAAGGCGGTCTTCTTCCGGTCGTTGAGGAAGCGGAGGTCCTGCAGGGAGTGGCAGCAGACCTCGGGGTAGGTCGGCGTCGCCTTGGGCGCCGGGCCGCGCTCGCCGACGATGAGCTCGCCGTCGTTGAACGTGACCGCTTTGTTCTCCATGATGTGCTTGAAGGCCAGGGCGTGGGGCATCGGCGCCGACAGGCCGCGGCTCTCGGGCTTCTCAAAGAACTCGGTCATGAGCTCGGCCCGCTCGGCGCTGATCGAGGGTTTCGCGTCGAGCGATTGCTGCCTGAGCTTCTTGATCCTGTCGTTCATGGTCATCCTCCCCTTTGGACGTTGAAGCCGGCGCCGCGGAAGGCCGCCTCGATCGCGGCGAGCCGCTCCTCCGGCGGGGCTTCGAAGAGCCTGAAACGGGCTTCCTTGCCGAGCCGCCGGGCCTTGTCGAGCCCGCCCGAATGGTAGGGCAGGAGCCCGACGGTCCTGACCGTCCGGAGCGACTTCAGGAAAGCGATCGTCGCTTCGATGTTCGCGTCGTCGTCGTTGACGCCGGCGAGGAGCGGGAGGCGCACCCAGACCTCCGTCCCCGCCGCGGCCAGGCGCCGGAGATTCTCGAGGATGGGGCCGTTCGGGACGCCCGTGAGCTCGCGGTGCCTGGCCCCGTCCATGACCTTGAGGTCGTAGAGGACGAGGTCGGTCTTCGGCGCCAGCGCGTCCAGGACGACGGCCGGGACGAAGCCGGAAATGTCGAGGGCCGTGCGGATGCCTCGCTCACGGAGGGCATCGAGGGCCGCCCCGAGGAACGCGGGCTGCGCCAGGGGGTCGCCGCCGGAGAACGTCGCGCCGCCGCCGGACTGCTCGTAGAAGACGCGGTCACGCTCGACCTCGCCGACGAGCTCCTCGACGGTCGTCTCGCGGCCGACGACCTGCATGGCGTCGTAGACGCAGGCCTCGGCGCACCTGCCGCAGACGTCGCACTTGGCCTTGTCGATGACGACGGCGCCCGAGGGGCCTTTAACGACGGCTTGACGCGGACAGGCCGCGACGCAGGCGTAGCAGCGGGCGCAGCGCGCCGGCCAGTGCATGAGCTCGGGCCCGGCGTCGATGCCCTCGGGGTTGTGGCACCACAGGCAGGCCAGGGGGCAGCCCTTGAGGAAGACGGTCGTCCGGATGCCCGGCCCGTCGTGGATCGAGTAGCGCTTGATATCGAAGATCCAGCCCGTCATGGTTTTCCTGCCTGTTGGCCCGTCATCCCACCTGAAATAGTTTAATTAGCTGATATTAAATAAATTAATACCATAACAAGTTGGTAATATATCAGATATCAGGACAAAAATCAAGCGTTTTCTTCAAGCCTTCGGGTTGCCTTTGGCAGGGCCGTCCGGCCCCGCTTCACCGCTTTTCCGGCACGTCCACGGTGGCAATACCGGTCGCCGGCCGGTCGAGCTCGAGGACGACGACGGTGTCGGCCGCGCGACGGTCGGCCTCCCCCACGAATATCTCGAGCCCGGCCTCAGTCTGGCGCACCGACGCCGGCCCTCCCCCGAGGACGCGGCCGCGGACGACCCTCGCCGGGATTGGCGGGAGCGCGAGAGACGGCCCGGGCCAGGCGAAGACGTGGAGATAGAGCCTGTCCCCCGCCGGGTCGAAGCGCCGTAGCGTCCCGGCTTGAAGGGCCCGCCGCGCGTGCCGTAGATGCTCTCCCCGTGCCCGGCCAGCCAGGCGCCGACGCCCTTCAGGACGTCGACCTGGCGCGGCTCGATGCGGCCGTCGGGCATCGGCCCGACGTCGAGGAGGAGGTTCCCGTCGCCGCCCGCGCAACTGGCCAGGATGCGGACGACTTCGTCCACGGACTTGATCTTGTCGTCCGGCTTCCAGGACCACTGCGTGCCCAGGGTCATGCACGTTTCCCAAGGCTGACGGTCGTTGTAGGCCCCGATGACCTGCTCGGGCGTGAGGTAATCGGCGTTCGGCCCCATGTCGCGGTCCGCGGAAAGCCCCCCGGAGCTGCAGTCGAGCCGGTTGTTGACGACGATCGCGGGCTGGGCGGCCCGGACGAGGCGATAGGTCGCCTCCTGGTCCCAGGGGATCGTCCCGCCGTCCCAGTCGAACCAGAGGAGGTCGATGCGGCCGTAGCGGGTCAGGAGCTCGCGGACCTGCCCCTGCATGCGCTTCACGTAGGCCGCGTTGCGCGCGGTCCGGCAGTCCGGGTCCTTCCAGTCCATGGGCGAGTAATACCAGCCGATGCGCAGCCCGGCCTTGCGGACGGCCGCGGCCAGCTCGCCGCAGACGTCGCGGCGGAACGGTGTCCGGCCGATGTGGTAGTCGATCGTGTCCGTCTTCCAGAGGCAGAATCCGTCGCAGTGCTTCGCGGTCAGGACGACGTAGCGCATGCCGGCGTCCTTGGCCACGGCGGCCCACCCGGCGGCGTTGAACAGGGTGGGGTTGAACGACTTATAGAGGTTGTCGTAGACCTCGGCCGGGATGTCGCCCTTGTTCGGGCAGAGCGGGTTCGTGTTGGCCCGCGACCAGCTGATCTCGGTCCCCTTGAGGCTGACCGGGCCCCAGTGGATGAAGAGCCCGAAGCGGGCCTCGCGCCACCACGCGAGGCGGTCGGGGTCCGGCGCCGCGGCGCGGGAGGGGGCGGCCGAGGAGGCGCGTCCCCCGGCGGAAAGGGCCAGGCCGCAGACGATGAGCGCGGCCGCGAAGAGCGATGTCCATCGGCGTGTGTTCATGATCGACCTCTCCCGGATGGTATGCCCGCCCCGCGGCGGAAGTCAATGTGGAACGGCACGGCGGGTTGTCGTTCTTGGCGCTCCGGGGCGACTGTGTTATAAGGGCGGAGGGGATTTATCATCGCATGAGCCCGGCACGGTCGAGGTCGCGGAAACCCTGGGGGCTAGTCCTCATGGGAGGCGGGGCGCGCGGCCTGGCCCATATCGGTGTCCTCCGGGCCCTCGACGACGCCGGCCTCCCGCCTGGGATCATCGCCGGCACCTCCATGGGAGCGCTCGTCGGCGCCTTCTACGCCGCGGGCATGGCGCCGCGGGAGATCGAGAGCCTCACGGCCGACTTCCGCTACAACAGCGTCCTCGACCGCAGGCTTCTCTCCCGCCGACCCCAGACCATGCGGCGGTTCTTCGAAGGGCTGATGCTCGGGACGCGCGCGGACCGGCTCCTGCGGGGTCTGGGCATCGACCGCGAGGACCGTGTCGAGGCTGTCCTCGGCCGCATCGTCGGCGGCCTGCGGATCGAGGATCTGCCCATCCCCTTCGCCTGCAACGCCGTGGACATCGTCACGGGCCGCGAGGTCGTCTTCACGAGCGGCCCGCTCCGCAAGGCCCTCCGCGCCACCATGGCCTTTCCCCTCGTCTTCGAGCCCGCCCGCCGTCAGGGACGGCTGCTCATCGACGGCGGCCTGATCGAAAATGTCCCCGTCGAAATCGCCCGCGGCCTGGGGGCCCGGAAGGTCGTCGCGCCCGACATCCACAGGCCCCTCCGAGAGATCCCCGCCTCGAGCATCCGCAACGTCTTCCAGCTCCTCGCCCGGACGAGCACCGTCGTCCTCACCCGGGCCACCGAGCGGCAGCTCGAGCGGGCCGACCTCGTCTATCGCGTCGAGGTCGATGTCGCGACCTTCGATTTCTCACGGACCCGCGCGATCATCGACAAGGGAAAGAAGGCCACCGAGGCGAATATCGCCGCCATCCGCAGGCTCGTTTCCGGTTAGGCCGGCCGGTCCGGCGACTTTTCGCTTCCCCTCGTCCCCGGTTTTGGTGTAAAAACTCCCTCTGGGAGGCGCGATGGAGCGACACGGCCGGCCTACAACACGCGCTACATCTGGCGTGATGACCCTCGTCTCGGCCATGGGCGGCCTCCTCTTCGGCTACGACTGGGTCGTCATCGGCGGCGCCAAGCCCTTCTACGAGAAGTTCTTCGACCTGACGACGCCGTCCGAGATCGGCTGGGCCATGTCGAGCGCCCTCGTCGGCTGCCTCCTCGGCTCGCTCGCCTCGGGCGCCCTGAGCGACCGCTTCGGCCGCAAGAAGCTCCTCCTCCTCGCCGGCGCTGCTCTTCACGGCGACCGGCATCCTGACCGCGCTCGCCCCGACGTTCACCTTCTTCGTCGTCAACCGCCTCCTCGGCGGCGTCGCCATCGGCCTGGCCTCGAACCTCTCGCCCATGTACATCGCCGAGATCTCGCCGGCCGAGGTCCGGGGCAAGTTCGTCTCGGTCAACCAGCTGACGATCGTCATCGGCATCCTGGCCGCCCAGGTCGCGAACTGGCTCATCGCCCGGCCCGTGCCCGGCCGGGGCCACGGCGGCCGACATCCTGGACTCCTGGAACGGGCAGGCCGGCTGGCGCTGGATGTTCGGCGCCGAGGCCGTGCCCGCCATCCTCTTCTTCCTTCTGATGTTCACCGTCCCCGAGAGCCCGCGCTGGCTGGTCAGGAACGGCCGCGGCGGCGAGGCCGAGCGCGTCCTGGCCCGGGTCGGCGGCGCCGGCGTTCGCGGGCAAGGCCATGGCCGACATCCGGGAGACGCTGGCCGCGGCCGACGCCGGAAGGTCCGCTTCCGCGCCCTCCTCGAGCCGGGGATCGGCGGGATCCTCCTCATCGGCATCGCCCTGGCCGTCTACCAGCAGTGGTGCGGCATCAACGTCATCTTCTACTACGCCGAGGAGATCTTCACGGCCGCCGGCTACGGCGTCAGCGACATCCTCTTCAACATCGTCATCACCGGCACGGTCAACCTCATCTTCACCCTCGTCGCCATCCGGCTCGTCGACCGGCTGGGCCGCAAGCCCCTGATGATGGCCGGTTCGGCCGGGCTGGCCGTGACGTTCGGGCTGGTCGGGGCGAGCTACGCCGTCCACAGCCGCGGCCTCCACCTCCTCGTCCTCGTCGTCCTCTCCATGGCCCTCTACGCGCTGTCCCTGGCGCCCGTGACCTGGGTCCTGCTCTCGGAGATCTTCCCCAACCGCATCCGCGGCGCGGCCATGTCGGTCTCGACGTTCTCGCTCTGGTCGGCCTGCTTCATCCTGACCTACACCTTCCCCCACCTCAACAAGGGTCTCGGCCCCGCGGGGACGTTCTGGATCTACGCCGGGATCAGCGTTCTCGGCTTCGTCTTCATCAAGACGCGCCTGACCGAGACCAAGGGCAAGACGCTCGAGCAGATCGAGCGCGAGCTCGTCGGCGGCCGGAAGCCCTAGGCAGGGGAGACAGCGTCTCATGACGGCTCCGAGCAAGGCAACGCGCCGGAAAAGAGCGCGGCTTGGCAGGAGGGCCGCCGCGAGCCTGGCCGAACTCTACCGCGAAGAGCGGGCCGTCTGGAACGCCCACTACAAGCGGTATTTCAAGATCGCGGCCAGGGTCCTGGGCTTGGGCTTCGTCGCCGGCTTCGCCTTCTTCCTTCTCTGGCCAAACCAGGAAAAAAAGGCCTTTGCCTACCTGCTCAGGTCCCTCGGCGACATCCCGCTCGGCGCGCCGCCGCTCGTCCTGGCCCTGACCCTCTTCTATCACAACGCCCGCGCCTCCCTCCTCGCGGTCGCGGCCGGCGGCCTCCCGTTCCTCTGCCTGCCCGTCCTCGACCCCTTCGTCAACGGCGCGGCGCTCGGCCTGCTCGCCTCGATCTCGAAACATCAGGGGCTCGACGTGCCGCTCCTCTTCCTCAAGAGCGTCGTCCCCCATGGCCTCTTCGAGCTCCCGGCCGTCCTCTACGCGACGAGCGCCGGGCTCTATCTTTCCGTCTCTCTCGGGAAGGAGGTCCGGGCCGCGGCCCGGAGGCGGCGGGCGCCGGAGAACGCGAGGACATGTCCCCGCCGGATGTGGGCATGTCCTCCGGACATTCCTCCGCTATATCGCGCAGGTCGCCAGGTCATTCCTCCTCGTCGTCCTGCCGCTCCTCCTCGTCGCGGCGCTCGTCGAGGCGTTCATCACCCCCATGCTGCGTTGAGGTGCCCATGAAATTCACATTCGCCCACAACAACATCAACGTCCTCAACCTCGCGAGAAGCCTGGCCTTCTACAAGGCGGCCCTCGGCCTCGAGGAGGTCCGCCGGCACGAGGCCAGGGACGGGAGCTTCGTCCTCGTCTACCTCGGCGACGGCCGGACCCCGCATCGCCTCGAGCTGACCTGGCTCCGCGACCGCAAGGAGCCCTACGACCTCGGCGACAACGAGATCCACCTGGCCTTTACCGTGGACGACTTCGCGGCGGCGCTGGCCAAACACAAGGCGATGGGCGTCGTCTGCTTCGAGAACGCGGCGATGGGGATCTACTTCATCGAGGACCCGGACGGCTACTGGCTCGAGGTCGTGCCGGAAAAGAGATAAGGCGGCCGGTCGCCCCTCAGATCAAAAGAGGGAACGCGCACGGCAGGAAGGGAAGAGGGGACACGTACCTCCGGTACATGTCCCCCTTTCCTTATTTCACAGAGAACTTGTGGATGGTGACGGTCGCGTACTTCTTCCCCGGCTCGAGGATGGTCGAGGGGAAGTTCGGGTGGTTCGGCGAGTCGGGGAAATGCTGCGTCTCGAGACAGAAACCGGCATGCTTGCCGTAGGCGACGCCGCCCTTGCCCTTGACCGTGCCGTCGAGGAAGTTGCCCGTATAGAACTGGATCCCGGGCTGGTCGGTCGAGACCTCGAGGACGCGGCCGCTCTCCGGACAGAAGACCCGGGCCGCGAGAGCCATCGTGCCCCCGCCGCTCCTCAGGACGAAGTTGTGGTCGTAGCCGCCTTCGACGCGGCCGATCCGCTCGCCGATCGCGTGCGGGACCGTGAAGTCGAGCGGCGTGCCCTTGACGTCCGCGAGCTCGCCCGTCGGGATGAGGTTCGCCGCGGAATCCACGGCCGTGAACTTGTCCGCCTCGAGCTCGAGGACGTGGCCGAGGATATCGCCCTTGCCCTGCCCGGCCAGGTTCCAGTAGGAGTGGTTCGTTAGGTTAATAGGCGTGGCTTTGTCGGTCACGGCCTCGTAGGCGATCTTGAGCTCGTCGGACTCCGTCAGCGTGTAGACCACGGCGACCGAGAGGTTGCCGGGATAGCCCTCCTCCCCGTCCTTGCTGAGATAGGTCAGACGGACGCCGACGGCACCGAACCCGTGGACGGGCTCGGCCTTCCATGACGACCTTGTCGAAGCCCCTGACCCCGCCGTGCAGGCTGTTCGCGTTGTTGTTCCGGGCCAGGGTATAGGTCGCGCCGCCGAGGCTGAATTTCCCGTTGGCGATGCGGTTCCCGTAGCGGCCGATGATCGCGCCGAAATAGGGATGCCCGCCGAGGTAGCCGGCGAGGTCGTCGAAGCCGAGGACGACGTCCTCGAGCCGGCCGTTCCGGTCGGGCAGGCGCACCGAGACAAGGATCGCCCCGTAGGTCATGACCCGGGCCTCGAGGCCGTTCTTGTTGGCCAGGGTATAGATGTCGATGGGCGTGCCGTCGGCGAGCTTCCCGAACGGCTCTCTCTTCACGGACATGCTCGTCTCTCCTTTCGTCGGGGCCGCCCCGGACGGGGCCGGGGCCTCTTTCTTGCAGGCGAGGAATGCCAGCGAAACTGCGGCGCAGAGGACCGCGGCAATGGCTCGTCGAAGCATGGGGCCTCCTTGGGACCGGGCCCTACTGATATCCAAGGTCGCTCGGGGAAAGCAAGGACGCTGACATGAGGGCCGGATCGAGCGAGTTCCCGATGAGTCCAAGCGGCTCGCGTGCGGGCCGCGCGCCTTACGGCGTCCTTCTCTTCAGCTCCTCGATCCTCTTGCGGACGCCCGGCTGCTCCGGGGCGAGCTGGAGCGACTTTTCGAATGCGGCCAGGGCCTCGGCCCTCTTCCCCAGTCCGAGATAGGACTCGCCGAGGGCGTTGAGGACGGCGGCGTTGACCCCATAGTGGGAGACGGTCCGCTCAAGGACCTCGACGGCCCGGCCGAAGTCCCCGGCCCTCCTGAGGGCCTCGCCGGCCAGCATGTAGAATTCGTAGGGAACCCCCTCGGGGCGCGCCAGGAACGGCGCCAGCGTCCGCACGGCCTTCGGGGCGTCCTCGAGGGCCAGGTACGTCTGGGCCAGGCTGAAGGCCGTCTCCTGCGAATCAGGCTTGGCCGCGAGGGCCTGCTCGAGCACGACCCGGGCCTCTTCGTAACGGCCGAGGTGCGACAGCTGGGCCCCCGTGATCCGGAGGTAGACCGGGTCGCCCGGCTCGGGCAGGATGCGCGACGAGAACCAGGGCCGGCCCACGGACGGGGCGAAGGTCACGTCGAATTCCTCGTCCGCCGCCACCGCCTCGACGCCGCCGGAGAGGAACGAAACGCGGACCTTGTAGTGGGCGGGTGCGAAATCGGCCAGGGGGATCTCCTCGACGGCGGTCGGGCAGGTCCGGATACTCCGAGGGCTTCCGGACGACCTCGCGGAAGGGGCGGTCGTCGCGGGAAAAGACGGTCCTGACCTGACCGTTCCTCGCCGCTTCGTCGGAGAGGCCCGCCAGCTGGAAGACGACGGCGAGCGTGTCGCCGACGGTGAAGATCCGGCCGGGCTGGCAGAAGACCTGGTAGGGCCCGACGCGGAAGGCCTTGACCTTCCGCTGGCCCGCGTCCAGGCGGGTCACCTTGTAGCCGAGGACCGGCTGGGCCAGCCGCAGGCCGGGCCCGCCGGGAGGGACGCGGACGGCCTGTTCGACGGACATGAACTCCTTGGAAGCCTCGTTCTTGACCAGGACCGAGAGCTTGTAGTCCCCGGGGATGAGGGGGAAGATCTCGTGGAGGTCGAAGGGCGAGCGGCTGAGCTCCTTCATCCGGGACTCGGGCATGTCGATCGTGACGTCCTTGTCGTACTGGTAGACCAGGCGGCCGTCGAGCGTCGTCACCCGGCCGGCGACCTTGAGCGTCGTCGACATCTTGTCCTGGTACTGGTTGACGGACAGGCGCTGGGGCTCGATCGCGTAGTGGACGAACGAGCGTCCCGGGGACTCCTCGAAGACCTTGACGAGGGCGTCGCAGTCGAGGTAGTTGGCCGAATACTCGACCTCGACGCGGTCCTTGTACTCGAGGAATTTCCGGGCGTAGGCCTCCTCGACGGAGCGGGAGGGCAGCGTCTCGATGCGCTGGATGAGCAGGTCCGAGGCCAGGGACGGCCGGCCGAGGACGCCGCTCGACTCGCCGGGGACGAGGTTCATGGAAATGCCGGCCAGGACGGGCTCGATCTCGTAGAGCGCCTTGTAGGCCGAGAGCGGATCGCTCTGGGCGCCGCTGTAGCCGGAGAGAAGCGCCTGGGGCCCGTCGTTGACGGGGCTGTAGAGCCGGTACGTGCCCTCTCCGTGGTCCTTGAAGAACAGGAGGTAGAACCCGGCCGGCAACCCCTGGTCGGTCTTCCCCTGGTAGAACCAGGTCTCGCAATCGTAGACGCCGGACTTGCCGAGGTAGCGCTGGATCTCCTGGGGCTCGCCGAGGAGGATGTGCATCCGGCCGCGGTCGGTCTTCCAGCCGGGGAACGGGCGCGTCCCGGCCGAGGTACCGGTTGGCGTATTCGATCCGGCGGTAGTGCTCCGTCTTGAATTCGTTCTCCGGGGTCTCCGGGGTCGGGTCCCGGTGCTTCCAGAACGCGTCGATGAAGAGGTCCCGCTCCCGGTCGGACCCGAGCTTGAGGAAGACGTCCCGTTCCGTCGGCGTGATGATGTAGACGACCTCTTCGTCGAGCCACTTCTGGTAGCGCTCGGGGAGCTTCGGCACGGTCCGCGGCCGCCGACAGGACGGCCGAGAGGACGATGGACAGGACCGGGACGAGAAGACGCTTCGTCACGATGGGGACTCCCCTATTTCCAACGCGTCCTGAGCCGCGTGAGTTCCGCGCCGGTCGAGGCGTTGACGATCTGGTGAAGGATGACGGGTCCCGCCTCCTCCCCGCCTCCGGACGCGGCGTCCGACGGCACGGCCGTCGCCCGGGCCAGGACGGCGTCGCCGGAGAAGGCCTCGGCGCGGTAGGAGACCTCGATCGCGACCGGCCGGCGGCCGGCGAGCTCCGCCGGCGCGGCCTCGAGGGCCCACTGGACATAGACGGCGTTGTTGACGTGGCGGTTGAGGTCGAGGTGGCCGGAGTCGACGCGGAAGGCGAGCTCCCGGTCGGGCCGGTCGAGCACAGGCAGGGGGGCGAAATCGTCGGCCAGGGCCCGCTTGTCCACCACGAAACCGTCGGCCAGGATGCCGTCGATCTTGAGCGGCTGCTTGCGGGCGAGGTCGAGGATCATCCACGAGGTCGTCGCCGCGAGGACCGGGCGGCCGGCGGCGTCGGCGGCCTCGAAATCCCTGATGGCGAAAAAGCCGTGGCGCCCGGACGGCCAGGTCGTGACGGCCACGGTCTCGCCCCAGGCGGGATAGCGCTCGACGCGGACGTGGGTCCGCGACAGGACCCAGGTCATGTTCTTTTTCAGCAGGTCCGTGACCGACCAGCCGAGGCGCGCGGCGTGGTCGCCGGCCGCGTCCTGGAGGAAATTGAGGAGCGAGACGGGCTTGGCGAGGCCCTCGAAGTCGAGCTCGTAGGAATGGATGGGAAATTCCTTGCGGAAGGTCAGGTCGGGCATTCTCGTCGTTTCTCCCGAACGGCCATTATATCAGTTTCGACATGATCGCATAATCGGGGACACAACCCTCATTTCCGAACTTCCGCCCGCGCCGGTCGACCGTCGGCGCGTCAGGGGAGGGGAAGAGCGACCGGCCGGCCCGTCCTCGTCGACTCGAAGCAGGCGTCGATCGCCCGCATGTTCATCTCCGCGTCCCGGACGGGGAAGCGCGGCGGCCTCCCCTCGAGGACGGCCGCCCCGAAGTCCTCGACCATCCGGGCGAACATGTTCGCCGGAGGGATGCGGACCGTTTCGACGGCGTCGCCCCGGACGATCCGGATCTCGGCCTCCTTTTCCTTGGCGGAGAAGGCCCGGTCGAGCGTCAACGTCCCCCGCTCCCCGACGGCCAGGAGGCGGCTCTGGAAATGCGCGTCGAAAGCGCAGTCGCAGTGGGCGAAGCGGCCGCCCGGGAATTCGAGGAGGGCGTGGGCCGAGACGTCGACGCCGTACTTAGGATGGAGGACGGCCCGGGCATAGGCCGAGAGCGGCTCGGCGCCGAAGATGAGGCGCGCGACACTGATCGTATAGCAGCCGACATCATAGAGGGCGCCGCCGCCCATCTCCGTAGACCAGCGGTAGTTGTTCCTGTCCATCTCGGCAAGAAAGGTGAACGAGGAATGAACGGACCGGACGGAGCCAATCGCCCCGCCCGCGATGAGGTCCAACGTCTTCTCCATCTGCGGATGGAACTTGTACATGAAGGCTTCCATGAGCAGGACGCCCGCGGCCTCGGCCGCCGCGGCCATGGCCCGGACCTCGGCCCCGTTCATGGCCATGGGCTTTTCGCAGAGGACGTGCTTCCCTGCCCGGGCGGCGCGGACCGACCATTCGGCGTGGAGATGGTTCGCGAGCGGGATGTAGACGGCGTCGATCGCGGGGTCGTCGAGGAGCGCCTGATAGTCCCGATAGGAGGTCTCGAATCCGTGCGTCCGGACCCAGGCCGCCGCCCTCCCCGCGTCGCGGGCGGCGATGCCGTGGAGACGGCCGTTCGCCGAGGCCTTGACGGCCGGGATGAACGACCGCTCCGCGATCCCCGCGCAGCCCAGGATGCCCCAGCGGATCTTTCTGTCCACGCCCCGTTCACTTGGCCTGGAAAACGAACACATAATCGACCAGGCAGCGGTAGTTGCTCGTCGCCATCTGCACGGCCTCGGGATTCTGGACCCCAATGCACAGGCGGTAGGACTTGCCCGGCTCGAGGCGCACGCCCTCCCGCAGTTTGAGGGTCACGCGATACCCCTGCGAGGCGGCCATCCGGCCGGTCGGGAACCAGCCCTCGGCCAGCGGCTCGTTGCCGTCGAGCAGGAGATGGTACATGTGGTCCGCAGGCATGACCACCGTGATCAGGAACTCGACCTCCGTCTCAGAGGCCTTCACGACTTGGACGTAGCCCGCGGGTGGCGTTTCGCCATGGTAATAGTTCATTTGAGGCCGGGCCCGGTACGGCGAGCACCCGGCGGCCAGCGCCAGGGCCAGGCCGGTCAGGATTGATAATCTCGAGCCTCTCATCTCCCTCCTCCTGACAGAATTCGCCCTTATCATAACACGGGGACGGCCGGCGGACGAAGGGTCATGTGAGTCGAGCGAGCCGTACGCATCTGCGGCTGATGGAAGACGAAGAAGCCCTTCAGCCTCGGGGGCTGACCCCTAGAACTGCGTCTTGACCGAGATGCCGGCCGTGCGGCCCGCCGCGGGGAAGCCGTAGCGTTCCTGGTAATGGACGTTCGTCAGGTTGCGGCCGAAGAGGTCGATCTCGAAACCCCGGCCGATCGGCCACTTGGCCTCGATATCCAGCCGGACATACGAGCCCTGGGTCCGGACGCGGAGGTCGGTGTTATAGAGCTGGTTGTCGTTGTAAATGACCTTCTGGCTCGAGACGTACTGGACGAAGGCGGCGACGGACAGGTCCGACCGCGTCCGGTACTGCAGCCCGACGTTGGCCTTGGAGCGCGGCAGGCCCGGGATCTCGTCGAAGCCCTGGTCGACGGGGTCGATGAAGAGGGCCTTGAACTGGTCGCCCGCCGTCCGGCTCTTCTCGAAAGTGTAGTTGACGAAGGCCGACCAGCCCCGGCCGAGCGGCTGGACCGCCTCGAGCTCGACCCCGGCGATCGTCCCCCGGTCGATGTTGTAGGCGATGAAGTTGATGAGGTCGAACTGGATGTAGTGGAGGATGCGGTAGTAGTAGGGCGCGACCTCGATCCGGGTCCGGCTCGGCAGGACGGTCCGCCAGCCGGCCTGGACCATGACCCCGTCCTCCGGCCGGAAGGGGATGGCCCGCGTGTCGACGCCCGCGTCGATATCGTAATGCCAGAAGTACTCGGGCACGGACGGCATGCGGACGGCCCGGGAGAGGCTCAGGTAGGCGGAACTGTCCGCGGCGTAGGAGAAGGTGAGCTTGAGCGAGGGGGCCAGGCCGTTCATTCGGACGTTCGGGATGCCCTCGGCGATGCCCGAAGGCCCGGCGACGCCCTGCCACGACATGTACCGCGCGCCCGGCGAGAGGACCCAGCGGTCGCCGGCGAGGGCCAGGTCGGCCTGGACATAGCCCTCGAGGGTCTTGACGCCCGTGTAATAGCCCTCGGACGATGGGCCGCGGAAGTCGTCCGGCTCGAATCGATCGCCGCCGTCGTGGAGGAAGCCGTAATCGACGCCCGCCTCGAGGGCGTGCGGGCCGAGCTTCTGCCGGTAGCTCCCGCCGAAGCCGTACGAGCGGTCCTCGTAGAAGAGCTTGTGGAAGACGCGGTCGAGCGCGGCCCGCGTGTTGTAGGACTCGCGGTCGCCGATGTTCTTCCAGAGCCACGCGCTGAGGAGGCCCGAGCGGCCGACGGCCTGCTCGTAGCCCGTCTCGAGCATCAGCTTGTGCTTCTTCCACCAGCTGCCGGGCTCGGGCGTCGCGCCCATCCCGCCGTACATGTATTCGCCGTCGGAGACCGGGAAGGCCGGGTCGATGGGGACCGTGTAGCCGGGGTCGTCGGGGTCCTGGGAGACGCGGTTGGGAACGATGAACCCCTTGCGGATCGCGGCGTAGGTGACGTCGGCCGTCAGCCGTCCCTTGAAGGAGAAGTCGTAGCCGAGGTGGAGCTCGCCGCTCGCGAACTTCGACGTGCCGTTCTTGAGGTAGCCTTGGCTGAGGTCGCCGCCCAGGGCCAGGGAGTACTCGAAGGCGCCGGGCTTGTAGCCGTGGTAGAGGTTGACGTTGCCGGTGTCGTAGCTCCCGCCGGAGAGCTGGAGCTCGGTCACGGGCCGGTCCGAGGGCAGGCGCTTCGGCACGAGGTTGATGACCCCGCCGAGGACGTTGCCGGTAGCGCGCGTCGCCGACGCCCTTGATGACCTCGACGCGGTCGACGTTGGTCAGCGGGATCATGGTCCAGTCGATGAAGTACCCGCCGGCGGCGCCCGGGGCGTTGAGGGGACGGCCGTCCTTCAGGACCTTGATCCGCCGCGAGCCCATCCCCCGGATCTTGATCGAGTCGTCGTCGATGGCCGTGCCGATCTCCTGGACGCGCTGGACGTCGACGCCGGGCTGGCGCTCGAGGGCCGTGTCGAGCGAGGTCCCGATCGTCATCGGGAAGAGCTCGGTCTTGACCACGGTCATGTTGGGGACCTCGGCGTCGCGGGCCTTCTCGACGACGTCGATGGTGATCATGTCGAGCTGGAAATACTTCGTCTCTTCCTTGGGCCCGACTTTCTCCTCCGTCTTCGCCTTCTCCTTGGGTTTCTCCTTCTTCTCCTTGGCCTTCTCCTGCCCCGTCGTCTGGGCCAGGGCGACAGAGGCGGTCAGGGCGAGAGCCAGTAGGGCGGCAAACCAGCGTCGGGACATCACCTCTCCTCCTCGGTTATGACCGAAGCCGCAACGGAACGCGACCTCAGATGCGGCGGAGCTTCTTCAGGAAGGCCGGGTCGACGTCGCAGCCCAGGCCGGGCGTCTCCGGCAGGGTCGCGACGCCCGCCTTGACCGTCATCCCCCCGATGACCGGGTCGACCGTGTGCTCGGTGTTCCCGTCGAGGTCGGCGAAGATGATGTTGGCCTGGGAGGCGACGACGTGGGCGGCCGCGGTCAGCCCGACGTTCGACTCGAGCATGCAGCCGACCATGCAGCGCATGTCGGCCGCGTCGGCGACGTGGGCGATGCGGATGGCGTTCGCGATCCCGCCGGCCTTCATGATCTTGATGTTGAAGTAATCGCAGGCCTCGGCCCGCACGAGCCTGACCGCGTCGGCGGGGAGGAAGCAGGCCTCGTCGGCCATGATCGGGATGGGACTCGCCTCCCGCACCTCCTTGAGGCCGTCGATGTCGGAGGCCACGACGGGCTGCTCGATGAGCTGGATCCTGAACTTCTCGAGCTTGCGGAGGGCGTAGATCGCCTGGGGCACGCTCCAGCCCTGGTTCGCGTCGATCCGGACGTTGACGTCGTAGCCGATGGCGTCGCGGACGGCCTGGATGCGGGCGACATCGTCGTCGGGGTTGAGGCCGACCTTGACCTTGAGCGTCTTGTATCCGTGGCCGGCGTGTTCCTTCGTCTCCGCGGCCATGGCCGCCGGCGTGTCGATCCCCGTCGTCACGTCCGTCTCGAACTGGGTCCTGGCGCTGCCGAAGAGCCGGAAGAGCGGCAGCCCGGCGACCTTGCCCAGGATGTCGTAGAGGGCCATGTCGAAGGCGGCCACGGCGCTCGGGTTGGCGTGGACCATGACCCCGATCTCGCGGAGGGCGGCTTCGATGGCGAGCGGGTCCTTGCCGACGAGCATGTCGCGGATGGTCCTGGCCGCGGCGGCGTTGGTCGCCTGGGTCTCGCCGGTGATCGGCGGGAAGGGGCAGGCCTCGCCGATGCCGACGACGCCCTGGTCCGTGACGACGCGGATGAGGAGGTCGTTGGCGGCCTTCATCTCGCCGATGGCGATGCGGAACGGCGAGGCGAGGGGCAGGTCGAAGAGGTAGATCTCGACATCCTTGATCTTGAGCTTGCCCGCCGTGTCCCGGGCCCGGTCGAGCGCCCGGGCCGCCGGGGCGTAGGTGCCGGCGCCCGCGGCCAGCGTGCCGAAGCCGACGATCTTCAGGAAGTTCTTGCGTGAAATGGTCATGGCCTCTCCTCGTCCGTCCGTCGCAGGAGGCCTATTCTATACGCGACGCACCGGCGTTTTCAAGCCCGCCGGCCGCGGCCTTCTCTCCTTCATAACCATCGCGTCGCGGCGCCCATCTCCGGGCGCTTCGGCGCGGGGGGCTCGGCCGCCGGCCAGCCGACGGCGCATCCGTCGAGGACGTAGGCCCCGAAGGGCAGGCCCAGGAGCCGGACGAACGCCTCGTCGTCGGCCATGGTCTCCGTGGCGCTGACGAGCTGGAAGGCCAGGCCCAGCGCGGTGGCCTTCAGCCACATGTTCTCGAGCGTGTGGGCGAGGGATTGGAGCCCGGCCGGAGGGACCCCCTGGTATTCGGCAACGACGATGAAATAGGGGGCGGTCCTGAGCGCGGGAAGGCCGTGCTCGGCCAGGGCCTTGAGCCGGTCCTCATACAGGAAATCCCGCTCTCCGGCGACCGCCTCCCGGCCGCGGACACGCCGGGTCTCTTCGAGCCGCCTGCGGGCCGCCTGCTGGAGGAGGCGCCCGGCCTCGGCCATGGCCGGCGTCCCCCGGGTGAAGACGAAGAACCGCCGGAAATCGTCCCGGCCCGCGACGGCCAGGGCGGCGTAGGGGGCGGCGAGGCCGGCCTTGATGAGCTCTTCGACGACCGCCCGGGGCGGCGCTTCATCGGCGAAGGCCCGGATCGTCCGGCGGGCCCGGATGATCTCGTCCAGGACGGCATTGGCTTCATCGCTGAGTCTCTTGACCATTTTCGGCCTCCTCTCGGACTTCGTTATCAACCAACGAATCGCACGAGATCCCTTCATCCAACCATGATGAGACAATGATCGTTGACTCCGACTCTCCTGTCGAGATTCGCTCGGACACGGACGGCACGGGTCGCTCCGCACGGCCGCGGAAATAGGGAAATGAGTATCGTGTCCCCGATTTAGGGTCACCGCGCTGGAGGAAGCGGCGGACGAAGTCGCGCGTCTCACCGACGCCGAGGAGCCGCGAGGCGCCGTAGAAGACGGCGAGGCCGAGGCCGCCGTTGACGACGACGCTCGCCAGCGTGGGCCAGAAACGCGTCCCCAGCGCTTGGACGAAGGCCGCGTTGCCCGCCCAGGCCGCCGCGCCCCCGCAGAGCGCGGCCAGGATCAGGGTGAGGCCGTACCGGATGACCGGCCGCATGTCGACCCGGCCGATCTTCTTCGGCAGGGCCCTCAGCAGGAGGGTCAGGTTGAGGGACTCGGCGATGCTCGTCGAGAGGGGGAAGATGAAGAAGCCCAGGACGTGGACGAGCGAGACGTTGAGGGTGATGGTCAGGCAGACCGAGGCCAGGCTCGAGAACATGGGCCACCGGGCGTCCTTGTAGGCGTAGAAGACCGCGGCGACGTTCCGGATGCAGGCGATGAACGGGATCCCGAGCGTGAACAGGATGACCGCCAGAGCCGTGAGGGGCGTGTCCTCGGGCCGGAACTTCCCGTGCTGGTAGATGACCCGGGTGATGGGAGTCGAAAGGAAGGCGATCAGGATCGAGGTCGGCACCGTCAGGAACAGGGCCATCTTCATCGAATCCATGAGCCGGGCGCGGACGGCCGCGGTGTCGTTCTCCACGACATGCCGGGAGAGCGACTGGAGGGTCACCGTGCCGACGGCGACGCCGAAGAGGCCGAGGGGGAGCTGCATGAGCCGGTAAGCGTAGTTCAGCCAGCTGACGCTCCCCTGCTTGAGGGGCGTGATGAGGATCGTGTTGACGAGGACGTTGATGCGCGGCCCGGCCAGGCCGATGGCGACCGGGATGAACAAGGCCACGACCCGCCGGAACTCGGGGTCGCGGAAGCTGAGGACGAGGCGATAGCGGAAGCCCTTGCGGGCGACGAGAGGCAGCTGGACGAGGAACTGCATCAGCCCGCCGACGAGGACGCCGATGGCCATGCCGAAGATCGGCGGCTTGCCGCGGGCGACGTACCAGCCGTACGTCACGACCGGGATGAGGATGGAGAAGACATTGAAGAGGGCCGGGGCGATCGAGGGAACGAAGAACGACCGCTCCGTGTTGAGGTAGCTCATGGCCCAGGCGCCGAGGCTGATGAAGAGGAGGAAGGGGAAGAGGATGGCGGTGAGCTGGGCCGTGAGGGAGATCTTGCCCGGCACCTTGCCGAAGCCGTAGGCGATCCACTTGGCGAGGCGAGGCGAGGCGAAGAAACCGGCCAGGGAGATCGCGCCCGTGACGATGAAGAGGACGTTGAAAATGTTCGAGGCCAGCCGGTTCTGGTGTTCCTTGCCCTTGGCCCGCTCGCCCGTCAGGACGGGAATGAAGGCGGCCGAGAGGGCCGTCTCGGCGAAGAGGTCGCGGAGCATGTTCGGGATGCGGAAGGCGACGTTGAAGGCGTCGGCCTGCGGGGTCCCGCTGGCCCCGAAGAGGAAGGCGAAGACCATCTCCCGGACGAGGCCCATGACCCGGCTGATGGCCGTGCCGATGGTGAAGGACCGCACGCCCCGCGAGATGTCTTCCATGGCCCCAAATTATAGATAAATGGGGAGACAATATCCATTTCCGATTTTCGCCTCTCGGTCGCGCGGGGGTCGCCGCGCCTGTCACGATGGGGAAAATCAGGAAATGAGGACCGTGTCCCCGAATGAAGCCGTTCCCGGAGGGCGTATCAGAAACGCTTCTTGAGGATCCGGTCGGTCAGGGGTTGAGGCAGAAGTTCCAGGAAGGCCGCCGCCTTCGCCATGTGGCCCACCGAATATCGCCGTCTGGGCTTGCGCGCCGTGAGGGCCCGCACGACGACCTCGGCGACTTTCCCGGGATCCGTGCGCTTCTCGTCGAACGAGGCCATGTCTTTGGCCCATTTCCGCAGGGCCCCGTCATAGAGCGCGACGCGATCCGCCGGTCCGCTCCGGAGGACGGCTTCGACGTCCGACGTCGTCCTCAATCCCGCTGGCGTCCTGATCCCCCCGCAACGGACCATGATGTTCGGGATGCGCCAGGCCTTGAGCTCGATATCGAGCGTCCGCGCGACACAGTTGACGGCGAAATCGCAGGCATGGATGCCGGCGACGTAGGGCGTGGGGACGAGCGCCGGGGTCATGATCCAGACGATCCGTCCTCCCGCCCGGCGCAGGAGCGGCAGGAGCCCTTGGACGAGCGCGACGGGACCGAGCACGCGCGCCCGGAGCTCCGTATGGAGCTCGGCCAGCGGCAGGAGCTCGACGGGCGCCGGCCGGCCCGCCCCGGCGTTGTTGACGAGGGCGTAAAGACCGTTCTTGCCTCGCCGCGCCAGCTCGTCGGCGACGAACGCGGCGGCCTGGGAGGCGTCCTCCGGCTCGGAGAGGTCGACCGGACGGACGGGCACGAGTCCGGGCAGGTTCAGGCCGCGGAGGGATTCGGCATCGGACTCCCTGCGGACCGTGGCGAACACCGTGAACCCGCTCTCGGCCAAGGCCAGCGCGGCCGCCCGCCCGATGCCCGAAGAACAGCCCGTGATCAGGACCGCTTCCCCGTTCGCCCGGGGTCGATCGACACGCCGCATCGTCATGCCCGGAACCTCCGCATCATGAGAGCATCATTCTAATGCAGGCGCCGGCTGGAATCAAAGCCCGTCCCTAGGCTTGGGCCGGGGCAAAGTACTTTCGCTTGAAATAGAGCGCCACGTTGACCAGGCCGATCATGACCGGGACCTCGACGAGCGGCCCGATGACGGCGGCGAAGGCCTCGCCCGAGTTGATGCCGAAGACGGCCACGGCCACGGCGATGGCCAGCTCGAAGTTGTTGCTGGCCGCGGTGAAGGAGAGGGTCGCCGTCTTGGCATAGTCGGCGCCCGGCCTTGCGGCTGAGGAAGAACGAGACGAGGAACATGACCACGAAGTAGATCGAGGAGCGGCACGGCGATCCGCAGGACGTCGAGCGGGATCTTGACGATGAACTCGCCCTTGAGCGAGAACATGACGACGATCGTGAACAGCAGGGCGATGAGGGTGATCGGGGCTGATCCGGGGGATGAACTTCGTCTCGTACCACGTCCCTGCCCTTGAGCTTGAGCAGGCTGAAGCGCGTGATCATCCCGGCCAGGAACGGGATGCCCAGGTAGATGAAGACGCTCTTGGCGATCTGGCCGATGGTGACGTCGACGGCCGTGCCCTTGAGCCCGAGCCAGGTCGGGAAGACGGTGATGAAGACGTAGGCGTAGACCGAGAAGAACAGGACCTGGAAGATCGAGTTGAAGGCGACGAGGCCGGCCGCGTATCCGTGTCGCCCTTGGCCAGGTCGTTCCAGACGATGACCATGGCGATGCAGCGGGCCAGGCCGATCATGATCAGGCCGTACATGTACTCGGGCTTGTCGCGGAGGAAGATGACGGCCAGGGCGAACATCAGGATCGGCCCGATGACCCAGTTCTGGACGAGGGAGAGGGCGAGGACCCGCGTGTTCCTGAAGACGTCGCCCAGCTCCTCGTATTTCACCTTGGCCAGCGGCGGGTACATCATCAGGATGAGCCCGATGGCGATGGGGATGTTCGTCGTCCCCGACTGAAACCGGTTGATGAAGCCGACCACGGCCGGGACGAAATAGCCGAGCCCGACGCCCGACGCCCATGGCCAGGAAGATCCAGAGGGTCAGGTAGCGGTCCAGGAACTTCAGGCGCGCGTTTCCAGGGGTCATGTGTCCATCCTCCGAGTGATATCTCCGGCCGTCATCGGATCCCGATCTCCGGCTCGATGAGCGACCTCGCTCTTGACCGAGTTGGCGACGAGGCTGAACTTCTGCGCCGCCCCGAGGGCACGACGGACCCGCTTGTTCACCGCATCCACGGCGTCGTTCCCGGCCCGCACGACGACGCGGGGCCGCAAGACGACTGTGGTGAAGATCTCCGTCTGGTCGAGCTCGATGAGCTTCGTGCCCTCGGCCCTGCAGTCATAGGAAACTAAATCAAGCCGGAAGCGCTCGGCCGCCCAGATGAACATCAGCATCACGCACGTGTTGACCGCGGCGACGAAGGCGTCCTCGGGGGTGAGGACCCCCGCTCGGCCTTGGGACTGTGGCGGCGCGGAAAAATCCATCTCCGGGCCGTTGCCCATCCGGACGCGACCGTCATGCCCGCCCGACCAGGTTACGGTCGTGCTGTAAATTTCGGTCTTGGCCATCAGCGCCCCTTCCGACCGGTCTCGGGAGTCGGGCCCTTCGGCTTCCTCTTCAAGAGCCGGTCCGTTTCCGCCACGATCTTCTCGGCGACGACGTCGGACAGCCGCAGGCCGGCCTCGTTCAGCCGCCGGGCCGTGCCGATCGCGCCACAGCCGCTCTCTTTCGCGATTTCCGTCACGACGATCGACGCGGCCGGCTTGGCGCTGTATTTTTCCGTGGCCCGCGCGGCGCATCGTTTGTCGCAGCCGTCGACGGCGATGGTAGGATAGAACTTGGCGAAGGCCCGTTCCCCCTCCCCCCCGGCCAGAAAGAGCGGCAGGCAGAGCGTGACGGTGTCGTCGGGGCGGAGCGTTTCGAGCACTTTCCGGACAGCCCGCCGGGTCACCGTGCCCTCGGGCAACTCTTCGCCGGAACAGGAGATCAGGCCCACTTTCTTTTTCGGCAGGTCAGGCATGGGAGCTCTCCTTGTCGATGTCGTCGACGATCTTGGCCGCTTCGTCCGCCGCCGCCCGGGCCAGCTTCAGCCCGTCCTCGTTGAGGTCGCAAATCCCCTCGGGCTTCAGGCCGCGATGGCGCCTGATGACATCGAAGATGGCGACCTTGTGCACCTTGGACGCGCCTGAACAGGCCAGACCCTTGGCGGCGCACTCGAGCTTGCAGCCGTCGATGGCCACGGCCTCGCCGCCCGCGACCTCGCGCCGGGCCTCATCGTCCCCCATGACCAGGAGGCCGAGAGCGACCACCTTGGTCTTGCCGGGGCGAAGGTCCTCGGTCAGGACATAGGCCGCTTCCCTGGCCGCGGCGCCGAGGCTCTTGCCGATGCCGCTGCAGGCCACGACGGGGATCTTCCGGCATATCCCGCTCATCGCAGGGTCTCCGCTTCCGCCTGGACTTTGGCCAGGGCCATGTACTCGACGGCGGATTTCAGGGTCTTGCTGGCCGCCCCCGCATCATCGACCTCGAGAACGGCCAGCCAGCCCTTGCCGTAAGGGTCCTGGTTGACGAGCTCGGGAGAGTTCAAAAGGTCGCCGTTCGTTTCGACGACCTTGCCGGCGACGGGCGACGGCAGGCTGATATTGACTTTGATCGTCTCGACCACGGCCACTTCGTCCCCGCTCTTGACCATCGTCCCGACCTCTTTCGGCTCGGCGAAGGCGACGTCGCCGTTCCTCTGCTGGGTGAAGTCGGAGAGCCCGATCCGGGCCCGCGTCCCTCCGAACCGGACCCACACGCCCGCCTCGTTGAAGAAGAGGTCCGCGGGAAAACGGAACAGGAATTTATCGACCGCAAGCTCCAAGATCTTGTCGCTCATCGTTCCTCCTCGGGAATCGTCACTCCGTCGCCTATTCCCGCCGGCCCTTGATGAGGGCCTCTTCGACCCAGGCGCGGATCTCATCCCGGCTCCGCCTGAAGCAGGCCAAGACTTCCTCCTCGGTTCCCGTGCAGGCCGCGGGGTCGTCGAAGGCGTGGTGGATGTACTCCTTCCCGCCGGGGAAGAAGGGGCAGTCGGCCTGCTTGTCGTCGCAGACCATGACGACATAATCGAACCGCTCGCCCTCGAACTCGTCGATGCTCTTCGACCGATGCCCGCTGATGTCGATGCCGATCTCGGCCATGGCCCTGATCGCCGCCGGGTGCACCCGCGTCGCCTCGGTGCCGCCGCTGACCGCCTGGTACAGGTCGCCGTGGAGCGCGTTGACCAGTCCCTCGGCAATCTGGGAGCGGGCCGAGTTATGGACGCAAATGAACAGGATCCGTTTTCTCTCACCGCCCATGACGTTCCTCCTTTATCGCTCCGCCCGTCGTCCCGCCCGCGCCCGTGCCGACGGGGCGCCTGAAGCGCACCTTTTCCTTGAGACAGAGGTCCAGCCGTTCGACGTCCCGCAAGACATCGGCCGCC
This sequence comes from Candidatus Aminicenantota bacterium, assembly GCA_963805045.1. Lineage (GTDB taxonomy): Bacteria > Acidobacteriota > Aminicenantia > Aminicenantales > Saccharicenantaceae > DATKJS01. The sequence goes on from CAWDTC010000012.1 coordinate 61,616, forward strand.
CGCCCGCCGTCTTCGCGGAGGATCGCGTCCAGCACGGTCTTGAGGCCGGGACGGGCCGAATCCCCGATCCGGTAGATCATCCATCTCCCCTTGCGGACGTCCTCGACCAGGCCCGCTTCCCGGAGGATCCTCAGCTGGTGGGACAGGCGCGACTGCTCCATCTTCAGGACGTACATCAGCTCGCAGACGCAGAGGTCCCGTTCGGAGAGGAGCAGCACGATGCGCAGGCGCGTCGGGTCGGACAGGGCCTTGAAGGTCCGCACGGCGTCCTCTAGGGGCATTGGATGATCCCCTGGGCCCAGAGGCACCCCCCGCAGACGGGGAAGGTGTTGCCGTAGCAGTCCTCCTCGTTTTTCTCCAGCATGGTGCAGCCGCCGCAGACGTGGCAGGGCGAGAAGTCGAAGGCCTTGACCTTCTCCCGGAAAGCGGCGTAGTCCGGGGAGTTCCAGATGTCGAAGAGGTCGCCCGTCCGGACGTCGCCGAAGGCGTGCGGGCGGACGGGCCGCTCGAGGCCGTAGAGATACGTCTTGTGGGCATGGAGAAGCCCCATGCAGGGGCTGACCCGGCCGTCCCAGCGGACGAACGCCGACCGGTCGCGGACGAACCGGCAGCGGCGCGAGTCGACGGAGATCCGGTTGCCCATCATGGTCAGGTTCTCGAAGCCCTGGAAGAGACCGAACAGGGTCTCCTTGGTCGTGTCGTTGACGTCCATCCGGGGCAGGCTGATCTCGGTCTTGCCGGGGCGAAGGTGAACGTCTCCAGGGTCAGGGTCTGGAGGCAGAGCATCTCCTTCTCCATCGCCTCGGTGTAAGGGAGGACGTGGCTGACGATGATGCGCCGGGCGCCGATCGAGCGGGCCAGGCGGTCGAGGCGTCTGACGTCCCGGAGGTTCGTCCTCGTGAGGACGAAGGCGATGCCGATCTCGACCGGGCGGCCGGCCCGGCCGTTCCGGCCGGCCAGCCGGCCGGCGTTCTCGAGCACGCGCGCCAGGCCGGCCCCGGGCCGGATCGTTTCGAGGCTCTCTTCCGTCGTCCCGTCGAGCGAGATCCAGACCTCGTCCAGGCCCGCCTCGAGGAGGCCCTCGACCATCGCCTCGTCGAGGAGCGTCGCGTTCGTCGTCATCTCCGTCCGCAGACCCGCGCCCTTGACCGCGCGGACCATGTCGAGGATCCGGGGATGGACGGTCGGCTCGCCGAAGCCGCCGAACATGACCGACTCGAGGTGGGGGAAGCGCCGGAGCTGACCGGCCAGCCGCTCGAACGTCGAGGCGTCCATGTCGCCCATCGGCTCGTCCCAGGTGTTGCGGATGCAGGTCCGGCAGGAGAGATTGCAGCGGGAGGTGGGCTCGATGCTGAGGCGGTTCAGGCTGTGGATGTTGGGGAGGACCTCCGCCCGGCCGCCCCGGAAGACGATCTCGAGGCGCGAGCCCGGGAGGAGGCCGAGCCTTTTCTCGAGCTCGGGGGGGACGACGAGCTTGCCGTCCTCGACGCGGAGCTCGTGGACGTCGCCTCCATGCTCACGGAGAGAGGTCGCGGGCCCCTTCTCCCCCTTCTCGAGGCAGGTCAGGAGTCCCGTCCCCTCGGGCATGCTCAAGGCGAACCGCTTCTCGTTCATGGGCGTCGATATATGAAGAAACAATCATATATCAAACCGGCGCGGCCGTCAAATGCGCGGGCGGGGAAGAGGCGGGGGAGGGCGGGCCGGGCGGCGGCCGGCGTGTCACTTGTAGGCGCGGTAGACGATGGCCGCGATGCGGGCGATCATCCGCTCGGCGATGATGGCCCCCGTGTCGCCCTCGGTGAAGGCGGAGATGAGGACGTCGCCCTTGCCGGTGAAGACGATGCCGGCGTCGTGGCAGACCTTGTTCTCGAGCCCCGTCTTGTGGGCCACCGCGACCTTGCGCGGCAGGTAGCGGGGGATGCGGTTGTTGACCTTCTGCCTCTTGAGGAGCTCCAGGCAGTCCTCGGAGGACCGCGAACTGACGCAGGTCCGGCGGTAGATCCGCTCGAGGATGTCGGCCATCTCCCGCGGCGTCGTGTAGTTCTCGACCCCGCGGGCCCGGGACTGGAAATCCATCATCTTGCGCGCGAGGTTCGTCGCCTCCAGCCCGAAGCCCCGGAAGGCGTTCTCCAGGTATTCGAAGCCGAGGAGGTCGATGAGCATGTTGGCGGCCGTGTTGTCGCTGTCCGTGATCATGAGCTCGAGGAGCTTGCCGACCGTGACCGGGGTGCCGGACGGCGAGGCGCGGAGGACGCCCGAGCCGCGGACCTTGTCCTTCCGGCCGACCTTGAGGACGTCCTGGAGCGAGACCCGCCCCTCCTCGACGGCCTTGTAGCAGGCGGCCATGATCGGGATCTTGACCATGCTCGCCGAGGGGAAGCGGCGGTCGGGGTCGTGGACGAGGGTCCGGCCGGAGGCGAGGTCCTTGATGACGAAGCCGATCTCGCCCTGGAAGTCCCGGAGGCTGCGCTGGATGCTGGTCTCGAGCTCGGCCCACTTTTGGGGCGGCGGGCCGGCGGCCGGCTCCTGCGGGGCGACGTACTGGCCGAAGGCGGGCGAGACGGCCGGACCGGCGGCCAGCGCGGCCGAAGCGACCGCGAGGAGGAGGGCGGAGGCGATGCGTGTTCTCATGGTCCGTCCCACGGGACAACTATCTTACCAATACACCCTCCGCATTTGAAGCCCCCGCGGGCGGCGCAGCGGCGGGCGAGACGGCGGCATCCTGGCCGCCCGGGCCCCGGCGGCAGGCGGGCGCGGTGGACCCGGGCCGGAGGGGGCGGTATAATGACGGCCGGGAACGGTCATGCTCGACGGACACGCGGGCCTCTACACCGACATGTACCAGCTGACCATGGCCGAGGCGTATTTCCGCGACGGGACGGCCGGGACCCCTGCGATCTTCGACTACTTCTTCCGCACCCTCCCCTTCGGCGGCGGCTTCGTCGTCTACGCCGGCCTGGCCGACGCGCTGGAGCTCCTCGAGGCCTTCCGCTTCGACGCCGGGGACCTGGATTACCTGCGGGGCCTGGGCTTCGCCCCGGACTTCCTCGACCAACTGGCGCGTTTCCGCTTCCGCGGCGCCGTCCATTCCGCCCGGGAGGGCGAGGTCGTCTTCCCGGTCGAGCCCGTCCTCCGCGTCGAGGCCGCCCTCGTCGAGGCGCAGCTCGTCGAGACGGCCCTCCTCAACATCCTCAACTTCGAGAGCCTCATCGCGACCAAGGCGGCCCGCCTGCGGTTGGCCGCCGGGCCCCGGCTCCTGAGCGAGTTCGGGCTGCGGCGCTCGCACGGGCCCGGGGGCGTGCTGGCCAGCCGCGCGGCCGTCGTCGGCGGATGCGACACGACGTCGGACGTCTACGCCGCCCGCCGCTACGGCCTCCGGCCGGCCGGGACGATGGCCCATTCCTATATCGAGAGCCACGCGGACGAGCTCACCGCCTTCCGCCGCTTCGCCGAGGCCCGCCCCGAGGGCTGCATCTTCCTCGTCGACACCTACGACACCCTGCGGAGCGGCCTGCCGAACGCCATCCGGGCGGCCAAGGAGATGGAGGGGCGCGGCGGGCGGGCCTATGCCGTCCGGCTCGACAGCGGCGACCTCGCCTACCTGGCCAAGCAGGCCCGGCGGATGCTCGACGGAGCGGGGCTCGGCTACGTCAAGATCATGGCCTCGAACCTCCTCGACGAGCATGTCATCCGGAGCCTCCTCGCCCAGGGGGCGCCGATCGACCTCTTCGGCGTCGGGACGCGCCTGGCCACGGGCGCCCCGGACGGCGCCCTGGACGGCGTCTACAAGCTGGCCGAGTCCGGGGGGGAGCCGCGGCTGAAGGTCTCCGAGGCGCTGGCCAAGACGACCCTGCCGGGCCGCAAGGACGTCGTCCGCTGCTCCGACGCGGGCGGCGCCTTCGAGGCCGACGCCGTCGTGCTCGCGGACGAGCCCGAGGTCGCGCGCATGGTCCACCCGTTCGAGCCGGGGCAGTCCCTGCGGCTCGCGGACTTCGCGAAGGAGCGCCTGCACGTCAAGGTCATGGAGGACGGGCGGCGGCTGGACGGGCCGGAGCCGGTGGCGCGGATCGCGGCCTACGCGCAGAGCCGGCTCGCCGCCCTGCCCCCGGAGCACAAGCGGTTCGAGAACCCGCACGTTTACAAGGTCGGGCTAAGCGACCGGCTGGAGGCGCTGCGGGACGGGCTCGTCCGCCGTTTCCGCAAGGAGATCTGACATGGACGCGCTCATCATCGTCGATATCCAGAACGACTTCCTGCCCGGGGGCGCGCTGGGCGTGCCGCGGGGCGACGAGGTCATCCCGGTCGTCAACCGGCTCCAGGAGCGCTTCGGCCTCGTCGTCGCGACCCAGGACTGGCATCCGGCCGGGCACGCCAGCTTCGCCTCGAGCCATCCCGGGAAGAAAGTTTACGACGCCGTCACCATCGACGGGGTCGAGCAGATCCTCTGGCCGGACCACTGCGTCCAGGGAAGCCGGGGCGCCGAGCTGGCCAAGGCCTTCAGCACGAACCGGGTCGAGGCCGTCTTCCGCAAGGGGACGGACCCGGCGATCGACAGCTACAGCGCGTTCTACGACAACGTCCGGCGCAAGTCGACGGGGCTCGAGGGGTATCTCAAGTGGAAGCAGGTCGACCGGGTCTTCCTGGCCGGGCTGGCCGCGGACTTCTGCGTCAGCTACAGCATCATGGACGCCCTGGCCATGGGCTTCGGCGCCGTGCTCGTCAGGGACGCGACGCGGGCCATCAGCGAGGACGGCTTCCGGGCCGCGGAGAGGATCATCCGGGACCGCGGCGCGACGGTCGTCCTCAGCTCCGACATCTAAGACGGGGTCAAATCTCATTCTGCCACTTCTGCTGAGTCTCGACGGTTCTCTGGAAGTGGCAGAATGAAGATTTGACCCCGTCTTGATCATGCCGAGCCGGTCAGCAGCCGGCGCTGGGCCTTCTTCTCGGCGTAGGCGCGGGGGACGTAAACGCTCTCGCCGGTGATCGGGTCGATCCCCGTATGAGTACATGCAGGTCGAGCGGGTCATCGGCGTCGGCGTGAAGATCTGGACGCCCTCGACCGGCTTCTCCCCGCCCCTCTCGAGCGTCCGGAGATACGCGGCCAGCTCCCTGGCCTCCTTTTCCCCGCTCCCGGGGTGGGCGACCATGAAGTAATATTTGAGATGCTGCGGCGCCGCCCACCGGCCTCTTCCCGCCCTCCTGTTCGCCTCGTCGAAGAGGCGGCGGAATTCCTCGAGCGACCGCTTCCCGCCGCCCTTCCCCATCAGCCGCAGGACGTTCGCCGAAACGTGCTCCGGGCGCGATCTTGAGCAGGCCCGAGATGTGGTGCTTGACGAGCTCCTCGATGTACTCCCGGCTCTCGACGGCCAGGTCGTAGCGGACGCCGCTCCGGACGAAGACCTTCTTGACGCCGGGGACGCGGCGCGCCTTCCGCATCAGGGCGATGAGCCGCGCGTGGCTCGCGGTCGAGCCGGTGGCACGAGAGGCACGCGCCGTCCGGGCAGGGCGACGCGCAGTCCATGCCGTACATGTTGGCCGTCGGCCCGCCCAGGTCGTCGACGAAGCCCTTGAAGTCGGGATGTTGCGTCAGGCGCCGGATCTCGTCGAGGATGGAGTCCTCGCTCCGCGAGACGATGCGGTCGCCCTGGTGGAGGGAGAGGGCGCAGAAGGAGCAGCCGCCGATGCAGCCCCGGTGGGTGACGACCGAGAACTGCCCCATCTCGAGCTCGGGGTAGCCGTCGGGGATCGTCCGCGAGAACGGCAGGCCGTAGACCCAGTCGAGGTCGCGCGGCTTGTACTCCGGCGCGGGATACTGGACGACGAAGCGGTTGGCGTGTCCCTGGGCGAGGAGCCGCCGGTTGGAGAGGAGGCGCTGGGCCTCGCAGAAGAGGCCGGCGTCGCGCGCCGACGTCCTCGAACGACGGCATCGACCGTCGCCCCTGCCGGCGGCTCGCGCCCGCACGACGCACGTCCCCGGGATGCCGTCCAGGGCCTCGCCCTTGTCCAGCCGCTTGGCGATCTTCAGCGACCTGGATCTCGCCCGGCCCGTAGACGAGGATGTCCGCCCGCGTGTCGAGCAGGATCGAGCGCCGGACCGCGTCGTCCCAGTAATCGTAGTGGGCGAAGCGGCGGAGCGAGGCCTCGATCCCGCCGAGGACGATGGGGACGCCGCGGTGAAGCTGCCCGGAGCTGGTTGGCGTAGACGATGACGGCCCGGTCGGGCATCGCCGGACGTAGGGCGACGTTCCGGTCGCGGGCCCGCTCGCGCTTGAGCGGCGAGTAATTGACCAGCATGCTGTCGATCGAGCCCGAGGTGACGCCGAAGAAGAGGCGCGGCCGGCCGAGCTTGAGGAAATCCGTCCTTCCCCTTCCAGTCGGGCGAGCCGATGACGCCGACGCGGTAGCCGCGGGCGTCGAGGACGCGGGCGATGACGCCCGGCCGGCGAGAGCGGGTGGTCGGCGTAGGGCTCGCCGGTGACGAGGATGACGTCGAAGCCGGAGCCGCTCGTCGGCGATCATGCCGCGTATTGTAGCACGCGTCCGGCGCCGAAATGGGCAGGAGCGCATGAAATCCCGACTGCTCGCCATCTTAAGAAGGGGGTCAGGTCTACTTTCTTACAGTTTTTCTGATAGAAAGTAGACCTGACCCCTTCTTTTATTCGGCAGGGTGCGACGCCGCGCTCGCCCGGCACGGCGAAGAGCCCGAAGAGGGCGTTCGCCGCGAGCAGGGCCCCGGCGATATAGAAGGGGTACTGGAGCCCGTACCGGAAGCCGAGGGACGGGAAGACCAGGGCGCCGGCGATCTGGCCCGCCGGTCTGGATGGTCATGAGCAGCCCGGAGCTGCCGCCGATCGTCCGCTTCTCGAAGAGCCGCGAGATCGTGAGCAGCGACGAGGGCGCCCATCAGCGCCGTCGCCGATCTCGTGGACGACGCGGAAGAGGAACGACAGCCGGACGTCGGCCCGGACCATCAGGACGAGCCCCGCGCCCGAGAGGGCCATGCCGAGGAGGAGGAGCCGGCGGTTGCGCGCCGGGTCGAACCGCAGGCGGCCGACGGCCAGCGAGGCCGAGGCCAGGCCGACGTAGGCCAGGGCCATGTAGAGCGCGCCCTGGAGGTCATTGAGGCCGAAGCGCGTCCGCAGGAAGGGCCCGTAGACCGTGCCCTCGACCCCCCAGTGGAGGGCCAGGACGAAGAGGAAGGCGGCGAAGGCCAGCGTCCGCTTCCGGAAGAAGCTCGAGCCGGTACTCGCGCATGGAGACGACGGAGAACCTCTCCCCGCCGAAGCCGCGGAGGGCCAGGGAGGCCAGCGGCATGAGCACGGCGAAGGCGACGGCGAGCGTCCGGAAGCCCGAGAGCAGCGTCACCAGCCCGCCGACGACGAAGCCGACCGGCGGCCCCGCGGCCAGCCAGAAGTTGTAGACGCCGTACTTGCGGTTGGGGTTCGGCTCCGTCTCGTCCTTGTAATAAAGGCTGTTGGCCGAGACGTCGAGGGCGTTGTTGGCGACGCCGAGGAGGAGGAAGACGAAGGCCATCAGCCCGGCGTTCCGGACGAAGCCGATGGCGAGGAAGACGAGGCCCTGGGCCAGCAGGGCGCCCAGGATGACCTTCTTCATCGACAGCCGGTCGTTCATCCAGCCCGTGGGGAAGGAGAAGACGATCGGGGCGAGGGAGAAGGCGGAGACGATGAGCCCGATCTCGAGGCCGCCGAAGCCGAGCTTCAGGAAATGCAGGGGGGCCAGGAAGAGGACGGTCGTCAGGGCGAGCTTGCGGAGGAAGTTGATGACGTGGACGCGGCGGATCATCGTTCGCGGGGGACATCATACCATAAAAAAAGGGGCGGCCCGCCGCCCCCTAAGACTCGATAGGCGGGCTCGACACTCTGTTCCTCAAATGGACGAGGTATCGCGTCCCCGTGAAGGTCAGTACTTCTTGATCTCGACCGAGCCGCTGAAGCTCTTGGCCCGGATGCGCGCGCCGCCGCCGTTGACGGTGCCGTGGACCTCCTTCGGCGAGAGCTTGCCCATGACCTGGATCTGGAAATCGCTGTCGATCGTGCCGCTGAAGGTGCTCGGCCTCGAGGTCGAAGGCCGCGTTCGCCGGGATGCGCATGGTCGACGTCGCCGCTGTGCGCCGTGAGCTCGTAGTTGCCGCCGGCGAGGATCGTTCCCGTCGTAGGTGATGTTGCCGCTGACGCTCTTGCCGGTGACGGTCTTGGCCTCGGAGACGTCCTTGAGCTCGATGTCGCCGCTGACCGACTCGGCCTCGACCGAGCCCTTGACCTTGGTCGCCTTGACGTCGCCCGAGACCGTCTTGAGGTAGGCGTCGCCCAGGATGTTCTCGACCGTCACGTTCCCGCTGACGAGGTTGACGTCGGCCCCGGCCGCGCCGCCGAGCTCGACGTCGCCGCTGACCGAGCCGAGGCGGGCCGCCCCGCCGATCGCCGCGACCTTGACGTCGCCGCTCACGGACTTCACCTCGAGGGAGGCCTTCTCGGGGATCCAGAGCTTGTAGTCGACGGACACGTTGACCGAGTTCCCGCCCCAGAAGCCGTGCCCCTCGGGGTACTTGGTCTCGATGCGCAGGGTCTCGCCGTCCCTCGTCACTTCGATCGGCACCAGGGCGGCGTTCTCCTTGGCCTTGTCCATGGACGAGGCCTCGGAGACCTTGAGGGCCTCGATCTTGACCTGGTCTTCCTTCCAGGCTCTGGATCTCGATGTCGCCGGAGACGTTGTTCAGGTAGACCTTGCCGTTCTTGGCCAGCGCCTCGGTCCGGGCGAACTTCTCCTCGTATTTCTCGCGGCCCAGGGCCAGCCCGGCCGCCGCCGTCAGCAGGAAGGCCGCGGCCAGCGGAACGGCCAGCTTCCTCATCCTCTTCGTGTTCATCATGGTCATCCTCCTTCGTCGACTTCTCGTCGCGCTTTTATAAGCTCTTTCCCCGCGTCAACGCCCCCGGGTTCTTCCTGGAGAACTCCAGGGCCGTGTCGAGGAACGTCAGCTTGTCCATGTAGGCCGCGAGCAGGTAGTTCCTGGCCTCGAGGTCGTCCGGCTCCTTGCGGACGGCCTCCCGGCAGGCCTGGATCGTGGCGTCGATGACGGCCAGGTTCCGCTCGAACATCTCGGCCGCCTGGGGGATCATGGCCCCCTTCTCCCGCGGCGAAGGCCTCGCCGAGCGACCGGATGGCTTTCCGGTAGTAGGCCTCGGCCTCGTCGAGCTTGGCCAGCGTGTACTTCTCGGAGTTCTTGGGGTAGCGTGCGGCGCCCCGGCCGCCGATCCGCAGCCCGAAATAAACGCCTGCGCCGACGAGGGCGAGGGCCAGCGCGGCGACGCGCCGGCGAGCTTCAGGCCCGGAACGCCGAGCCCGAAGGCCCATCGCCCGGGCACACGGACCGGGGCCGCGGGTTCGACGGCCGCCGCGCCCGACGCGATCCTCGCCTCGATCTTCCGCCAGACGGCGGCGTCCGGCTCGGGCGGTCTCGAGGTCCGCCGCGGCGTCCTTCATGCCGCGGAAATCCGCCAGGACCTCGCGGCAGGCCGGGGCACTTCGCGACGTGCCGCTCGAGCTCGGCGGCCCGCCGCGCGTCGAGCGTGCCGTCGACGTATTCGCTGATGGCTCTCTGGGCCTTGGCACACTTCATGGCCTTTCTCCTAAACGACCTTCCTGTCCTTGAGCGCGGCCCGCAGCTTCATCCGGGCCTTGAAGAGCTGGGACTTCGACGTCCCGGCCGAGCACTTCAGGAGCCGCGCGATCTCCTCGTGCTTGAAGCCCTGGACGTCGTGGAGGACGAAGACGCTGCGCAGCCCGGCCGGGAGTGTGCGGATGGCCGCCTCCAACGGGCCCTTGAGGTCCTTCTCCACCTTCTCCGCCCCGTCGTCGACGATCCGTTCCTCCATGTCCGTCAGGGACACGTCCCGGCCGGCCTGGGCCTTTTTCTGCCGGAGGTGGCTGTAGCAAGTGTTGAGGGCGATCCGGTAGACCCAGCCCGGGAAGGTCTCCGGGTCGCGGACCTCGCGGAGGTGGGTGAAGACCTTGAGGAAGACGTCCTGGAGGAGGTCCTCGGCGGCCTCCCGGTTCGCGGTGTGGCGGTACTGGAGGCCGAAGACCGGCCGCTTGAACATCTCGTAGAGGGCTTCCATGGCCTCGAGGTCGCCGGCCCGGCCGCGCTCGATGAGCCGGGCCAGGAGGGCCTTGTCGGCCGTCCCCCAGACGGGCTGCCCGGCCTTGGCCCCGCTCATGAGCCCCGCCGCCCCCGGGATATCGTCCGTCCGGTCATGGACCCTATTATCCATGATTTCCGCCAGGGCCGCCAGGCTCAGCTCAACGGTGTCGGGCATGTCCCTTCCATCCTCAACCGTATAGATGAGGACGGCGGGCAAAAGGTTGCTTATTTCGCCTTGAATCCGGCGGCGGTGTGGGCGCCGTCGCAGAAAGGCTTGTTCTTGGACAGGCCGCAGCGGCAGAGCGTCACCCGGTTCCGCCTCTCGTATTCGACGCCCTCGGCGGATTCGATGGGGATGCCGCCCTTGACCCAGATGGGGCCGGCGGCGCCGCTCTTGGGTTCCTCGATGAGGCCGACGGCGGGCCCGCAGGCGAGCTCGATAGCCTTCCCGGTCTCCTTGTCCCAGGCGACGAGGCTGCCGGAGGGGCACTCGCACGCCTCCTCGACGGCCCTCTGCCGGGCCTCGGGGTCGTCCGAGCGCTCGGCGTAGCCCCAGGCCTCCTCGCCGCCGTGGCAGAAGCGCGCCGCGACGCAGAACTTCGCCGACCAGGTCAGGTCGACGCCCGGGCCGACCGTCCGTTCCGCGTCGTCGAGATAGGCGCCGGGCCCGGCCGTCTCCGTGCCGTCGAAGCCGACCTCGAAATGGCTCCCGTCGCAATACGGCTTGTTCTTCGACGCGCCGCACCGGCATAGGGCGTAGGTCTCCTCGTCCGGGTAGGACGGGCCCTTTTGCCATTGCGCCGGCTCGCCGTCGCGGCCGACGACGATGTCGTCTTCGGCAAGGGGGACCTTGCCGCTGACAATATAAGGGCCGTTCTTCGTGACCTTGATGCGCGGGGCCTTTTTCGAGTCATCGGTCATCGTCCCCTCCCCTTCTCGGCGGGCGCGCTCAGCCGACCCTGAAGCACCTCATTGACACCGAACGGTTCTGGAACCCCTCGTGGACGAATTCGAGCTCGTCCTCCTTTTCCTGGAGTCCCGCGGCAAAGATCATCGGCAGGTAATGGTCGAGGGTTGGCACGGACAGCGCCGTCGCCCGGCTCATGTTCTGGCAGTCCAGGAGCGCCTCGTGGTCTCGCGCCAGCCGCCGCGTGTAAGCGTTCTTCAGGATGATGTTCTCCGGCGAACCGTGACCGATGAACAGGACCGGAATTCTCATGGGGTGACCTGGCTCTTGAGCAGGACTTCGGCCGCAATCCGGATATGGACATCCTTGCCCACCAGCCATCCGCCGGTTTCCTTGTCCAGTTCGGCCAAGAGTCCGAAATCCCTGCGGCTGAGACGGGCCTTGGCCTGGAAAGCCGCCCGGACCTTCCCCCATTGATCTTCGATGATGCCCGTAAAGTCCGCAGCGAGCGATAACGGTCGCGTGACCCCGCGCAGGGTGAGACGGCCGTCGACCGTGAACCCGCCTCCCGGTTCCGCGGTGACGCCGGTGCTCAGGAAGGTCATCTGGGGGAATCTTTCGACGTCGAAGAATCTCGGGCTGCGGAGGTCCTCATCCCGGTCTTTGTTGTGGGTGCTGATGCTGGCCGTATCGACGCTCACTTCGGCGGAGGATCGCAACGGGTCCTCCGCGATCCGGATATCCCTGAGATCGAATCGAAACGTCCCCTCACCTGACCGACGACGGCGTGCTGGACGCCGAACTCGACGAAGCTGTGAACCGGGTCGACAACGTACTCCCCGGCGGCGGGAACCAGCCATCCATTGAGGAACCGCGAGATGTTCGTCGCCTTGGCCACTCGGACCTCCTGTTCAACCTGAACAGACAATCGGGCGGCCGGGGCAAGAGCCGCCTCTCTCAGAGGGTTTCCGCCACGAGGGCAGGGTCTCTCCGGGCCTAGCCCCCGATACCCATCTGCTTCATGTACGTGGAGCCGTCCCAGAACAGCCACTCCTCGATCATGACGCCCTTCTTCCAGTGGCCCAGCGTGCACATCGGCAGGTGGAACGCCTTGCCTGTGGGCTGGATGAACTTGCCGTCCCCGAGGGGCATGGGCTTGTTGAAGGTCCCCTCCATGATCCCGGTGACACAGGTGAGATCGTCGTAGCCGAACTTGATCGGGTGGACCTTGATCCGCGTGTCGGGCGCATAGACAAAGAGCGCCTTGAGGTCCTCGATGTGCCGCTCGATCCCGTTCGTGTGGTGCCCGTCCGGCCAGTTGACGACGACATCCAGGGAGTGGCTCTCATGCAGCCGGACCCACTGCTGGTTGGTAAAGACAACGTAGTCCAGCGTGTCGAACGTGGCCAGGTTCTTGGCGACTGTGGCCCTCTCGTCGGCGTGTTTCTTGAGCTCCTTTTTCATCTCCTCGATCTTGTCCTCCATCGACGAGGCCCCGGGCTTGTTCTGGGCGCCCTGAGCGATGGGGGGAAGGGCCGACAGCGCCAAAACGGGCGCGGCGGCCAGCACGGACCTCCGTGAAAACAACTTCATCGTCCGACCTCCTTCTGACTGACTTCCGGGCATTCCCCGTGGATGAACGCATGATATCGCCAGCATGCCGGGGCGTCAAGTTCACCGTGAAGAACGGCCAGAACGAAGCCCTCTCGATGCATTATCTCGAGTGACGCGTCCGCGGAACGCGAGTTTCGAGCCTGGGGGCGGGCCGGATCTTCTCGAATTCACCCCCCGGCCAGGATGCTATCCCTTTATTTTAGTTCTCTTATAGGTGACGGGGCGATATCCCAAAACAACTGAGCCGCCGCACAACGGCCCGTCATCGGATAGCGGGTAGAGCGTGAAAAGGAAATTCTAGCTATTCTCTTAGTCCACTCGTGCATCTTTTCGCCTTCGCCGGCGTACTGTTCTATTAATTGGCTATCCCGAATTTCCGCAGACGTCCGGAGTATATATGCAAACAAATCCGCGATTTGAGCTAGCAGAATGTGTTTTGAATCCGCGAAGAATGGTACATCAACAATTTGGTCAAGGGCAGTCTGGCCCTTTCCCCGATCATAGAAACTGTCTATCCACTTGGGCGGGTTATGGATGAGCTGGCTCAGACCAGCTTCTTCAGCAACCTCCCGATCAAAAATTAAAACGCTGTGACCTTTGGGCCTATCATCACGCTGATGCTGCTTTTGGACTTGAAGAGTACAATGCATCGCAGCAATACACCAAGTTGACTTACACTCCTTGAGACGCTCGTCCTTACTCAACAATTCCTCATATTTGGCTTTGCTTATTCCGCTGAACACGCACTTATGCTTTCTTTTTTCGACCCAGCCAAGGATAGCCTCGATAATTTGTGCCCTCTTTGGGCCGTCCATACCGCGCCAAATACCGTTGCCTCTATAAAAATCACGGGAATGGAATTCGTCGACTTTTCGGCCAACCGTCCTCGAAAGGAGTTTTAGAAAATCAGCCCAGACGACTTTCGTTATATGCATCCTCTGCGCGTCTACTATGATGCCCGCCATTGTCAGATAGGGTTCGCTACCCATTCCGCTTTCGTCAAAATAACAGAACTTCATGATTCCGCCCTTCTATTCGGCACATTAGCTCGCTCTTTTTGCCTTGATGTTAATTTGTGGTCGCCGATTCGTTTTGGGCCTCGTGAAGGGCTGCGCTTCTTATATCCGCCCTCTTTTGGTGGCAAGTTATTGCCACTCGCAAGTGATCAGTTCGGCCCCCACTTCATGAGGACCGGCGGCACGAGGGCCAGGGCCGCGAAGAGGACCCAGAGGACTGAGGAGCGGCACCATCCACCTGGCCCACTTCTCCCACTTCAGCCCGGCCAGCCCCAGGACCCCCATGGTCACGCCCGAGGTGGGCAGGACGGGATTGATGTACTCCGCCAGCTGAAAAGCGAAGACAGCCGTCTGCCGCGTAATCCCCACCAGGTCGCCGAGCGGCGCCATGATGGGAATGGTCAGGGCGGCCTGGGCCGTCCCCGAGTGGACGAAGAAGTTGATGACGCACTGCGAGACGAACATGAGCTCGGCCGAGATGAGCGGGTGGAAGCGCGAGATGGCGCCGGCCAAGCCGGCCAGGATGGTGTCCAGGATCCGCCCGTCCTGGGCCACGATGAGGATGGCCCGGGCCGTGCCGATGATGAGGGCCGCGTTGACCATGTCCTTGGCCCCCTCGACGAACGACTTGCCGATCTCGTCGCCGGTGAGCTTGCCGACGATCCCGGAGAAGATGCCCATGGCCAGGAAGACGCCGCCGATCTCGAGGATGAACCAGTGGTATTTCAGGATGCCGAAGACCATGAAACCGAAGCCGGCGCCGAAGACGGCCATGACCCGCTTGTGGGCGGCCGTCAGCGGCAGCTTCTCGATGACCGGCCCGCCGACCTGGAGCTTCTTCCGCTTCTCCAGGTCCTCCTCGTAGGTGGGGCTGAGGGCCGGGTCCTTACGGATGCGGGCCGCATAGCGCATGACGACGGCGATGACGATGGACGTGCCGCCCGCCCAGATGATGAGCCTGTAGCCGAGCCCGGAATAGAGCGGCAGGCCGGCGATGCCCTGGGCGATGCCCACGGTGAAGGGATTGAAGAACGCCCCGGCGAAGCCCGATGCCGCCCCCAGGAACGGCAGGGCGACGCCGACGATCGTGTCGTAGCCGAGCGACAGCGAGAGCGGGACGAAGATGAGGATGAAGGGCATGGTCTCCTCGCACATGCCCCAGATGGCGCCTCCCAGGGAGAAGATGATCATGGTCACGGGAATGAAGAGGACCCGGAGGGTGGTGCTCTGCCCGAACTTCAGCGGACAGGTTGTGGATGACGGTCGAGACGGCCCCGGTCTTCTGGATGACGGAAAAGGCGCCGCCGCAGATGAAGACGATGATGATGATGGCCGCGGCGTCCACGAAGCCCTCTGGCCGGCGAGACGAACAGTCCGCCGAGCCCCTGCGGCCGGCTCGCGGTCCGCTCGTAGGACCCGGCCACGGGAATGGTCCGCCCGCCCTTCTCGATCCGCTTGTACTGGCCGCCCGGGATGATCCAGGTGGCCACCACGGTCAGGACGACCATGATGTAGATGAGGATGAGGGTGTGCGGGAGCTTCAGCTTCTTCAAGCTCATCGCGCCGAGACCTTTCCGGTGGCCGACATCATAGACGTCGCCGGGGAGGAGGACGTGGAGGGTCATGCCGTGCGCCCCGAGGCGACCCGTCGGCGATTTCGCGGTCTTGGCCCGGCGCGCGTCGAAGACGACGACCTGGTTCTCGCCGAGGACCTCGTAGCGGCCGTCGGGCCGGACGAGGACGGCCGTCGACTCGTCGATGCCCACGCCGACGAGCGTCGGGTTCTCGATGACCGTGGCGATGAGCCGGTTGAGGCGGCGGCGGGTGACGAAGTGCTGGTCGATGACGGCGGCCCTGACGAAGCCGAAGCCGCGCGTCCGGATGACGTCGTCGGCCCAGATGACCTCCCAGGTCCCTTCCTTGCCGTCGGTCCGCTTCTCGTCGCCGGTGATCATGACCTCGCTCATGACCGCGGCGCCGGCGCTCGTGCCGCCGATGACGCAGCCCGCCTGGTACATTTCGAGCATCTTCTTGTGGATGGGCGTGTCGAGGAGGGCGGCCGTCAGGCGCGCCTGGTCGCCGCCGGCGAACCAGATGCCGCCGGCGCCGGCGAGGATCTTCTCGCTCCCGGGCTTCATGGCCTCGTCATGGGTCAGCTGGTAATAGACGACGTCCTTCGTGCCGTTCGTCTTGAACTCGGCCACGAGCTCGGGACCGACCTCCTGGGGGGAGCCGCTGGCCATGGTGAAGACGACGACCCGGCCCGTGCCGAAGCCGGAGGCCAGCTGGACGTAGCGCTTCATGAGCGGCGCGTCGCGCTCGCCGCCGCCGATGATGAAGAGATAGCCCTTGGGCCCGGCCTGGGCGGGGCTGGGAAGGGCGAGGATGAACGAGATGGCAAACAAAAGGGCCAGGAACGGAGCGAGGGGTTTTTTCACGTGGATCCTCCAGGACGGCCGGACGGTCATGAGCCCCTATCTTACCAGATTCCCGCCAGCGGAAATATCGAATAAAGAAGCGCACATTCGGGCTGCTCCCCCACGAGTCGCGCCTTAAAGAAGTGGAGAGCGCAGGGGTGCTTCCCGGAGGGAGGCATGGGCAGGCCGAGCGGGCATGGACCCCGACCCGAGGTCGGGGGAGCGAGGCCTGTCCTTGAGCGGGTTGGAGTCGCCGGGGCCAACCCGCGTCCGAACGCAGGGAACACCCCGAGCTCGACCTCCTTGCGAACGCTCGGCTCGTTGACAGCCGCCAAGGGTTCTGTTAGACGTGGGTGAGGAGTCCTGGAGCCCGGTCATGGACCGGATCTCACGCGAGCGCGACGAGCAGGCCGCGTTGATGTTCGCGCCGATCTCGGTTTCGCCCCCGGCACGCTGGCAGACCTCATCCGGAGGAGCTACGCCGAGCTCGTCGAAAAATGGCCCGCCTATTGGACCGGCGAATCCGAGAAATGGGACGATTTCGACCGGCAGGCGTTCGCTCATTCCGACACGATCGGGAAGTGCGTCTTCGTCAGCCTTCTCGCTGGTGAGCCGGTCGGTCTGGCCTCCTACGACCCGCGCCAAACGCCCCGCTACGGCATCGTCGGCCAGAACTGCGTCCTGCCGGAGTTCCGCGGCCGGGGTTTTGGCCGCCTCCAGGTCCTTGAGGTACTAAGACGGCTCAGGGAAAGAGGAATCGGCACGGCCCGGGTGACGACGAGCGAGCACCCGTTCTTCCTGCCCGCCAGGAAGATGTACGAGTCCGTTGGGATTCAAGGAGGTCCGGCGTTTCGCCGGCGGCCCTGATCCGGATCACGAACTTATCGAGCTCGAGATGCCGCTCTCCCCTTTGCGATAAAAGGGGGATTTCCTTGTTGTCCGGCCAGTTTCGGGGGCCGCAGGAAGACAAAAGAGGGACAGTCCCTCCCCGGAGGTGACTGTCCCTCTTTTATTTACTACTGAATCTCGAGCGACAGCGGTTCGCCGGGCTTTACGGTGATGGGCACGGGCCAAAGGACGTGGATGACGTTCCCTTCCCGCCTGAGCACCGGTTTCGTCACGGCGCTCCCGAGCGTGCCCTTGACCGCGAGGACCTTCCCTTTCGGCGGAACAGCGAGCCCGACGAAGCTGAAGTCCCTGAGCTTCACTTCGCCCGCCGCCACCTCGATCGTTAGCGAGGCCGCCTTGCCGCCGGTCATCTTCTGCGCGTACGTCCCCCAGCCCGAGCCCGTCGTCCACACCGTCCGGAAATCGTCTGCCCCGACTTTCGGGGAGAATCCCATCTTCATGTCCGGCCCGGAGTAGGAGAAGCCGCCGAGCGCCAGCAGCACGCCCCACGACGACATGGCCCGGGCGTAGTGGTGGCCGCACTCGACCTCGTCCCAGGGGTTGCGCCGCCGTCCGTCGTAGCGGTCGCGGGCGGCCTTGACCACCGTCAGCCCCTCCTCGACGAGCCCTTCATAGATGAGGTGCGAGGCGACGTGGTACTCGATCCCCGTCCAGACCTCGTCCGAGTAGGGGAACGGGAGCGGCGGCCGCCCTCCCTTGGGCCAGGAACAGACGAGAAGCCCCTTCTCGTCGCCCAGGGCATAGGTCCGCTGCGCGTTCGAGAAGTTCCGGAAATCGGGCTGGAAATTGTACTTGTAGATGGCGCCCAGGGCCGAGCGGATCCTGTCCTGCGGCAGGTAGCGGCCCAGTCCCGCGACCATGCCCAGCTCCTGGCCGAGGAGCTGGTCCGAGAGGCAGCCTTCGCCGTACTGGTACTTCTTTTCCATGACCTGGTCGTATTTCTGGACGTAGTACTCGCCGTTCCAGAGGAGCGCGTCGTAGTTCTTGCGCCCCTTGTCGTAGAGGGCCATGAAGTTCCGGGCCGCGGGCCAGTCGGCCACGGCGGCGGCCATGAGCGTCGCCGCCTGGAGCGCGCCGAGGTAGAAGCCGCCGATCATGCTGTTCGGCCCGAAGAACTCGATGTCGTACGTGTTGTGCTGCTCGCCCTCCATCAGCCCGTCCTTGTTCGCGTCCCACGACACGTTGGCGTATTCCATGGCCTTGCGGGCCTTGGGCCAGAGCTTCTGGAGCCAGGCCGTGTCGCCCGAGAGCTGCCAGTCGCGGTAGAGGCTGATGATCCGGCCCATCTGGCCGTCCGCGGCCGGCTTGAAGTCCCAGTAGACGCCGCTCCCGAGCGGGCAGGGACGTCCGGAAGACCATGGCGCCGTCGGGCTTGACGTTGTTCAGGAAGTCGGTCTCCCGCATGGACCGCTCGAGCGACGGGAAGAGGAAGGCCAGCGACTGCTCGTAGTTCCAGACGTGGGCGCAGTTGAGCGGGCAGCAGCCCGCCTGGTCGCCGCAGCCCTCGAAGCCGAAGAACTTCCCGCCCTCGAGCCAGAAGCAGGTCGTCGTGCGGATGATGGCGGCCTGGCTGGAGACCGCGTCGAGGACGTAGGGCGGCAGGGTCGAGGCGAAGAAGGCGTCGTGGAACCGGCGGCTCTCCTTCTCCAGGCGGTCGAGGTTCGCCTGGAGGTATTCGGCCGCCGCCCAGGCGTCGGCGAAGCGCTCGGCGTAGTGGTTCTTGAAGATCTTGCCGCGCTGCTCGGGGACGACGTCGAAATAGTTGAGGAAGTTCGGGAAGCTCCAGGACAGGATGAAGGGCAGGGTGACCTCGGCGCCGGGCTCGATCGTGGCCGTGAGCCCGAGCGTGCCGATGTCGGACTGCTTGTCGGGCGAGGGCGAGACCTCGGCCAGGTCCTTGAGCCGGCCGTCGGCCGCGAAATCGTCCCAGAAGATCTGGAGGTCGTCCCACCAGTCGCCCCGGACCCAGTGCGTGAGGTAGGTGATGTCGTTCCAGGGCGTGGCCAGGGCCATCGTGCCGAAGGCCGGGCTGCCGGGCTTGACCTTCTGCGAAGACATGGCCAGGCCGCGGAGGGCGGCCGTCCGCTTGAGCTCGTTGACGTTCTGGCCGAACTTGTCGTTGCCCAGGCCGCCGATCTGGCCCTCGCCGTCGTAGCCGATGGGGTTGAGGACGGAGCCGGCGATGGTGATCTTGGCGGGCGACGAGCCGAGGTTCTTGACGCTTGAAGCGGATGACGACGGCCGGGATGCCCGAGTCCTCGGGCTCGAGCGGGATGAAGGGGTTGAAGGCCTCGAGGGTGACCGCGAGGGGGATCTGGCTGTCGGAGAGCTCGACCTCGGCGAACGGATATTCGCCCTTGAAGCGGGCCTTCTCCATCCGCGGCAGGCCGGGGACGTCCTCGCGGCGGAAGCCGAAGCCGGTCGTGAAGGGCGGCTCGAGCGGCCCTTCGAGGACGCGGACGCGCTTCGCTCCCGTCCTGCTCGACAGTAGAGGGCGAAGAACGTGAACGGCAGGTTGACGCCCTTGCCCGGGCCGGTTGAAGATCTCCCAGTCGCGGAGATTGCCGCGGCCGCCGAGCGAGACGGTCCCGGTGCCGATGCCGCCGAGCGGGAAGGCGACCTCCCTGAGGGAGGCGCCCTCGAAGACGCGCTGGGGCCCGAGGCCGAAGAGCTCGGCCCTGGGGAAGACCGAGGGGCCGGGCTTGGGTTCCTGCGCGGCGCCGGCGAGGGGCCAGAGCAGGAACGACAGGGCAAGCGTCAGGATCGAGGTGGCTGTTTTTTTCACCATGGCGGGCCTCCCTTCGAAGTCAGGATCGGAAAGGCGGGCGATGCGGCAATGCGTAGGGGGATTATCGCACCGAACGGGGCTCCGCTGTCAATCCGCCTTTTTGCGGCGCCCGCTCAGCGGGACGGACGGCGGCGCCGGAGGAGCGCCTCGATCTTGCGTTCCATGTCCCCGTAGTGCGTGCCCTGCCAGAAGACGCGGCCGCAGCCGGGACAGAGGGCGAACGAGGAGGCGTGCTCGAGGACATAGGGGGTGACGAGGTTCCGGGCCCGCTCCCGGGAGAGCGGCTTGAGGGTGCGGTTGCACCCGATGCAGCGGGAATTCGGCCGGACCTCGTCCCAGAGCCCGAACTCGTCGAGGACCTGGACGAGCTGGTCTTCCCAATTGTCGCTGGCGATAAAAAGGCGGTTCTCGCGCTTCCCCGTTTTCTCGATGAGCCCCGTGTCGCGGGTCAGGAGGATGCGGCCCTCGCGGCGGGCGAGCTCGACGAGGTCCCTGTCCTCGGCCTTGGAGAGATAGAGGACGTCGAAGCCGAGGATCTTGAGCCATTTGGCCAGCCGGCCGAGCATGCAGTCGGCGACGAACGTCATGCCCCTCCGCCTTCTAAGAAGGGGTCAGGTCTACTTTCTACCAGTAAAACTGAAAGAAAGTAGACCTGACCCCTTCTTCGTCTATCGCGATCATAGGCCCAGGAAACGGATGCCCAGCCCGGAGATGAAGATCACCAGGCCGGCCAGGGCGTGCGAATAGCGCTCGAGCCGCCCCAGCCGGACGAAGCTCGCGCCCCAGGAGGCGGCGGTGATGATGGTCAGCATGGCCGCGATCGTCATCAGAGCCGAAGGCCGCCGTAACGACCACGACGCCGGACGCGCTGTGGCGGGCCGCCGGGTACATGACGAGAGGGATCAGCGGCTCGCAGGGGCCGAAGACGAAGATCGTGAAGAGGACCCAGGGCGTGATGTTGACCTTCCCCTCGTCCTCGTGGACATGGATGTGGTCCGCGTCGGCATGCGTGTGGACATGGTCGTGCGTCCCGTCGTGATCGGCGAAATGGAGGTGCGGGTGAGAATGGGGCTTGCTCTTCCAGGCCCGGCGCAGCCCCCAGACGAAATAGGCGAAGCCGAAGCCGATGAGGAGCCAGGCGGCGACGATCGCCCCGGGCCGACTCGACGCCCTCGAGCCTGGCCACGGCGATGCCGAGGGCGATGCCGAGGAAGCCCAGGACGACCGAGCTCCCGATATGCCCGAGCCCGGCCAGGAAGGAGACGAAGAGGGTCTTGCGGAGCGTCCAGTTGCGCGCCCGGCTGATGACGATGAAGGGAAGATAGTGGTCGGGGCCGATGACGGTATGGACGAGGCCGATCGAGGCCGCCGTGCCGGCCAGGAGCCAGATCTCGCGGTGGATCATCTCGTCTCCGCCCCGCCGCCGGGGAGAAAAATGGTGGACGGTAGGAGACTCGAACTCCCGACCTCAGCGTTGCGAACGCCGCGCTCTCCCAACTGAGCTAACCGCCCACACCCGACCGCTTGAAAGCCGTCCCAATTTACCATGTTTCGCGGGATTTTTCCACGCCCGGCGCCGCGACAGCCCACCCCCGTTGATTGGGAGGGCCGCTTTGCCCTAGAATGGGGCCACGGAGGGTCCCATGGGCAAAGCGTTCCTGGTCATTCTCCTCGTCGCCATCGCCGCGTTCTTCATCTACAAGCAGACGCATCGTCCGCTTTCGGACGAGGAGCTCGCCGTCAAGGCGGTCGAGGAGACGCTTCGCCATGGCCGAGGCCAAGTTCATGGGCAACGCCGCGGGCGGCCTCGCCTCGGGGCTGGACTCGGCCGAGCAGGCCGTCGTCGACGTCCAGAAGGTCCGGCGCGAGCTCGACCGGCTCCGGCAGACCCTGACCGAAGACAAGGCCGTGGCCCGGGCGGAGGAGCTCGCGGCCAAGATCGACGAGTTCTGCCGGAAGAACGACATCAAGTGACGGGCCGGGCCCGGACCCCGTTTCGTTAACGTCGGCCGCGCGAGGAGGGACGGAGTGCAGCTCTTCGGAAAGTCGCTTCGCGCGGGACGTCGGTCCGTGCGGCTCGGGAGGAGCTCGCCTCGACATCGCCGTCGAAGCGATCCCCGGCGGCTTCGTCGTCCGCGGCACGGTCTCCGGGCGGCCCGGCCGGGTCGAAGTCCTCCGCCTGCCCGTGCCCCGGGCCTTCCTCATGAACAACTGGCAGTCCTGGGGGCCGACGCAGATGGCGACCCCGGCCGACGCTTTCCCCGAGCTCGAGGCGATCCACGCCCGGAACCCCTACGGCTTCTCGCCGCTTCTCGGCGAGCTCCTGGGCCGCGTCTGGAGCGATTATTTCATCGCCTGGGACGGCGCCGTCCTCGGCTTCCTGGCGTCGAGGATCGGCCATCCCTTCTTCCTCGTCGAAGGCGCCGAGCTCGTCGGATACATCGAGTACTTCGGGGCCGAGTTCGCGGACGCCGTGCCCCTCGAGCCGCTCGCTCGTCCTCCGCGGCGCCCCCGTCGAGGACCTCCTCGAGGCCTACGGCTCGCTCGTCAAGAAGGAGAACCGCGTCCGCATCAACTCCTGGAACCCTGTCGGCTGGTGCAGCTGGTACCATTATTTCGGCGCCCTCTCGTGGGACGACGTCGTCCGGAACGTCGAGGCGGCCCGCAAGCTCCGGCCGGGCCATGCCCCTCGAGGTCTTCCAGGTCGACGACGGCTACGAGCACGACATCGGCGACTGGACCAGGGCCAAGCCGGGATATCCCGGCCCTCGACGGGCTGGCCGGGGCCATCACCAGGAACGGCTTCCGGGCCGGGATCTGGACGGCGCCCTTCAGCGCCGCCGAGACCTCCGACCTCTTCGCCGCCCACCCCGAGTGGATGGTGGCCGAGGCCGGCCGGCCCAAGTTCGCCCACCGGAGCTGGGACCGGAGGATCCACGCCCTCGACCTGACGCCGGCCCGCCGTCCAGGCCCATCTCTTCGAGCTCTTCTCGGGGCTGAAGAAGGCCGGCTTCGACTATTTCAAGGTCGATTTCCTGTTCGGCGCGGCCATGCCCGGGGAGCGCCTGAGGAACGTCACGCCCATCCAGGCCTACCGCCGGGGGCTCCGCGTCATCCGGAAGGCGGTCGGCGGGAGCTTCATCCTCGGCTGCGGCGCTCCGCTCCTGCCCTCGGCGGGCCTCGTCGACGGGATGCGCATCGGCGAGGACACCGCTCCCTATTGGAAAACGCGCCCCTCCGCCTTCGAGGGGCCGAACGCCTATTTCGCCCTGAAGAACGCCCTCCTCCGCCAGTTCATGCACCGCAGGCTGTGGCTGAACGACCCGGACTGCGTCCTCCTCCGGGACCGGGAGATCGAGCTCGGGCGGAGCGAGCGCGAGCTCTACGCCCTCGCCTGCGGCGCCCTCGACAACATGGTCGTGGACAGCGATAACCTGGCGCTTCTCGGGGAGGAGGCGCTGGCCCTCTTCCGGCGTGCCCTCTCCCTCCGCGGCGGGCGGAGCCGCGTCCTGGGGCTTCTCGGGGACGACGCGTATGTCATCGAGTCGCGGGGCGGGCCGGCGGGGGACATCGACATGGGGGTCAACCTATCGGACGGACCGAGGGAGGTCCGGGCGACGGTCATCGGCCCCCGCTCCGGGGCGCTCCTCCCTCCCGCCATATAGAGAGCCCCCTTAAGCTCTTAACTCACCTGGATGGTTCCCCTGAGGGCGAACCGTGTGTGCGGCAATACTCAGGTTAAGGCGAATCCCGGCGAAGTCAAGGCCCCCCGGCCGGATGTCAGATGATGTCAGTTGTTGTCAGTAGCGGCCGCGCGGCGACAAGGCGCCGTCAGGGTCAGGCGATGGTGACGCCGCGCTTGCCCTTGACGACCTCGCCGATGACCCAAGCCTTCTGGCCGAGCCGGGCGAACTCGGAAACGGCCCGTTCCGCCTGAGCCTGGGACACGACCAGGACCATACCAATGCCCATGTTGAAGGTCCGGTACATCTCCCGCTCGGAGACCCGGCCGCGCGACTCGATCTTGCGGAAGATGGCCGGCACGGGCCAGGCGCCCTTTTCGACCCGCACCGCCAGCCCCTCAGGGATGACGCGGGGGATGTTGTCGTAGAAGCCGCCCCCGGTGATGTGGGCCATGGACTTGACCGGGACGTCCTTCAGGACCTCGAGGATCGTCGAGCAGTAGATCCGCGTCGGGCGGAGGAGCTCCCGCCCGACGTCGCCGCGGAGCTCCTTTTCCGTGAAGGCGGCCCGGGCGAGCGAGTAGCCGTTGCTGTGGAGGCCGGAGGAGGCCAGCCCGATGACGGCGTCCCCGGCCCGGCACGTCCGGCCGTCGATGATCTCGGGACCGGTCGACGAGGCCGACGCAGAAGCCGGCCAGGTCCCACTTGCCCGGGGCGTAGAGGCCCGGCAGCTCGGCCGTCTCGCCGCCGATGAGGGTGCAGCCGGCCTGGCGGCAGCCCCGGACGATGCCCTTGACGATCTCGACGAGCATCCGGGGCCGGACGTCGCCGACGGCGATGTAGTCGAGGAAGAAGAGCGGCTCGGCGCCCAGGACGACGACGTCGTCGACGCACATGGCCACGAGGTCGATGCCCACGGTGTCGTACTTCCCGAGCGCCTCGGCGACGAGGAGCTTGGTGCCGACGCCGTCCGTCGAGGAGACGAGGACCGGCGCCTTCATGCCGGCCGTCCTCGGCCGGAAGAGCCCGCTGAAGCCGCCGATCGTGCCCAGGACCTCGGGCCGCTCGGTCGACCGGACCAGGGGCTTGATCATCCGGATGAAGCGGTCGGCCGCGTCGATCTTGACGCCGGCCTTGGCGTAGGTCAGTCGGGCCATGCGTCTCGTTCTCCAGGGGAAATTCCCTTCCTTTATAGCACCCCCTCCCCGCCAAGTCAAACTCGCGGCGAGGGATGGGGCCGAATGGGAGGACCCCTCAGGCTCTTAGGGCGGCGCCGGGGCCGTCCGAAAGCCCCCGTTTGGAAGGGGACCCGGCGGGACTTTCGACGGGGGAACCGAGGGACAGGTTCCCGGGGCCGGGGGATAAGGACGGCCCTGGCGCCGTCATCCCCGAGGCCTTCGGCACGCGGACAGGACCCCTCCGACTTCGTCGAAAAGGTGTTTATGAGCGGGCGGATTCAGTGTAACCTTTTCCGCGGCAGGCGGTATTTACGGATGAACGGCGGGAATCCCGAGCGAGAGAAGACCGGACGCATGGCACCGACCGACAACGAGCTGATGGAACAGGTCAGGGACGGAAAGGTCGAGAAGCTCGCCGTCCTTTTCGAGAGGCACCAGACGATGCTCTTCAACTTCTTCCTCCGGCTGACCGGCAACCGGGCCGCGAGCGAGGACCTCGTCCAGGAGGTCTTCATCCGCATCCTCAAGTACCGGGCCGGCTACCAGGGGGAGAGCCGGTTCGTCGTCTGGATGTACCAGATCGCCCGCAACGCCCACGTCGATTTCCTGCGCAAGCGCAGGCCCGAGGTCCCGCTCGACGAGCGCGTCGAGGCGACGCCGGGCCGGGAGCCGCTGCCCGAGGACCGCTTCGAGGCCGACCAGGAGGCCGCGCTCGTCCGCCGGGCCCTGGACCGGCTGCCCGAACGGAAGCGGGAGATCCTCCTCCTCTTCCGCTACCAGGACCTCAAGCTCCGGGAGATCGCGGAGCTTCTCGGCTGCCAGGTGGGGACGGTCAAGGTCCAGGTCCACCGGGCCCTCAAGGACCTCAGCCGGATCTACTTCGAACTCCAGGGAGGGAAGGCGTCATGAGCTGCGAAACATATCCAGGAGAGATTCGCCGATTACCTGACCGGGGACCTCGACGAGGCCGCCCGGCGCGAGGTCCAGGACCACCTGGCCGCCTGCGCCGCGTGCCGGACGCGAGATCGAGGACCTGACGGCCGTCTGGGCCAAGCTCGGCGTCCTGCCGGTCGAACAGCCCTCGGGCGCCCTCCGCCCCCGCTTCTACGCCATGCTCGAGGACTACAAGGCCCGGCTCGAGGGAAGCGGCGCGCCGGCCGGCCGGCGGCGGGCCTTCTCCGGCTGGAGAGAGTGGTTCAGCTTCCGGCGGCCGTCCTTCGCCGCCGCCTTCTCCGCCTTCCTCCTGATCGTCGGCGCCGGCGCCGGCTGGCTCGCCGGCGGCGCGGGCTCGGGGCGCGTCGCGACGCTCCAGCGGGAGGTCCAGGAGATGCGGCAGACGACGGCCCTCACCCTCCTCAGCCAGCCCTCGGCCTCGGACCGGCTCCAGGGCGTGAGCTACAGCGCCGCGGTCAAGAACCCCAACGTCAAGACCCTGGCCGCCCTGGTCAACACGCTCAACACGGACTCCAACCCCAACGTCCGCCTGGCCGCGGTCGAGGCCCTCTACCTCTTCCGCAACCAGCCCGGCGTCAAGGACAGCCTCGTCGAATTCGCTCGCCGTCCAGGACTCGCCGCTCGTCCAGGTCGCGCTGATCGACCTGCTCGTCGAGATCCGCGAGCAGCGGGCGGCCGAGGCGCTCAAGGCCCTGGTCAAGAACGACAAGCTCAACCCCGACGTCAAGAAACTGGCGGAACAGGGGATCAAGCAGCTCATCTGAGGAACATCATGACGCATCAAGAGAACCGGAAGAAGAAGACAGGCGCGGAACCGTCCGGCGGCGCGGCGCACGGCCCGGGCCGGCGCCGTCCTCGCCCTCCTCCTGGGCGCCGCTTCTCTCTTTGCCGCCCAGGCCCCCGACCGCGACAGCCTCAGGGACTATCCCGTCCGGAAGACGGAGGAGATCCGCAAGACCCTGAAGTTCGCCGACGCCTCGAAGCCCGGCGAGGTCATCGTCGACAACGTCTTCGGCCCGATCACGGTCGAGGGGTACGTCGGGCGCGGACGTCCTCCTCGTCGCCCACAGGACGATCTACGCCAAGACCGAGGACAAGGCCGCCCGGGCCGCGGAAGAGGTCACGCTCGACATCCAGGAAAAGGGCCGGACCGTGGACATCTACGTCGACGGGCCGTTCCGCGACCACGACCGGGACCGCGGCCGCCGCGGCTTCCATTCCTGGCGCAACCCCGGCTACGAGGTCCACTACGCCTTCGAGGTCAAGGTCCCCTTCAGGACCGACGTCGCCGTCTCGACCGTCACGGACGGGGACGTCGAGGTCCGGGGCGTCGAAGGCGAGTTCGACGTCCACAACGTCAACGGCAAGCTCCGGATGAGCGACGTCGCCGGGTCGGGCGACGCCGAGACCGTGAACGGCGAGCTCGTCGTCGGCTTCCGGAGCGCCCCGTCGGGAGCGTGCGCGCTCAAGACCATCAACGGCGACGTCGTCCTCACCCTGCCGGGCGGTGCCTCGGCCGACTTCCGGCTCAAGACCTGGAACGGCCAGGTCTATTCCGATTTCGACGTGACCCCGCTCCCGGGCCGGCCGCCGGTCCGCGAAAAGGGCCAGGGCAAGTTCGTCTACAAGAGCGACCGTTCGTTCGGCGTCCGGGCGGGCCGGGGCGGCCCCGAGATCTCGCTCGACACCATGAACGGCGACATCCTCATCAAGAAAAGGACCGCCTAGCGGTCATGGAGGCAACCATGAAAAAGACCATCGGACAACTCATCGTCGCGGCAATGCTGGTCGCGGCCGCCGCGCCGGCCTTCGCCCAGCAGGCCCCGGCGCCAGCCCAGCCGGCGCAGAAGGCGCCCGAGAAACCCCCGCGCCCCAGCCGGCGCAGAAGCCCGCCGAGCCCGACCGGGCCGTCGTCCCGCTCAGCAACCCGGCCAAGCCGGCCAAGGTCGAGGCCTCGATCATGCGCGGCAGCATCACCGTCAGGGGCTACGAGGGCAAGGAGGTCATCGCCGAGGCCCGGATCAGGGAAAAGGCCGTCGGCGAGAAGGGGACGGGCTGGTTCGAGTACGACCGGCAGGGCGCCGCGGCCGAGATGCTGTCGGAGCGCATGGCCGGCATGAAGTCGAAGATGAAAGACCAGGATAAGGCGCTCGCCGCGCAGGACAAGGCCCTGGCCATTCTCGCCGCCGAGCCCCAGGTCTTCGCCTTCGCCGGGCCGGCCCAGGAGAAGGAAAAGAAGGAGCGCAGCCACGAGGGCATGAGGCTCATCACCGCCGCCCTGACCGGGCCTGACGGTCACCGAGGACGAGAACACCGTCACCGTGCAGACCGACTCCTGGAAGTACGCCGTCGACCTGACCATCCAGGTCCCCTATGCCTCCTCGCTCGAGCTGTCGTCGACGGCCGGCGGCAAGATCGTCGTGGAGAACGTCAACGGCGAGATCGAGATCAACGGCGGCAACGGCTCCGTCGCCCTGCGCAACGTCTCGGGGAACGCCGTCGTCCACACCATGAACGGCGACATCGAGGCCGTGCTGGCCAAGGTCGCCGCGGACAAGCCCCTCTCCTTCAGCAACATGAACGGCGACGTCGACATCACCCTGCCCGCCGACATCAAGGCCAACGTCAGGATGAAGTCCCAGATGGGCAACATCTACAGCGACTTCGACATCGTCCTCAAGCCGACGGCCCAGAAGGTCGAGGCCTCCGACCTCAAGGGCGAGAAGGGCCAGTACCGGATCTCCTTCGACAAGGGCATCACCGGCACCATCAACGGCGGCGGCCAGGAGATCACGCTGACCACGTTCAACGGCGACATCTTCATCCGCAAGCACAAGTAAGGGAAGACACCGGCATACCTCCAAACTCGAGGGCGGCCCGCCTGGGCCGCCCTTTTTTATGAAAAGGTCGGAGGGGTCCCGTCCGTGTGCGTCCCGAGTCGCGGCGGCGCCGAGGTCACCCTTATCCCCCGGCCCCGGGAACCTGTCCCGGTTCCCCCGTCGCAGGGCCGACGGGCCCCCCTCCAAACGGGGGCTTTCGGGCGACCCCGGCACCGCCTTCAGGTGGGGACTGGCACCGGCCACCCCTCCGCCCTTTCTGATGGTCTTTAACCGCAGGTTGACAGGCCGCGGGGTCCGTATTACGCTCTTTTCACCGCGATCCCGAGAAGCCGACAGGAGGGAAGCCCATGACCGCAAGAACGCCGGATCCTTTACGTCATCCTTATCCTCGCCGTGCTGGCGCCGGCCCTTCCGGCCGGGCGCCGCGGCCCCGCCCCGCAAGCGCCCGCCGACCTCGTCCTCGTGAACGGCAAGGTCGTCACCGTCGACGAGAAGATGCCCGAGGCGCGGGCCGTCGCCGTCCGCGGCGGCCGGATCGCCGCCGTCGGCTCGGAGAAGGACATCCGGCGCTTCATCGGCCCCGCGACCCAGGTCATCGACCTCAAGGGCGCCCTGGCCATCCCGGGGATCATCGACAGCCACGGCCATTTCACGAGCCTCGGCGCGTCCAAGATGATCCTCGACCTGACGAAGGCCAGGAGCTGGGACGACATCGTGGCCATGGTCCGGCGAGGCGGCGGCGAAGGCCAAGCCCGGGGAGTGGATCCAGGGCCGCGGCTGGCACCAGGAGAAATGGGACAGGGCGCCGCAGCCGAACGTCGACGGCCTCCCCTATCACGACGCCCTGAGCCAGGCCGCGCCGGCGAACCCGGTCCTCCTCGAGCACGCCAGCGGCCACTCGAGCCTGGCCAACGCCAAGGCCATGGAGCTGTCGGGGATCACGGCCAAGACGCCCGACCCCGCGGGCGGCCAGATCCTCCGCGACGCCAAGGGCAACCCCATCGGCGCCTTCCTCGAGAACGCCCAGGGCCTCATCCGCGTCCGCGAGCCGAAGCTCACGCCCGAGGAGGCCGCGGCCCGGGAGCGCCGCGAGGTCGAACTCGCCGCCGCGGAGTGCCTGAAGCAGGGCGTGACGACCTTCCACGACGCGGACTCCTCCTTCCGCACGATCGACCTCTTCAGGAAGATGGCCGAGGAGGGGACGCTCGGCGTCCGGCTCTACGTCATGATCGGCGAGACGAACCGCGCCCTGGCGGCCAGGGGCGCCGCCTACCGCATGATCGGCGCCGCCGATAACCACCTGACCGTCCGCGCCATCAAGCGCTTCATGGACGGCGCCCTCGGCTCGCACGGCGCCTGGCTCCTCGAGCCCTACGCCGACCTGCCCGGTTCGACGGGCATGAACACGGACCCGCTCCCGGACATCAGCGAAACGGCAAAGTTCGCCATCGAGAACGGCTTCCAGCTGTGCATCCACGCCATCGGCGACCGGGCCAACCGGGAGGTCCTGAACATCTACGAGGAGGCGTTCAAGGCCCATCCCAGACAAGACGGACGTGCGCTGGCGCGTCGAGCACGCCCAGCACCTCGACCCGGCCGACATCCCGCGCTTCGGCCGGCTCGGCGTCATCGCCTCGATGCAGGCCGTCCACTGCACGTCGGACGGGCCGTGGGTGCCCAAGCGGATCGGCGCGAAGAGGGCCGAGGAGGGCGCCTACGTCTGGCGGAAGCTCATCGACTCCGGCGCCGTCATCGCCAACGGCACGGACGTGCCCGTCGAGCCCGTCGACCCGATGCCCGGCTTCTACGCCGCCGTGACGCGCAAGACGAAGGACGGCACGGCCTTCTTCCCGGCGGAGAGGATGACGCAGGGCCGAGGCCCTCCGGGCCTACACCTTGAACGGCGCCTACGCCGCCTTCGAGGAGGGCCTCAAGGGGTCGCTCACGGCCGGAAAGCTCGCCGACATCACGGTCCTGTCGAAGGACATCATGACCTGCCCGGAGGAGGAGATCCGCTCGGCCGAGGTCCTCTACACGATCGTCGGCGGGAAGGTCCTGTACAAGAAGGGGAGCTGAGCCCGGGGGGCGGACGTCGGGGCGCGGCTTCAGGTCTCGGCGACGCCGCCGAGCTTTTCCTCGACGCGGCGCAGCTCGTCCTGGGCTTCCTTGAGCAGGTTGTTCTTGAAGACCAGCGTGCCGATCTCTCCCGTATGGGTGATCGACTCCCTGAGCCGGTCGATCCGGGCCTGGAGGTCGGCTTCGCGCTTGCGGAGCTTCTCGATCTCCTCGCGTCTCGCGGCGTCGGTGTCCATCGGATGATCCATCTCGCGTCCCATTCTACGGCGTTCCGTCCGCTCAATCAAGAAGCGGTCGGAGCGGATCCAGTCCGTGTACCGAAGTCCTCGGGGATGGCCTGTGGCTCTCCCCGACAGGACCCGTCCGGCAGGGAGCCGCCTATAACGAATGACCACCGGGGTTCAGCGCCCAGGGGCGAGCTTCACCGTCATGATCTCGAACGGCTTGAGTGCGACGTCCATGAAACCCGATTCCTTCGTCTCATGGGTCCCGGCGCTCCTGACAGTGAAACCGAAGAAGACATCGCTCGTGAGCCGGGCGGCGGTCGATCTCCCCGCGATCTCCCGGAGGCGAGCGACCGGCGTCCCGTCCGCATCGAGCCAGAGGGCCTGGACGATGACGTTCGGCTGGTCGACGGAAACGAAGGACTCGGCCTCCGTCGTGAACCGTCCCTTGTTCTTCGCCGGGAGCCAGGCCACGGCGAGGGGCGTGTGGACCTCCCAGCCGAAGCGGGAGGGCGCGACCCGGTCGGGCTCAACGGCCCCCGCGGCGGCCGGGCCGGGCGGCAGGCTCGTCAGAGAGTAGCGGAACTCGACCCGGCCTTCCTGGCTGGCCTTGAAGTTCGTCATCCAGTAGTTGTTCATGGCATAGGAGAAGACCCAGGCGTTCGCGAGGTCGAGCTTCGTCAGCCACTTGCCGGTGTTGATGTCGCCGAATTCGACGAGCGGCGCCTCGACCGGCGACCAGACGACCCGGGCGTCCTTCCCGGAGAATTCGACCCAGTGCTGGACGGTGTGCCAGTCGAGCGTCGTGCCCGGGAGCTGCTCCTTCCCGGGCGCCATGTCGGCGTCCGAGATCTCGAAGCGCACGTTCACGGGGACTGTCCCCGAAGGGGACTGTCCCCCCTTTGGCTTCGCCGACCTTGAACGGGAAGGCGAAGTAGACCGCTTCGGGGTCGAACGTCTCCTCCTTGTCGAGGATGTTGACCAGGTCGATGCGTTTGACGTCCTCGTAGAGGATGATGCGCTGCTCGAGCGGAGCGGCACATCTTCGGCGCGCTCCTCGACGACGAGGCTCCTGGCCACCGGTCCGTCCCATTCGGCCTTCACGGCGGTCGTCGCCTCCGGCGACCACCGATGGAACGCCGCCCGCTTGGTCATGTCGTCGACGGCTTTACGGCCGCCCTCGGGCTGTTCGTAAATGTAGGTATTGAGCTTCCAGGGGCTCGACGGGTCGACGAGCTCGCGGCCCGTCTCCTTGTCGATGAGGCTCGAGATGCCGCCGGTCTTCGGGTCCACGGCCAGCCGGTAGAACCGGCTTTCGAGGACGGGATGGCCGGCGTCGTTCGGCCTCGCCGTCTCCGCTTTGGGTTTCCGGGCGTCGCCCTCTCCCGGCCGGACCGAGAAGACGGCATAGCCCATCGCCGGGACGTCCTTCGCCACGAGCAGGATGGCGTCCTCGCCCGTGACCTGGAACTTGGCCTCGCCGCCCGTGCGCCGGTCGATGACGCGGAGCTTCCCCTTAGCCTCGCGCAGAGGCCCGGCCGGAAGCGCCACCCGCACGACGTCGGTCCGCGCCCAGGAGAGCGGGTTAAAAACGGCGAACTCGTAGTCGCTCTCGGCGCTGATCAGTCCGCGCCAAGCGCCTCCATGCCCCGCCGGAGGAGCGTCCGCGACGCCTCGTGCGCCTTGTAGGCGTAGGCCGACTTGACCGCCCACTGGCCGCGGGCCAGCTCCGACCCCGGGTCGTCGATGCTGTTCCACGCCCCCCAGGTGTGCTCGTCATAGAGCATCGACTGGTCCCAGGCCTCGCGCAGCGCCCCGGCCGGGAAGCGGAGGCTCTTTTCCCTGTCCGGTTCGAGCCGCGCCGCCAGGGCCGAGACCTTCTCGGCCGTGACGAGCTCGTTGTGGGCGACGCGGTTGAGCCCCGTCTCGTAGGCGGTCGAGGCGACGCCGTCGGTCCAGTAGTCCGGCCAGCCGAGCTTGTGGACCGGGAGTCCTCGGCCCGTAGTCCTTCTCCAGCTTCTCGAAGAACTCGTGCAGGGTCGCCAGGCGGAGATGCGGCGAGGCGAACTTCTCGTTCCACTCCTTGACCCGGTCGGACAGGGCCCGGCCCGGCGGGCAGTTGTCCGTGACCCAGGCGCTGATGTTGAAGGCGATGATGTCGTAGGGATAATCGCCGCGCGTCTCGAGCTTGGCCAGGTACTCGCCGAGCTTGGGCGCGCTCCGGGCCAGGGGCTCGTGGAGCAGGAGCTCGTAGTTGGCGAAGAGGTAGTGCTCGCCGTTCCAGTGGAGGATCCGGCTGCCGTCGGGCGATTCCCACCAGAAGGGGTTGGGCCTGCGGAGCGGGGCGCGCGACCGCGTCTCGTTGATGCCCGTCGCGTAGTAGCGGATGCCGTTCTGGTTGAAGATCTGCGGCAGGGCCCAGTCGAAGCCGGTGACATCGTCGTTCATGGCCGCCCGGACCGGGAAGCCGTAGCGGCGGCCGAGGGCGCAGGGGTTCTCGACGGCCCGGATGATCTCCTCGTGGGCGAAGAGGTCGGAGCCGTTGACCTGGATCCCCGAGAGCTCGACCCGGCCGGCGCGGATGAGGTCGACGAGCTCCCGGAACTTGGCCTCGGGCCGCATGGCGCGGTAGTTGCTCGAGGGCCCAGGAGATCTCGATGTTCCAGCGGAACTTGGCGTCGTCGGGATAGCCGTCGGTCTGATGACAGTACTCGATGACCGAATCGAGGTACTCGAGATGGTTCTGGACGACGCGCGACTGGAGCTCCGTGTAGCCGATGTCGTTATGGGAGTGATGGAAGAGGTCGACCGTCCAGCGCCGGGCCGGGGCGAGCGTCAGCTCGACCGCGACGGTCCCGGACGGACCGGCCGCGCCCGCGGAGGCCGGCGCGGCGCCAGGCGCGAGAGCCAGACGGACCGGGGTCGGCCCGGCGACCTCGGGAATGAGGACCTCGAAGGCGTTGATGCCTGTCTTGAGGCGCAGGGACCGGAGGGCGGCGTCGAGGGCGACGGGCCGGCCCGCGACGGAGGCGCTCAACACGGCCGCGGCTTCGGCCCCCGGGTTCTCGACCGTGATATCGATGACGCGCTTGACCGCCGCGCCGTCCCTGACCAGAAGCGCCGTCGGCACGGCGGCGAGCTTGAGCCCGGCCGCGGGCGCCGCCGGAAGCACCGCGGGGACCAGGGCCGCTAAAACGACGCGCCATGCCCAGACCGCCGGATGTGTCCTTTCTTCGATCGGGCCATCGGTCCCTCCTCTTTCGTGCGCGAACTTCCCACCCATTCTAAGGGCGGCGCCCCGCCAAGGCAAGATGTCCCGCGCGCCGGGCCGGGCCGGCTTGCCGGGCTGTCCGAGTTGTGCGATGATATGTTTTCGATGAAAAAGACCCGTTCCCTCGCTGGCCCTCGTCCTCGCCGTCTGCGTTATCGGCTGCGCCGCCGCGGAAGCGCAAAAGCAGAAGACCAAGGGCAAGGGTTCCGACAACGACCCCCAGTACCAGTACGAGAAGGGCGTCGTCGCCCTCAATTACGGGCTGACGGACGAGGCCATCCGCTACGGCAACCTGGCCCTCTCCCTCGACCCCAACCACTACGGCGGGCACAGCCTGCTCGGGAACGCCTACTACAAGAAGGGCGACGTCGCCCGGGCCCTGCCCGAGTTCGAGAAGGCCGTGGCGCTCAAGCCGGACCTGCCCGAGGCCCATTTCAACTACGGCCTGGCCCTCTTCGACTCCGGCGAAATGGACAAGGCCGAGCCCGAATTCGCGAGGTCCGACGCCATCAGGGAGGACCCGGTCACGAGCTACTACCTGGGCCGCGTCCACTTCAACCAGCACAAGTTCGACCAGGCCCTCGGCGACGTCCAGAGGTCCATCGCCAAGAACCCGAAGTCGCCCGGCGCCTACAACCTCAAGGGGGTCATCCTCAATCAGCTCAACCGCTTCGCGGAGGCGGCCGGGAGCTTCCAGGCGGGGCTCGTGCTCGCCCCGAACGACATCAACCTCCAGGTCAACCTCGGGATCGCCTACATCAACAGCAACGAGCCGGCCAAGGCCAGGCCCGTTCTGGAGGCGGCGCTGCCCAGGATCACGGACCCGGCCCTCAAGGCCAGGATCGAGGAGTACCTGAAGTCGATCAAGACCCCTTGACGGCCCTCTCCGGGACCGGCCGCGGCCGCATGAAACGTTCTCCCGTCTCGCGCGTCTTTCGGAGTGAGACGGAAATAAGATGGACACCGTGATGGCCGGAGTCGGAGCCGCCGCCCGCCGGGAACCCCCGGCCCCGCCCCTGTCCCAGGAGGCCTTCGAGGCGCTCTTCGAAGCCCACCGGGACGCCGTCTTCCGCCTCGCCTGCGCCCTGACCAACAACGCCCGGGACGCGGAGGACCTCTTCCAGGAGACCTGGCTGAGGGCCGTGCGCGCCCGGCCGGCGGGGCCGCGGCCCGGCGGGGTGCGGGCCTGGCTCGCCGCCATCGCCGCCAACGCCCACCGGGACGGGCTAAGGCGAATGAGGGTCCGCCGGCTGTTCTTCCTCGAACGGGCCCGGACCATGGCGGACGCGTCGGCCGACGCGGACCCCGGCTGGGACGCGGGCCGCTACGCCGGCGGCGACGTCGGGGCGCGGGCGGACCTGCGCCTCTGCCTCCGCCGCGCCCTGGCCGCGCTGCCCCCGCGCCAGCGCCGGGTCTTCGTCCTCAAGGACGTCGAGGGCTACAAGCACGAGGAGATCGGCCGGATGCTCGGCCTGCCCGAGGCGACGGTCCGGACCCTCCTCCACCGGGCGACAAAGCGCCTGCAGAAGGACCTGGCCGCCTTCGGGCCGGCCGGGACGCGGGCGCCGAAGGAGAATGAGCCATGACCTGTGGCAAGACGGAACGCCTGATCCTCGAGTCCGAGGACCGGCCCCTCGACGCCGCCGAGCGGCAGAGGCTCGACGGCCACCTCCGGGACTGCGCCCGCTGCCGGGCCTTCGCGGCCGGACGCCGAGCGCTGCGCGGGGCCCTGGCCGAGGTCCGATGGCCGGACGCCCCGCCGTCCGTGGGCGCGGGGACGCGGCGGCTGTGCCTGGAGGAGCTGGCGGGGGCCGGGGCGGAGAGGGGGCGGAGCGGGACGGGACGGGCGCGCGTGCCGGTCCCGGTCGCCGTCGCCGCCGTCCTTTTCGCGGTCCTCGCGGCCGTCTGGATCGCCGGCGTCCTGGCCGACCTCAAGCCCGGCGAGGCCATCCCCGCGATGGCCTGGCTGGCCGTCGCCGTCATCGCCCAGAACGTGCTCGCGCTCTTCCTGGCGCCGGTCGTCCTGGGCGCGGGCCGGCCGGACGGGGACGGAGATCCCCGGTCCGCTCAACGTGTATAAGGAGATTCCCATGACCACGAACAACAACACCGCGACCTGGGTGCTGGTCATCCTCGTCGCGCTCTTGGCCCTGCTGGCCTTCCGTTCGATCTTCTTCGTCCTGCCGTTCGGTTTCATCCCCGGCGTCGCCCACGTCTTCCGGGACGCGGGGCACTCCATCAACGGCATCTTCAGCTTCTTCCCCCTCATGCTCCTGCCGCTGGGTCTCCTGGCCCTCTGGGTCTTCGTCTGCGTCTGGGTCTACCGCGACGCCGAGGGGCGGGGGATGAACGGCCTGCTCTGGGCCCTCCTCGTCTTCATCGGCCACATCATCGGGCTGATCATCTTCCTCATCGTCCGCAGCGAGCGGGCGGCGCGGCCCCAGGCCCAGGCGCCGCCGGCCGCCGCTGCGAGAAATGCCCGAGCTGCGGGACCGAGGTCCGGACGGGCTACACCTTCTGCCCGCACTGCGGCAAGCCGATGAAAGCGGTCTGTCCGAACTGCAAGAAGCCGGTCCAGGCCGAATGGAAGGTCTGCCCGCACTGCGGCGCGAGCCTCGGCCCCGGGCGGACCGAGCAGGCCTGAGCGTGGACGCGGGTTCCGGAGGCCTTGCCTCGGCTACCTCCGGGTGGTAGCATTATTTCATGGAGTGGGTCAGGGTCCGCAGCACTGCGGGTGTGCCGGAAGCGGAGATCCTCCAGAAAATGCTCGAAGTCCTTCGGCATCCCGGCGAGGCTCTCCTACGAGTCCTATGGCCGGGTTATGGGCTTCACGACGAACGGACTCGGCGCCGTTGACATCCTGGTTCCCGCCGAAAGAGCCCAGGAAGCCCGCGAACTCCTCGAGGCACCTCCCGCCGAAAAGTGAGGGCGGCTGCCGCCGGTCCTCAGGTGAAGATGATCTGGCCGCCGGCCGAGATCTCGTAGAACTTGCCGACGTTGATGACGGCCTCGACCTGGGGGCAGAAGTCCTCTTTCTTCAGCTTGAACATGTCGACCGTCGCCTTGCAGCCGTAGAGCTTGGCGCCGGCGTCGTGGATCATCTCGATGAACTCGGGCACGGGCGGGATGTCGAGCTTGTCCATCGTCTTCATCATCATCGCACGTGGCCATGGCCGAGAACCCCGGCAGGATCGCCCAGGAGCGACGGCATGTGCATGCCGGGGTTGCCGACCGTGGCGATCTTGATCTTCGCCATCCGCTTCTTGACGATGGCGTCGAGGCCGAAGAAGGTGAAGAAGAGGTTGGCCTCGATGCCCTCCATGCGGGCGCCGTTGGCCATGATCAGCCCGGGGTAGACGCCGTCCAGGCCGCCCTTCGAGATGACGATCGAAACCTTCTTGATCTTCTCGTCCATGGTCCCCTCCTGAGACGCAGCCCTCGGGCTTCTTCAGGCCGGCGATCTTGGCCGCCTTCTTGGCCGGCCCGCCGGGGAAGAGCTCGTAGAGCTCCTTGGTGGCGACGACGCCCG
The DNA here is from genome assembly GCA_963805045.1 of Candidatus Aminicenantota bacterium. Lineage (GTDB taxonomy): Bacteria > Acidobacteriota > Aminicenantia > Aminicenantales > Saccharicenantaceae > DATKJS01. Next base: position 99,184 of record CAWDTC010000012.1, read on the forward strand.
TCTTGTTGATGCGGCGGATCGACGGCGCCTGGCCGGTCTCCTTGAACTCCTTCTGCATGTACTCGATGACCTTCCAGTGCGCGGGGAGGAGCTCGGCGATCCCCTCCTCCCGGGCGATGGCCGCGGCGATCTCGCGCGTCCACTGGGCCGGGTCGGTCATGAACCCTTCGGCGTCGACCTCGACGGTGGCGTTCCCGTATTGTTTCTGGGGCATTTTTCCCTCCTTATCGGTCTTTTCCGTCGCCCGTGGGCGCCCGGCGCGCGCCGGCTTCTTCAGGCGTCCTTCGGGCGCCTCTTCCCCGCCATCTTCATCCGGGCCGGGACGAACGGGATCGGCCGGCCCTCTGAGCAGCAGGTTCCAGTACATCCAGCGGAAGGCGAGCTTCCCCAGGTGGTTGACCCGGCTCGGCTGCAGGAGCGGCATCGGCCCGACGACGGGGAAGGGGAAGCGGCCCGGCAGGGGCTCGGTCTCGTAGTTGAAGTCGATCAGGATGGCCTTGCGGCGCCCGGTCTCGACGAAGCAGTTGGCGTGGCCGTCGAAGGACGGCTCGAGCGGCTTGCCCTCGATGGCCCGGAGGATGTTCTCCGCCAGCCCCTCGGACTGGAAGTGGGCCACGGAGCCCGCCTTGGAGGCCGGCACGTTCGAGGCGTCGCCGATGACGAAGATGTTCTCGTGCTTGAGCGACCGGAGGGTCGCCGGGTCGGTCGGGACGAAGCGGAGCTCGTCGCCGAGGCCCGAGCGCTCGATCATCTCGGCGCCCATGTTCGTCGGAACGGTCACGAGGAGGTCGTAGGGGACCTCGCGGCCGTCGTAGGAGACGAGCTTGCGGGAGGCGGCGTCGACGCGCTCGGCGGCAAAATCGGCCTCGACCCGGATCCCCCGCTCCTCGAGGAGGGCGCCCAGGGCCTTCGAGGCGACCGGCTTGGTGAAGGCGCCGGACAGGGGCGTCACGAAGACGAGCTCGATCGCCTCGCGCCGGTGGTGGCGGCGCAGGCACCAGTCGCAGAAGAAGGCGAACTCGAGCGGGGCGACCGGGCACTTGATGGGCATCTCGTTGACGTGGACGACGAGGCGGCCGCCGGGGAAGGCCTTGAGCTTCGCGGCCAGGGCCGTGGCGCCGTCGGCCGTGTAGAAATCGAAGATCGTGTCCCGCCAGCCGTCGAGCATGCCCGGCGTTTCCGAGGGCGCGATCTCGGCCCCCGTGGCCACGAGGAGCAGGTCGTACGGGACGCGCCGGCCGTCGGCGAGGAGGACGGCGTTCGCGGCCGGGTCGACCCGCTCGATGCCGGCGACGACGAACTCGACCCCTCGCGGCAGGAACTTCGACTTCTTCTTGAGGACGTCCTCCGTCGTGTAGAACCGAAGGGGATGAACAGGAAGCCGGGCTGGTAGTAGTGGTCGTCGTCCTTGTCGATGACGGTGATCGACCAGTCGCGACGGTCCAGGCGCCGGTCGGAGGAGGTTGGCCATGATCGTGCCGCCCGTGCCGGCCCCGAGGATGACGAGCTTCCTAGCCAAGCTTGACCCCCTTGCGCGAGGCCAGCCGCTCGTAGAGGGCGATCGTCCGGCGGGCCATGGCCTCGGCCGAGTACCTGTCCCGGACGGCCTCCTGCCCGCGCTGGGCCAGCCGGGCGGCCAGGGCGCGGTCGAGATAGAGCTTGAGGACGGCCTCGGCCAGGGCCCTCGCGTCGCGGGGCGGGACACGGATGCCCGTTTCGCGGTGGACGAGGACCTCCGGCACCCCGCCGGCCTCGGCGGCCACGACCGGCACCCGGCAGGCCATGGCGTCGAGCAGGCCGCCGCCGAAGCCGACGAGAGGCGAAGTCGTGACGAAGACGTCGAGCGAGGCCAGGACCTGCGGCAGGTGGTCGCGGAAGCCGAGGTAGAAGGAGAGGTCGTCGCCGTGGACGTCGTGGCCCTTCTTGTCCGGCTCGAGGCGCAGCGCGCCCTCGCCCAGGACGACGACGCGCGCCTTCGGGGCGTGCTCGACGATCGTCCGGGAGGCGGCGACGAGGTCCTGGTATTGCCGCGGCTCCTCGAGCCCGGTCACGACTCCGACCAGGAAGTCGTCGGCGGCGAAGCCGAATTCCCGGCGGAGGAAATCGCGGGAGGCGGGGTTCTCGTAGACCGAGAAATCGATGCCCGACGGGATGACCTCGACGGCCGCGGCCGGGAGCCCGCCGCGGACGAGGACGTCCCTGAGCCCTTCGGAGCCGGCGATGACGGCGTCGATGCCCTTCATGCGGACGGCCGCCGGCCGGCCGGAGGCGTCGGGCTGCCGCGACAGGACGCGGAGCGGGACCTCGGCCCGGGCGGCCGCGGGCGCGCCCACGGCGGCGCCGGCCGCGTCCTCGAAATGGGCGAGGACGCAGCCCTCGCGCCGCATCCGCCCCGCCAGCCGCAGCGCCCCGAAGAAGCTCCGCCCGCCCGGCAGGTCGAAGGGCAGGACGGGCAGGCCCTCGGCGGCGGCGTTCTTGTGGAGCGGGCTCTCCGGCGCGACGACGAGGCGGGAGGCGAATCCCTGCTTCCGAAGCTCCCGGGCGAGGGCGAGGGCCTGGCGCTCCGCGCCGCCCCACTCCCGGCCGCCGTCAACCAGGAAAAGGCTCAATGTGCTCACCTTTCTTCCAGATCGAGCGGAGCTTGGCCGAGCGCAGGAAAGCGCCGTAGCCGTCGAGGACGGAGATGACGAGCCCCGGGAAGCCGTCGAGGCAGCCGAGCTTGAGGAGGTAGGTCCTCAGGCACCGGAGCGTCGGCCGGGCGACGAGGCCGGCCAGCCGGGCCTTCCTGCCCTCGGCGTAGAGCCGCTGGGCCTCCAGGCCGGAGACCTCTGTTGACCCGGGCCGCGTGCTCGCCGATCGTGGCGAAGGGGAAGCGGTGGAGCGGGGACCCGAGCCGCTCGACCGGGCCGTCGAGGACGAGGCGCGTTTCGAGCGCGTCCCCCTCCCAACGGCCGCGGTCCCTCCGGAAGAGGCGCACGGGACGGTCCGGCGCCCAGCCCGAATGGCGGACCCACCGCCCGAGGTAGCTCGTCCGGCGGGGCACGGAGAAGCCGGCGCATTCCGGCTCCCGGCGGCGGAGCTTCAGGAGCTCGTCGCGGAGCTCCGGCGACAGGCGCTCGTCGGCCTCCAGGGCCAGGACCCAGGGGAACGAGGCCAGGCCGGCGGCGTGGTTCTTCTGGGCGGCGGGGTCGCCCGCGGCGCGCTCGTGGACGCGGGGCGTGTACTTGCGGGCGAGCTTCGCCGTGCCGTCGGCGCTCCCGCCGTCGAGGACGACGACTTCCGAGACGACCCCCTCGAGGCTCCGGAGGGCCGGTTCGAGCCGCTTCTCGTCGTTGAGGGTGACGATGACCGCCGAGATGTCCACGCGGTCATCTTAGCACAGCGAAAAAAAGCAAGGCAAGAAAAAGAGAGACGAAGAGGGGACACGTACCTCCGGTACATGTCCCCGTCTACTCCCGATTTACTTAATATAATCCGTCAGGGTGATGTTCCGCGTCTCGAGCGTCGTGCCCGTGACCTTGGCGATGTTGGCCAGGGCGATGTTGTAGGTCACGAGGGCGCTCAGCTCGGCCGACCGCGCCGTGGCCAGCTGGTCCTGGTAGGTCAGGACGAAGTAGTTCGTCGAGAGGCCGACGTTGAGCTTCTTCGTCTCGGCCTCGAGCTGCTTTTCGGCCAGCTCGCGGGCGACCCGGTAGGCGTCGACGCTCTTGGCCGCCGTTTCCAGGGTCAGCACGGCGTCGCTGACCTCGAGGGCGACCTGCTGCTCCTGGTATCTTGAGCCGGGCCTGGGTCTGCTCGAGGTCGAGCTTGGCGTAGGCGTAGTTCGACCGGCCGACGACGTCGCCGAAGGGGATGGTCAGGGTCAGGCCGACCGTCCAGTTGTTGTAGAGGAACTTGAAGGCGTCCCTGAAGGCCTGGCTGGCCTTGCCCGGGATCGTCCCGACGATGACGCCCGAGAACGGGTCGTTGTTCTCGTAAAGGATCTGGTCGCCCGAGATGCCGGGGCTCGACTTGACGACGTTGAGGTCGAGCTTCGGCAGGAGCTGGTTGCGGGCGACGGTGAAGTTGACCTTCTTCGTCTCGATGCCGAACTTCGTCGCGTCGAGGTCCGGCCGCCGGGCCATGGCCTTCGTCAGGGCCTCCTCGTACGTGATCTTGTAGGGCTTGAGCTCGGGCTTGTCGGCCGGCACGAGCGCCGACCCCTTGGCCGCCGGGTCGGCGTCCAGGTTGAGGAGGGCGGCCAGCTGGTCGCGGCTGCGCCTGACCTGGGCCTCGGCCTGGAGGATGTCCGCCTCGCGCCGGGCGACCGTCGTCTCGGCGTTGAGGACCTCGATCGGCGCCTTCTGCCCGACCTCGACCTCCTTCTTCGTCTTCGTCAGGAGGTCGCGGCCGAGGTCGAGCGACTGCTGGAGGGCCTTGAGGTTCTCGTTCGCGTAGACGAGGTTCCAGTAGGCCTGCTCGACGTTATAGACGGTCGTGATGAGCGTCGTCTTGAAGTTGCTCCGGGAGACGTCGAGCGAGTTCTGGGCGACGACGATCGACTTGCGGCTGACCGTCCAGCCGAAGTTCCGGAGGAGCGGCTGGGTCAGGCTGAAGCTCAGGTTGCTCTGGTAGGACGGGTTGTAGTTCTGGAAGAGCTGGTTGACCTTCTGGTAGTTGTAGTTCAGGCCGACGGAGAGGCTCCCGCCGAGCGGGATCTGCTGGGTGATCGTCAGCGGGGAGTAGGCAGTCCGCTGGACGTAATTTCCGGAGTTCTGGAGGGCCCAGGTCGCCGGCTGCTCGTAGCGCTCCTCCTGGAGGCCGAGCTGGAACGTCGGCATGTACATCTCCTTGGCCAGGGAGACCTGCGCCCGGGAGATCTCGGGGCCGATGACCTCGGCCGCCACGTTGAGGTTGCCCTTGAGGGCCCTGACGATGGCGTCCTCGAGCGTCAGGGACATCTCCTTCTTCTCCTGTCCGAAGGAGAAGGCGCCGCACACGGCCAGGGCGATGAGGGTCGCACAGAGCATCCGCTTCTTCATATCGTCCTCCATTCAAGGCTTCTCGGAAGAGTGCCCGGTATCCCAGGATCCGCCGGACGGCGCAAAACCACCGTCCCTTATATATACGTTCCGGCCGGCCTTTCGTTCCGTTCTCACGCGGGCCACCGGATGCTGAGATGGATCATCTTGTTGAAGAGCGTCTTGCGGCTGATGCCGAGGATGCGGGCGGCCCGCGTCCGGTTGCCGCCCGTCTGGCGCAGGGCGTCGAGGATGAGGCCCTTCTCCGCCTCCCCGGCGACGCCCTGCACGGCGTCGCGCAGGGCCTGCGGCGTCCGGACCGGCGGAGCGGCCGCGCCGCCGGCCTCCGCGGGCGGGGCCGCGGCCGGCGCCCGCAGCCGCAGGGGCAGGTCGCGCTCGTCGAGCCGGCCGCCCTCGGACATGACCATGGCCTCGTAGACGACGTTCTCGAGCTCGCGGACGTTGCCCGGCCAGGCGTAGGCGGCGAGCCGGTCCAGCGCCGCCGGAGTGACGCCCTGGACGTCCTTGCCGAGCTCGGGCGCGAATTTCCGGACGAAGTGCTCGACGAGGAGCGGCATGTCCTCCGGCCGCTCCCGGAGCGGCGGCAGCTCGATCGACAGCACGGCCAGCCGGAAGTAGAGGTCCTCGCGGAAGCCGCCCTTGCCGGACCTCGGCCTCGAGGTCCTTGTTCGTGGCGGCGATGACCCGGACGTCGACCGGGATGGTCTTCGTCCCGCCGACCTTGATGATCTCCCGCTCGCCGAGGGCCCGGAGGAGCTTGACCTGGGCGTCCTGCGAGAGCTCGCCGACCTCGTCGAGGAAGATCGTCCCCTTCTGGGCCAGCTCGAACGTCGCCCGTCTTCTCCGTCCGGGCGTCGGTGAAGGCGCCCTTGACGTGGCCGAAGAACTCGCTCTCGATGAGGTCGCGGGGGATGGCGCCGCAGTTGACGACGACGAACGGGCCGTCCCGCCGCGGGCTGGCGAAGTGGATGGCCCGGGCGACGAGCTCCTTGCCCGTGCCGCTCTCGCCGGTGATGAGGACCGTCCCGTCGACCCGGGCGATCTTCTCCATGAGCTGGAAGACGGAGTTCATCCGGCCGCTCGTGCCGACGATGTTCGAGAAGCGGTAGCGCGAGTGGAGCTCCGAGCGGAGCGTCTCGACCTCCGTCCGCAGCCGCTGGACCTCGAGGAGCCGCGCGACGACGAGGAGCATCTCCTCGTTGTCGACGGGCTTCTCCAGGTAGGCGTAGGCGCCGAGCTTGGTCGCCTCGACCGCGCTGCGGATCGTGCCGTAGGCGGTGATGATGATGACGCCCGGCCGCCGGGCCGCGCCTCCTTCAGCCGGGCCAGGACGTCGAGCCCGGGCATGTCGGGGAGGCTCATGTCGAGGAGGACGACGTCGGGCCCGAAGGCGCCGGGCCGCTTCGACCCCGGCCGTCCCGGTCTCGGCCGTCCGGACCTCGTAGCCGTGGTCCTCGAGGAGGAGGGAGAAGATGTCGCGGATGCTCTTCTCGTCGTCGATGATGAGGATCCTGGGCTTCATGGGCGCGCTCCGTCTCTCATCCCGCGGGCAGGGTGACGAGGACCGTCGTCCCCTCGCCGGGCTTGCTCCGGACCTCGATCTCCCCGCCGTGCGACTTGACGATGCTGTAGCAGATCGAGAGGCCCAGCCCCGTCCCGCCCTTCTTCGTCGTGAAGAACGGGTCGAAGATCCTGTCCATGTTCTCCTCGGGGATGCCCTCGCCCGTGTCGGCGACGCGGACGAGGACTCTGGCCGCCGCCCGGCGAGACGACCTCGACCCGGAGCCTGCCGCCGCCCTCCATGGCCTGGATGGCGTTGAGGAAGATGTTGAGGAAGAGCTGCTTGACCTGGGACTTGTCGCCGTTGAGGAGGACCGGCGCCGGCCGGGAACGTCGTCTCGACCTCGACGCGCGGCGGCGCGGGCCTGGAAGGAGATGAGGGCCAGGCTCTCCTCGAGCGTCACGACGAGGTCGTGACTGCTCCTTCTTGATCTCGGACGGCCGGGAGAAGGAGAGCAGCGCGGCCAGGATCTCGTCGATGCGGTCGGTCTCCTGGAGGGCGACGTCGAGGAGCTTCTTCTCCGTCTCCTGCCGGCACTTGCTCTCCAGGTACTGGAGGGAGGACTTGATGGCCGTCAGGGGGTTCCGGATCTCGTGGGCGGCGCCGGCGGCGAGCTCGCCGATCGTCGCCAGCCGGTCGGCCCGCGATCATCCGGCGGAAGCGCTCCCGCTGCTCCTTGTAGAGGAGGGCGTTTTCCAGGGCGATGCCGGCCTGGGGGGTCAGGGACTCGATGAAGGCCGAGCTCGTGCTTCGGTGAACCTCTCCGCCGTCCCTCTTCGGCCCGGACGCAGAGGATGCCGATGAGCCGGTTCATGGAGAGGAGCGGGTAGCAGAGCTCGAAGCCGAAGGCCCGGAAGACGTCCTTCTCCCGGTCCTCGAGATAGTCGAAGACGCCGGGCTGGGCGCGGACGTCGAGGAAGGTCTTGTTGATCTTGAGCCACTTGGCCAGGCGGTCGTGGGGCGAGAAGGCGACGTGCCTGAGGAGGGCGTCGTCGAGGCCCAGGCAGGCGGAGAGGCGGAACTGGGCCAGGTCGTTGTCGTAGACGAAGAAGGCCAGCCGGTCGACGGGCACCGACTCCTTGACCGTGCCCAGGAAGTTGAGGGCGACCTGGTCGTAGTCCTCGATGAGGTTGAGGCTCTCGGCGAACTCCCGGAAGATGAGCCGCGTCTCGCCCTCGGCGACCTTGCCGCGCGGCGAGGCGGTGGTGGAAGGACGGAAGAGCGCGCTCATCTTTTCAGGCCTTTTCCGGGCGGAGAGGAAAGCCTCGCGCAACAGGATACAGCAAACCGGGGGAATTGTAAAAGGCGGAGGCTTGGGTAATTCGGGTAGCGCATTTCCCATAGTTGGGTAAGTCCAGTAACACCTGCGCGCATCTTTTTCCCGGTACGCCCGACCTCGGGCCGCCCTCGAGCTCCCATACTGCAATATTCGGGCCGAATTCCGATAAGCAGAGCAAGAGGGACAGTCCCCTCCCGGGGGGACAGTCCCTACTCTTCCCAACGGATCGGGCAGGCCGAAAGCGGCTGTCCCCTCCACTCCCGTCAACTAATTTTACAGGCGGCCGGCGGTTGGCACCGGACTTGCAGAAACGGAGGTTGACACGAGTGGAGGAACATCCATGAAGATGCTGAAGATCGTCGCCATCGCCCTGACCGTCCTCGTCCTGGCCTGGATCCTCGCGGCCCAGACCGTGCCCCAGGAGTCCCAGAGCATGAAGATCCTCAAGCTCAAGAGCGCCCAGCTCGCGCTCGAGCTGAGCAAGGCCGATTACGAAAGGTACCTCAAGCTCAAGGAGGACGGCCTGGCCTCTGAGGCCGACTTCGCGCAGCGGCAGACCGCCTACCTCCAGGCCCAGGTCGCCTACCAGCAGGCCTTCATCAGCTTCATGGGCAGCGAGGCCCGCATCTCGGTCGCCAGCGCGGTCAAGGTCCAGGACCGGAGCGGAAAGAAGTTCGTCACCGTCACGCTCCGCTACTCCTCGAAGGAGCTCAAGGAGCTGGCCAACCTCAAGATCAGCGCCGAGGACCTCTTCCCGCTCGACTTCATGAAGGAGCTCAAGGACGTCTACGTCTCGCTCCTCTCGGAGGGCAAGATCATCTCCGACCCGTACGAAAGGGTCGTCAAGACGCTGCCCATCGAGTCGGAGCGCGAGGTCACCTTCCAGCTCCTCAAGGACGTCGAGAACCTCGAGGTCAGCGTCTCCTACTCGGGCAAGGAGGAGAAGACCTCCGTCTTCCTCCAGAAGGGCGTCAGCGCCAACATCGTCACCGTCAACTCGGCCCAGTTCTCGCAGGAGGCCGACCTCGAGGCCACGGCGACCTTCGACCTGTCGCTCGAGAAGTTCAGCGGCGAGGCCAACGTCTTCAAGCTCGAGGTGGCCAACCTGCCCCAGCAGATCACCTACGAGTTCTCCGACCCGACGACCCAGGCCCGCCTGTCGCAGATCAAGTTCAGCGAGGGCGTGACGAGCCTCAAGCTCCAGCTCAAGCTCTACCTGCCGAAGAACCCGGACACGCAGGTCGTCCTCGACAAGCCGCTCGAGTTCTACGTCCTGGCCATGGACAACGACCAGACGGAGAAGCTCCGGGCGATCGAAAAGGCCAAGCCGGGCGCGGCCATCGAGGCCAAGGACATCGACGCCATCAAGGCCGGCTCGGCCCGGCTCGAGCTCATCCCGCGCGGCGTGCCCAAGGTCGAGGTCCAGGCCGTCAACCTCTACCACGAGATCAAGGTCGGCGAGACGGTCAGCATGGACGTCACCATCAAGAACACGGGGACGCGGAAGCTCAACAATATCAGGGTCTTCTGCGACCTGCCGCTCAACTGGCGGGTCGAGATCAAGCCCGACCTCATCGCCTCGCTCGGGCAGGACAAGGACGAGGTCGTCAACATCAAGTTCATCCCGCCGACGGACGTCTCGGTCGGCGACTACGAGCCCAAGATCCGGACGGATTCGGCGGCGGAGAACCGCAAGGTCGAGTCCGAGGACAAGATCGTCCGCATCCACATCACCTCGAAGACGAACGTCCTCGGCATCACGGTCCTCATCCTGCTCCTCGTCGGGCTGCTGGTCGGGCATCGTCGTCTTCGGCATCAAGCTGACCCGGAGATAGAGAAGAATGGGGACATGTACCGAGGCGTGCCGAGGTACGTGTCCCCTCTTGATAAAGGTAAGGTGACGATGTTCGCCACGATCTTCAAGAAAGAGCTCCTGGACCAGATCCTCAGCCCCAAGTTCCTCATCGTCTCGCTCCTCTGCCTGGTCCTCATCCCGGCCAGCCTGCTCCTGAATTACTCGAGTTACCAGAGCGTCTTCCACGAATTCGACGCCTCCCAGAAGGAGGCCGCCTCGTCGACGACCATCTACAGGCGGCCGAGCGCCCTCTCGACGTTCGGCATCGGGCTCGAGAGCGTCCTGCCCGGCAAGGTCGCCTTCAGCAAGTACGAGACGGACGCCAAGGGCCTCCAGGCCCAGAACGAGGTCCTGAGCCAGATCAACGGCAAGCTCGACTTCGTCGTCATCGTGAGCTTCCTGCTCGGCCTCTTCGCCATCCTCTACGCCGGGACGATGGCCAGCGGAGAGAAGGAGGCCGGGACCCTCAAGCTCGTCCTCTCGAACCCCGCCCGGCGGAGCACCGTGATCGGGGCCAAGTTCCTGGGCGGGTTCAGCGTGCTCATGATCCCCTTTGCCGTCAGCACGCTCATCGGCGTCCTGCTCCTCCTCTTCGAGGGGTTCCCGCTCTTCGCCGCCGGCAACCTGGGCCGGGTCCTGTCCCTCCTTCTCCTCTCCATGCTCTATCTCGCCGCCCTTTTCTCCCTGGGCCTGCTCGTCTCGACCCTGACCCACCGGACGAGCCTGGCGCTCCTGGCGAGCTTCTTCGTCTGGATCTTCCTGACCTTCGTCATCCCGAAGACGAGCGAGCCTTTGGCCGGCCTCATCCGCCGCATCCCGAGCGAGGAGGTCATGAAGGCCAACCGGACCCAGGTCCGTAACCAGATCGAGAAGGAGAAGGGCAAGGCCCTGGCGCCCCTGATGGAGAAATACCTGCCCAACAGCGGACAGGGCAAATGGGACTGGGACGCCTACACGAAGGCCCGCGGGCCGGTGGCCAAAGAGTTTCGAGGAGCGGCTCGACCAGACCCTCCAGAAGTTCGACGCCGAATACGAGCAGAAGAAGAGCGCCCGGCGGGCCCTGAGCCTCAACATCGCCCGGCTGTCGCCGGCCTCGTCCTATACGCAGGCGGCGCTGAATTTCTGCCACACGGGGATCGCCGACCTCGAGAACTTCTCGAGGAGTCTCAAGGCCCACTACATCCTGCTCTACCAGGCCGTTTTCAGGTATTCGTTCCAGGACACGTTCACGTCCGAGGACGGCCATACCAACCGGTCCATGGGCGGGAGTTCGTCGCCGGAGGGCAAGAACGAGATCCCGAAGTTCCGCTACCAGTTCCCGGCCTTCGAGGACACGCTGAAAAGCACGGCGCCGGACATCATCCTGCTCGTCCTCTTCAATTTGTCTTTTCGCCGCGGCTTATTATTCGTTCATCAGATACGACGTGCGCTAGGCGCTGAAGAGCACGGCGCCGGATATCATCCTGCTCGTTCTCTTCAACCTCGTTTTCTTCGCGGCGGCTTATTATTCGTTTATTAGATACGACGTGCGCTGAGTCCGATAATGTACATACATTTGTACATATAGATTGGGGTGATACAGCTTGATCCGGACCATCGTCAAGCGCGAGTTCCTAGACAACCTCCTGTCCTTCAAGTTCATTGCGTGCGTCCTGGTCGCCATCGTCGTATCCCTGACGAGCACGGCGATTCTCACCCGCGATTATCAGGACCGGCTGAGGAACTACGACAAGGGGTCGCCGCCGCTAAAGAAACTCTGACTAAAGTCCCCGTCTACTCCGCCCTTAAGGTCAAGCTGTTCCGGAAGCCTACCCCCCTGAGCATTTTTGTGGCCGGGATCGAAAGAAAAGCTGGGAGCTACACCGAGATCCCGACGATGGAGATGGATATCCCCGTGTCGCTCAAGGGAGGTACTGCGAAGAACGAGTTCGCGGCGGTCTTTTCCATCTTCGACTTCTCCTCCGTCATCGTGATCATTTTCACGATCCTGGCCATCTTCCTATCCTACGATGCGATTTCGGGAGAAAAGGAGGACGGGCTGCTTTCCCTGACCCTCTCGAATTCGGCGCCGCGCTCCAAGATCCTCCTCGGCAAGTACTTGGGAGCGCTGGCGTCCGTCGCGGTGCCCGTGGCATTATGCTTCATTCTCGGGACACTCTACGTCCTTTTCTCGAAGAACGTCGAAACGAACAGCCGATTCTTCATGTCCATGGGATTGATCTTCTTCGCCGCCCTGCTTTATCTCTCCTGCATCTTGCTTCTGGGCCTCCTCGTTTCCTCCCGGACGAGGACCTCCTTTTCCAGCCTGCTGCTCCTTCTGGGCTTCTATATCGTCTTTTGCTTTCTTATTCCCCAGGCCGTCAAGAGCTATTCGGCCAATGCCATTGCCCGGCAGACGAGAAATGTCGAAACCAATATCGAAAACCTGACCAATGAATGGGACAAAAAGCGCGGCGAGGTCCTGCACAAAGTCTCGTTTAAAAAGCAGTGGATCATCCCTCGCGACGCTTATGATATGGAGCGTTACGGTGGGTATCATCCTCAATCGGATCAGCTCGCCGGAAGCCATAGAAAACCAGAATTTGACGACGTCCCTCATGATTCCGATGGAAAGGGAATACGCTCAGCGATTGTACGATTTGAAATTCAAGGATATTGCGGCCGAAGAGGGCATCCGCAACGAGGTGCATCAGTATTTAGCGTTCATCCCTTCGGCGAACTTCGGCCGTGTCGCAGGATTAATGGCCGACACGGCCGAGGATTCGGTAAGCCGTTACCTCCACGGTATCGCGGCGTACTGGAACCAATTCATGCGTTACTTGGACGGGAAGGATGCCTTTGGTCTGAGGTTCGCATATCCGGGCCCGGATGAGCAGACTCCCTACGAGAGGGACATGGTCAAGAAGATTTCCGATGATTTCTCGAGGCTCGATAGGGATAAGGCCGTGACCTGGACCGGCCATTATGCCTTCTATCAGGGGAAGTTCTTACAGGAGGCTGTGAAGTATAGGCCCACGCTGAGTTTTCTCAACTTGGACGACCTGCCGGCGTTCGCCGCCCCTGAGCTCGGCCTAGCCGAGAGACTGCGTGGCACTTTGCTGAACGTCTTCATCTTGGTCTTCGAGAATTTGTTGTTCTTCATCTTAGCCTATTTTTCTTTCTCCCGCTATGACCCGAGAAGGACCGATTAAGATGCTTAAGGGCCTGCTGGGACGACAATTGAGCGAGGATATCCTCACCGCGAGGTTCTTTGTCAGCCTGGCCCTAATCCTGGGGGCGGTCTGCGCCTTTTCCTTAGTGTTTGCCGATCAGTATCATAGGTCCCAGGCCACCTATGCTGCGGCCGTGGCCAAGAACGATCGCGACCTTCAGCAATTCGCGACGTCGCCCGCGGGAAACCTGGGCTCTTCCATGCAGACCTTTCTATTAAGGCCTAGACCTGAGTTATTCATTTCAGAAGGCGGCGAAAGCACGATGCCGCAGGGGCTCCTTTATGAGCCATACAATTACTCCCTGCAATTGTTGAGCCCGAAGGAGGAAGCCTTCGGCGCCCAGAACTACAGGTCCATCAGCAAGCGCGAAAGTCTCACCGATGTCCTGACGTATTCCCCCGACCTGATGTTCATCGTTCAAGTCCTGCTGAGCTTCTTCGCCCTGATCCTGGCCTATGGTGCCGTGACCGGCGAAAAAGAGAAGGGGACGTTAGGTCTCATCTATTCCAACTCGATAAAACGGGGGCCTTTAATCCTGGCTAAGTATCTCAGCGCCCTCCTGACGGTCGGCATCTCTCTTTTTCTCGGCCTCATTTTAAGCCTTATCCTTCTCCACGTGTTGTCCGGAGCTCCGCTTTCTTCGTCCTTGATCTTCAGTTTTTTGCTCTTCCTCGTGGTTTCCCTCATCTATCTCTCCGTCTTCGTTCTCTTGGGGATTGCATGCTCGGTTCTCAGCCATAGGAGCAAAAACAGCCTGGTCCTTTGTCTTTTGGCCTGGGTCTTATTAGTGATTGTCTTCCCAAGATCAACAGGGATGCTCTTGACGCTCAAGCGCTTTGACGTGCCCACGGGAGAGGAAATCAACCAGTTGGCACAAAAGGCCTCTTATGAAACGGAGGACCGGTTAGAAAAGCAGTTGCCACCTGAGTGGTCTCGCTTGGATTTTTCGAAGTATCGCCACAACGAGCTATTCCTAAAGCTACTATTCGCCTATGACAAGGCTCGTCAAGATGTCTTGGATTACTACCTGCGGAAGAAGCTCTCGGCCATCGAGGCCTCCAGGAAGATCAATTTCCTCTCTCCAGCGTCGCTTTTCGAGTACTCGGCGTCCTCGGTTTCGGGGACGGGGTTGGTCCATTTCGAGAACCTCTGGATGCAGTCCCAACGCTATGGTGATAGTTTCTTGTCATTTGTCAGGGACGAGAGGAGCGTGCTTGAAAAAGGCGCCTTTTTTTATTTGGATAGCGACACGATCTCCGACAAGCCGCTCGACTTCAACGCCATCCCCAAGTTCGAGGACCGGCTTCCCCCGGCTGCTGGCCGTCTCAAGGACGCACTTCCCTACCTTGGCCTCTTGGTTTTTTACAATCTCTTTCTTTTCGCTTTCGTCTTCTACAAATTCCAAAGCTATGATGTTCGGTGAAAAACGAATGTGCTTGCGTTTAAGGATAAATAAAAAAACCTGGGACACGTACCAGGGTACATGTCCCCATTAAGAGAGAGGAGGCCACATGGCAAAACCACAACCCATCCTGAAGACCGAGGACCTGTCCAAACGGTACGAGGACGGCGTCCTGGCGGTAGACCACCTGAACCTGAACATCTACCCGGGTGAAGTCTACTGCCTGCTCGGGGCGAACGGCGCGGGGAAGACGACGACGATCAACCTCTTCCTCAACTTCATCCCGCCGACGACCGGGACCTGCTACGTCAACGGCATCGACGTCACCAAGGACCCGCTCGAGGCCAAGAAGTACGTCTCCTTCGTCTCGGAGAACGTCATGCTCTACGGGAACTTCACGGCCCGCCAGAACCTCGACTTCTTCGCCAAACTCGGCGGCAAGACGGCCCTCGCGAAGAACGACTACTACCAGGTCATGCGCCGGGTCTCGCTCCAGGAGAAGGCCTTCGAGCAGCGGGTCAAGAACTTCTCGAAAGGCATGCGGCAGAAGCTCGGCATCTCGATCGCCGTGATCAAGGACGCGCCGGGGATCCTGCTCGACGAGCCGACCTCGGGCCTCGACCCCAAGGCGGCCGAGGAGTTCCTGGAGATCCTGGGCGAGCTCAAGAAGGAAGGCAAGGCCATCCTGATGTCGACCCACGACATCTTCCGGGCGAAAGAGATCGGCGACCGGGTCGGGATCATGAAGGAAGGGCGCCTGGTCATGGAGCGGACGCGCGAGGAGCTCCAGTACGAGGACCTGGTCAAGATCTACATCGACTACATGAAGTCCGAGCCGCTGACGCTCCAATAAGCGCCAGGGGACATCGCAGGCCCGTCTCCAATGCGGGGCCGGCTCGGCCAGCCCGGAGACGATCGCCATGCTGAAAACAATCATCAAGAAAGAAGTGCTGGAGACCGTCTTCAGCTACCGTTTCCCGCTCTTCGCCGTCATCTGCCTCCTCCTCATCCCGCTCGGGATGACCGTCAACCACGCGAACTACGCCAAGCGCGTCCGGGACTACAGCGAGCAGGTCCGGCTCGCCGACGAGGCGGCCTCGGCCATCAAGATCCAGGACGTCATGGCCGGGACCGTGGCCATCAAGGGGTTCCGCCGCCCCGCCCCGCTCTCCGTCTTCACCCAGGGCTTCGAGAGCACGCTCCCCCGCTATTACGAGTTCACCCAGGACGGTTTCAAGCCGGGCGAGTCGGCGAGCGACGACGAATCGATCCTCTCGGTCCAGGGCAAGGTCGATTTCGTCTTCCTCGTCCAGATGGTCATCAGCCTCATCGCCCTGCTCTTCGCATCCGACATGATCTCGGGCGAAAAGGAGTCGGGGACGCTGCGGGCCATGCTGGCCAACAGCCTGCCGCGCGACACGCTCCTCGCCGGCAAGATCGGCGGCGGCTATCTCGCGCTGTGGGTCCCGTTCCTCGTCGCCTTCCTGGCCGGGGCCGTCGTCCTCATGCTCGCTGCCTTCCCGCTCTTCGCCGGAGGGACGGCCGGCCGCGTCCTCCTCATCTTCCTGGTCACGTCCCTCTTCGTCCTGACGTATTTCACGATCGGCATCGCCGTCTCGACGAGCACGGCCAAGGCCCGGACCTCGCTCGTCGCGATCCTCATCATCTGGGCCGCCTTCCAGCTCATCATCCCCAAGCTCGGGGACATGGCGGCGCGCCTCATCCACCCGGTCCGGACGGAGACCGAGGTCTCGCTCCAGAAGTCGCTCCTCGTCCGCTCGCTCGACATGGACCAGGCCAAGGAGCTCGGCCGCCAGTACGACCTCATCTTCGGCGCGGCCCCCAAGGGCGCCGCGGACGACGAGAAGTCGCCGGAAAGGAAGAAGTGGGACCCGCTCCGCGACGACATCCAGCGGCAGGCCCGGGAGAAGAAGAGCCAGCAGCTCGCGGCCATCGACGAGACGTACGCCCAGGAGAGGCGGCGCCAGCTCGACCTCGCCGTCGACCTCTCGCTCGTCTCGCCGAGCGCGGCCTTCGCACGGCTCCTCGCCGACGTCTGCGGCACGGGCGAGCTCGAGCGGGCCAAGTACCTCGAGGCCGTCCGGGCCCACCAGAAGGCCCTCGACAACGAGCTCTTCAGCAAGGTCAAGCGGATCCTCATGATCCACGAGGGCGGGGGCATGTCGATGTCGTTCTCGGCCATGCCGGTGGACGCATCGAAGCTGCCGAAGTTCACGATCACGCCGGCGACGATGGCGGAGGCATTCAAGGCGAACGTGCGGAGCCTCCTCTCGCTCCTCTTCTGGCTCGTGGCGCCCTTCGCCTTCGCCTACGCCAGGTTCATCAAGTACGACGTGAGGTGAAAGAGGAGGCGCCGCGCCATGCTAAAAACGATCATCAAGCGCGAGATCCTCGAATACCTGAAATCGGCCAGGTTCCTGATCGGCCTCGGCATCACCCTGGCCCTGGCGGCCGGCAGCACGGTCCTCAACGTCCAGGATTATAAGGGGCGCCTGCAGGACTACCAGTCCGCCCTGCAGGAACTGAAGAGCGACCGTTTCTACATCCGCCTTTACCGCCAGCCCCAGGTCCTCAGCACCCTCATCCAGGGCAAGGACCGCAAGCTCGGCAACAGCATCATGTTCACCTACCTGCGGCCTCCCGGCCACGACCTCGGGCTACATGGGCGAGGGACGGAGCCAGCCCCAGCGCCTCGTCTCCGGCTTCGCGGCCGTCGATTTCGCTTTCATCGTCCGGGTCGTGCTCAGCCTGCTCGTCGTCTTCATCGCCTACAACGCCGTGGCCGAGGAGAAGGCCTCGGGGACCCTGAAGCTGACCCTGGCCAACCGGGTGCCTCGGGACCAGCTCCTGCTCGGCAAGTTCCTGGGCGGCTGGTTCGTCATCATGGGCTCGCTCGCCGTCTCCGCCCTCGTCTCCCTGATCATCGTCCTCTCCCATTCCTTCATCGCCTTCGCCGCCGGCGAATGGACCCGCCTCCTCGCCTTCATCGGGCTCTCCGCCGTCTACCTCACGGTCTTCTACGCGGTCAGCCTGTTCGTATCGGTCCTGGTCGACAGACCCTCCATCTCCCTGATGATCCTGCTCCAGGCCTGGGTCTTTCTGATCGTCATTTATCCCAACCTGGGCGTCATCGCCGCGGAGAACCTGACCAGGCTCCCGTCCCAGGAGCAACTCGCCCAGCAGAAGAACGCGGCCTTCCAGCCCTACGCGGCGGAGCAGAAGAAGACCCAGGAGGCGTTCATCCAAGCCGTCCGCACGGGAGGGGGGATCTCAAAGGAGCTCGGCGTGCGCAACGTCGAGATCTGGGCCAAGCGGGCCGAACTCGACCACCAGGTCGATGAGGAATACGGCCGGAAGCTCACCGCCCAGACGAACCTCGCCCGAGCCATCTCACCCTCTCGCCGGCCGTCCTCTTCGACCAGGCCGCCGAGCGGCTCGGCCGCACGGGGATGGCCGAGTACGAGCGCTTCATGCGGGAGGTCTACCGCTGCTGGCAGCAGGACGTCGAGCGGTCGAAGCTCATGTATACGGACCGCGAAGCTTACAAGAAGGCGCCGCCCCTCGATTTCCGCGTCCCGGTCGAATCAACCTCCGAGGCCTTCGCCGCGACCTGGCTCGACTGGTTCCTCCTCGCTTTCTTCGGGCTGGCCCTTTTTGCCCTGGCCTATACGGCCTTCCTGAGAAAGGACGTGAGGTGAGGCCATGAGAACGATCATCCGGAAAGGAGCTCCTGGATCACCTGAGAAGCGTCCAGTTCGCCGTCCTCCTCGCGGCGAGCGTTCTCCTGTTCGCCGCGAACGGGCTCGTCTTCGTCCAGCAATACACCCGGCTCAACGCCGAGTACCGTCTCCATGTCGCGCAGGAGGAGCAGCACCCCAGCACGGTCGGGACCTCGCTCTACAGGTCCCCGAACCCCCTCCTGTTCATGGCCGAAGGGGGAGAGAAATCGGTCCCGCAGGGATACGGGCTGAGCCCCAAGCTGACCCTCTCGCCTTTCCCCGCCGGGACCACGAATTTCAAAATGCCGGACATCCCGGAGCTTGATTGGGCCTTCATCGTCAAGATCGTTTTCAGCCTGTACGTGATCCTCCTCGGGTTCGAGGCCGTGTCGGGCGAGAAGGAGCGCGGCACGCTCCGGCTGGTGCTGTCCAATCCGGTCGGCCGGTTGAGACTGCTGACGGGGAAGTATCTCGCAGTCATGGCGAGCGCCGCCATCCCTCTCGCCGCCGGCCTCCTCATCAGCGTCATCGTCATCGGCATCTTCCTCCCGGGCGTGATGGGCGCCCAGAACGTGGTGCGCATCGTCTTCTTCTTCGTCCTCGCCCTGGCCTACCTGTCCCTGTTCGCGTTCATGAGCCTTCTCCTGTCCTCGCTCATCCCCCGTTCCTCGCTCGTCCTCCTCGTTCTCCTGGCTTTCTGGATCTTCTCCGCGTTCTTCATCCCCGACACGTCGAGCATCATCGCCCAGAGATTCTCGAAGGTCCCGAGCGAGTACGCGATGGCCAAGCTCCTCGGGCCGACCATGCAGAAGCGAGGTCTTAAGCCGGATCGCGGTCATCGGAGACGGATCCAGAAAGGCGAGCTCAAGACCGAAAAGGACGTTCTGGAGGAGTCCGACCGCGCCTTCGAAGAGGGCCAGGACAGCGTCCGCAAGCTCTATGACGACTATGAAAATGCCATGCGGGAGCGCGCCGATCTAGCCCAGCGGATCTCGCGCGCCTCGCCGGCGGCCCTTTTCCAGTACGCCGCCGAGGCCGTCTCCGGGACCGGGCCGAACGCGGAGTCCCGGTTCCTCAGGGACGTCAGGAACTATTCCAGGACCTACGATGACTATATCCTCAAGAAGGTGGGGAAGGTCGTCGGCACGTCGCCCTGGAGCTTCTCGACCGGGGCGACGCTCAACGGCAAGTACATCAACCTCCAATCGCCCTTTCCCCAGGAATACTCGGGGGACAAATCGGATTTCCCGAAATTCTCGGAGAGCCGGCCGTCGCTCGTCGACGGCCTTCACGACGGCCTGTGGGACATCGCCGGCCTGCTCGTCTGGAACATTCTGCTGGCCGGGCTGGCGTTTTCGGCCTTCTTGAGGACGGACGTGAGGTGAAATATGGGGACATGTACCTAGGGTACGTGTCCCCGATTTAGGAGGAGGCCCATGACCTGGACCATCGCCCGCAAGGAGATCGCCTCGAACCTCCTGAGCTATAAG
Organism: Candidatus Aminicenantota bacterium; assembly: GCA_963805045.1. Lineage (GTDB taxonomy): Bacteria > Acidobacteriota > Aminicenantia > Aminicenantales > Saccharicenantaceae > DATKJS01. Next base: position 118,744 of record CAWDTC010000012.1, read on the forward strand.
TTCTTCGTCGTCCTCCTCCTCATCGTCCTCCTCGTCGCCACGAGCCTGTTCATCATGCACCGCGACTTCAAGAGCCGCATGGCCGATTACCAGGTCAACCGGCCCAAGCCCGGCGATCCGATGGCGCTCGTCGCCCCCACCCCCTTGTCGATCTTCGCCAAGGGCCTCGACGACGCCATGACCCGCTCCTTCGAGGTCGCGGTCATCGGCATCACCGTCCGGGCCGGGCAGGCCTCGGGCAACATCATCTATTCCTTCTTCCCCGCGCCCGACTTCCTCTACGTCGTCCGGGTCGTCCTCTCGCTCGTCGCCCTCCTCTTCGGCTTCGACCAGGTCAGCCGCGAGCGCGAGCAGGGGACGCTGAAGCTCCTCCTGGGAAGCTCGATCTCCCGGGCCAAGGTCCTCGCCGGCAAGTGGATCGGGAACTTCCTGAGCCTGGCCGTTCCGTTCCTCCTGGTGACGCTGATCGGCCTCCGCCCTCCTCTCGCTCGACCCGGACGTCCATTTCTCGGCCGGCGAGCTCGGGCGCCTCGCCCTGATCCTGGGCCTCTCCCTGCTCTACCTGGGGTTCTTCCTCAGCCTGGGGATTCTCGTCTCGACGCTGACAAAACGGGCCGCGACCTCCGTCGTCGTCCTCCTCTTTCTCTGGGCGCTCTTCGTCTTTGTCATCCCGAACCTCGGCACGCTCGTGGCCCGGCAGTTCGTCGCCGTCCCCTCGGTCCGGGCCCTGTCCGAAAAGCAGGAGCAGGCGTGGACGCGGGAGGTCCTCCTCGGCATCAGCAAGGGCGGGAACTGGGCAGACCACATGCGGACGCTGAGCGCCGAGGACGACCGGATGGCGCAGGACTACCGCTTGAAGTTCGAGCGGCTGGTCCGGCTCTCCCGGAACATCAACCGTGTTTCGCCCGCGGCCAGCTTCCTTGACGCGGCGAGCGAGATCGCCGGCACGGGCATCGGCGAGGAGACACGCCTCAAAGGGGACGTCGTCCGCTACAAGGACTCGATCATCGACCGAATGATCGCCGACGTCGACGCCAGGAAGCGGGACGCGCAGTACCCGGCCTTCACCTACAAGCCGCGGCCGCTGGCCGAGATCTTCGCCGCCGGGCGCCCTCTTCGACACGGCCTGGCTCGCCTTTTTCAACATCCTGGCCGTTCGCCCTGGCCTACGTTGCTTTCGTCCGCTACGACGTGAGGTGAGGCCATGATGAAGACGCTCATCACCAAGGAGGTCCGGGCCAACTTCCTGTCCTTCCGGTTCCTGGCGAGCTTCGTCATCCTCTTCGTCGTCGTCGCCGTCACGGCCCTCGTCCTGGCCGGCGACTACACGCGGAAGCTCGACGAGTATTCCCAGCGCCAGGCCGAGCTCGAGCGATACCTCCGGAGCTACGCCCATTTCAACCGGATCGGCAACATCGTGACGCCGACGCAGCCGCCCATCCCCTTCCAGGCCCTCGTCCGGGGCCTGACGGCCGACGTCAACATGGAGGGCTTCGACGACGACCCCCTGCCGGTCATGTTCCCGCTCATCGACCTCGTCTTCATCGTCACCATCCTCATCAGCCTCATCGCCCTGATCCTCTCCTACGACGCCGTCTGCGGCGAGAAGGAGGACGGGACGCTGAAGCTGATGCTCTCGAACGGCCTGCGCGCGGTCGAAGATCGTCCTGGCCAAGCTCGCCGGCGGCGTCGCTGACCCTGGCCGCGCCGTTCCTCGTTTCGCTCGCGACGGGCATGCTCATCATCCTCCTCCACCCGCGGGTCAGCTGGACGGGCGCGGATTGGGGCGCTCTCGGGCTCATCGTCGCCGGGGCGCTGCTCTACATCGCCGTCTTCTATCTCATCGGCATCTTCATCTCGTCAGCCCACAGGTCGAGCGCCTCGTCGATCATGACCTCGCTCTTCGTCTGGGTCCTTCTCGTCCTGGTCGTGCCCAACCTCAGCCCTTACGTTGCTTCGTTCCTCTCGCCGGCGCCGTCGCGGATCAAGGTCGCACGGGAGGTGCAGCGTCTGACGGACACCGACCGGGACGACTCGGGGAGAAGCTCATGGACCAATACCGGGGCGAGGTCCTCAAGCAGTACCCGGTTCTTGCCGAGCGGCTGACGGAGAACGAGGTCAAGGCCAGGGTCGCCGCGGACCCCGAATACCGAAAGGCCTACGAGGCCATGCGGGCGGCCGTCGAGAGGGCTTGGGAGGAGGCCAACCTGACTCCAGAGCGCCAAGGCCGACGCCCTGAACGAGGACCTCAGCCGCAAGGAGACGGCCCAGACGGGCCTGGCCCGGTCGATCTCCATGGCCTCGCCGCTCGCCGATTTCAGCTATCTCGCGACAGACCTGTCTTCGACCGGGACGGAGAACATGGCCCACTTCGGGCGGATCGGCGCGGCCTGGGACCAGGCCTTCTTCCGGGAATACCAGCCGAAGAAGATGGCTGAATTGAAGGCGAAAGACCCGACGGCGGACCTGTGGAATACGGCCATCGACATGACCGATGCCCCGCGGTTCCGCTACGTCGAAGAAGGGCTAGGCGGTCGTGTCAAGGCGGCGCTCCCGCCATTCGCAGTGCTTCTCGGCTATTGCGTCGTCTTGTTCGCGGCGGCCTACGTCGCCTTCATCCGCTACGACGCCCGCTGACCAATTAATCAGTGCCGCCTCCGGCGCTCCTCCACGATCCGCTCGTACTCCAGCGGGTGGAGCGTCCGGAGCTCCCGCCCGGTGATCTTTCCGTCGAGCCAGGTCATGCTCATGGGGAAGTCCTCGGGGTTGAGGTGGACGTTGTACATGTGCCAGATGATGACGGCCAGGAAGGCGAGCAGCGCCTCGTAGCTGTGGACGACGATGAAGATGTTGTGGACCCAGAGGGGGAAGAGCCGCAGGGAGAGGTCGACGCGCCACATGAAAAAGCCGCTCACGATCATGACCGCCGAGCCCCAGCCGACGGCCCAGTATTCGAACTTCTCGACGAAATTGTAGCGGTCGTAGCGGGGCGCCGCCTCGAACAGCCAGTAGGGATGCCCGGCGAAGAACTTCTTCCCGATGCCCAGCCGCCGGGCGAGCCGCGTGACGCCGAGGTTGTGGAAAAGCTGCTCGAAGGCGTCGCGGAAATCCCTCGTGCGCGGGACCATGGCCCTGAAATTCGCCCGCCCCCGCGCCGTGAAGATGGTGTATGCCGCATTCCAGACGAGATTCAGGACGAGGACGACGGCCACGACCCTGTGCAGGACGCCCCGCACGCCCGAGCCCTGCCCGCCCGGCAGGAGCCACGCGAGGGGCTTGAACCCGGAGAGGAAGAGGGGCAGGCCGGTAGCCATGAGGGTGAAGAGGGTCAGGATGAGGAGCCCGTGCTGGACGCGCTCCGAAACGCCCATCCGGACGAAGACCGCGTCGTCCCCCGGGACGTCCGGGCCGCAGACGCGGCCGCCCGCGGCCCTTCTCCGGACCGCCCGGCCGAAGAGGTCGGCGGCGATGAACAGCAGGAAGGCGCCGACGATGACGGCGATGACGACGCCGTAGACCGACCGGACGACGAGCGGAGCCCGGCCCGCGACCCCGGCCGCCCCTTCCGGCCGGCTGTGAACCCTCCCCTGGGCGAAGTGTGCCGTCGCGCCGGGGTGGCATCGGCCGCAGGTCCGCGGCAGGTTGGCCGGGAAGGTCGGCGAGGCGGGGTCCGACGCGCCGAGGACGTCGTGGGTCCCGTGGCAGTCCTTGCACGCGACCGGCGGGCCGCTCCTCCCCGCGGCCGTCCCGCCGTGGACGCCCGCCGTGTACATCCGGGTCTCCCGGCCGTGGCAGGCGGCGCAATTCACGGCGGCGAGCTTTTCGGGATGGGGGAATTCCCTGAGCGCCTTGAGGTCGGCGTGGCAGTCGACGCACCCGACCCCCGCCCGCCCGTGGACCGAGGCCAGGAGCGCCGGCCCCTGGTCGGCGTGGCAGGCCAGACACTCGGTGTCCCGCGCCACGGCCCCGGCTGCGGCCGCGGTCTTCGTCTGGGCCGGGGCGAACGCGAAGCTCAGCGACAGAAGGAACAAGACGGCGGAGACAAGGATGAGGGCGCCGAGGGCGGGCGCGGCGCGCCCCGCAGGTCCACGCTTCGCGGTCCGGGTGTCCGGGCTCGTCGGTCGATCAGCCTTTCGGGATGGGGTGCTTGATCTTCGCCCAGCCGGCGTCGGTGTCGAAGACCTTGCCGTGGTCGGTCACGTGGCACCTCTGGCAGCCCGCCTTCAGCTTCTCGGGGGTGCCGTAGAGGACGAGCCCGCTCTTGACGGCGGCGTCCTTGTCCTTCATGACGGCGAGCTTCCGGTATTCGCTCCCGGGCCCGTGGCAGGCCTCGCAGCCGACGCCCTCGGCCTTGAGGTCAGGGGCCTTGGCGGCGAGAGGGGCGTGGCAGGCGAGGCAGGACGGGCTCTCGGCGGCGGGCGTCGTCAGGCCGGACTGCTTGGCGAGCTCGGCGGCCGCGGCCGTCCCCAGCGTCTCGAAGGACTTGGCGTGGGCGCTCGCCTCCCAGATCGGGAATTGCCGTCCCTGCGTCTCCGTCCTGTGACAGATCTGGCACTTCTGGGCGCCGACGTAGCTGAACTCCTGGGTCAGGGCCGCCGAGGCGACGACGGCGGCGAGGGCGATGACGAAGAGCGTTTTCTTCATGGCCTCTCCTCTTCCGCGACCGGCGTTCCATTGTAAGGAAACCGCCGGAACCTTGTCAAACCGGGCGGCGCCGTTGTCAACGCAAAGTGGAAATGTCCTGTTCTTAGCAACGCGAAAACTCCCGGCTTCATGGGACGTCCCTGGCGTCCGGCGCGCCTCAGGACGAGCGCGGATAGGCGTCGAGGTCGAGGTCTAAGCGTGAGGTCGGGCCGGCGGGCGAACTTCCGCAGGGCCACGGCCCCGACCATGGCCGCGTTGTCCGTGCAGAGCTTGGGCGACGGGACGAAGGCCGCGAGGTCCGCCTGCCGCGCGAAATCCAGGAAGCGCGTCCGCAGCCGCGCGTTCCGGGCAACGCCGCCGCAGAGAACGAGCGAGCGGGGCCGGCTCTCGTCGACGGCCCGGCGGACGTGGTCGAGGAGCGAGCGCGCCACGGTCTCCTCGAAGCTCGCCAGGAAATCCGCGAGCGCCGGACTGTCCTTGGCGATGCCGCTCTCCCGGACGTGCCTCAGGGCGGCGGTCTTGAGCCCGCTGAAACTGAAATCGAGGCTCCGGTCCTTCGTCCGCGGCACGGCGAAGGGGAACCTCGTCGCGTCGCCGTCGCGGGCCAGTTGTTCGATGACCGGGCCGCCCGGGTAGCCGAGGCCGAGGAACTTGGCGATCTTGTCCAGCGCCTCCCCGGCCGCGTCGTCTCGGGTCCGGCCCAGGCGCCGGTAGGAGAGCGGCTCCTCCATGAAATAGAGCGAGGTGTGGCCGCCGGAGACGAGGAGCCCGAGCACGGGGAAGGGGATCTCGGGGTGCTCGAGGAAGGCCGCCTCGAGGTGGGCCTCGAGATGGTCGACGCCGACGAGGGGCTTGCGGAAATAATAGGCGAGCCCCTTGGCGAAGGAAAGCCCGACGAGGAGCGAGCCGATGAGGCCGGGGCCCTGGGTCACGGCGAAGAGCCCGATGTCGTCGGCCCGGACCTCCGCCCGCGCCAGGCTCTCCCCGACCACCGCGGCGATCGTCTTGATGTGCTGCCGCGAGGCGAGCTCGGGGACGACGCCGCCGTAGGGGGCGTGGATCTCGTCCTGCGAGAGGACGATATTGCTCAGGACCTCGGGTGCCGCTAAATTCGGGGGACACGGACCTTCGGTACATGTCCCCGGGCCGACGGGGAGCTGTCCGGAGCGGAGAACGGCCGCCGACGTCTCGTCACACGAAGTTTCAATGGCCAGCACGAACATCGCGGTCCGCCCGCGCCCTATGATATCAGAAAAGGGCCCGCTTGGCGTCGGGCCTCAGGGCCCGAATGAAAACGGCGGGCGGAAGAGGCCGCGCTCGGTGATGATGCCGGCGATGTATCGCGCCGGAGTCACGTCGAAGGCGGGATTGCGGACCTCGACATCCGGGAGCGTGATGAGCCGTCCGCCGGCCTCGCGGACCTCCTCCGGCTTGCGCTCCTCGATCGGGATCCGGCTCCCGTCGGCGATCGTCGCGTCGACCGTCGTCATGGGCGCCGCGACGTAGAACGGGACGCCGTTCTCCTTGGCCAGCACGGCCACCGAATAGGTGCCGATCTTGTTCGCCGTGTCGCCGTTGCGGGCGATGCGGTCCGCGCCGACGATGACGACCGAGATCGCACCCTGATGCATGAGCCAGCCCGCCATGTCGTCCGTAATGAGCGACGACCGGGATGCCGTCCCGCGCGAGCTCCCAGACCGTCAGCCGCGCGCCCTGGAGGAAGGGCCGCGTCTCGTCGGCGAAGACCCGGACCTTCTTCCCCTGCTCGACCGCGGCCCGGACGACGCCGAGGGCCGTCCCGTACGCGGCCGTCGCCAGCGCCCCCGCATTGCAGTGGGTCAGGACCGTGGCTCCGTCCGGGATGACGTCGCGGCCGTGGATGCCGATCGTCCGGTTCGTCTCCGCATCCTCGCGCTCGATCGTCTTGGCCTCCTCGAGGAGCGCCCTCTTCATCGCCCGCAGGCCGGCGCCGCGGTTCGCTTCGTAGGCCGCCCGCATCCGCTCCAGCGCCCAGAAGAGGTTCCGGGCCGTCGGCCGCGTCCGCTCGAGCCTCCGGTAGACGCGCTCGAAATCGGCCTCGAGCGAGCGGGCCGTCTCGGCGCGCATGGTCATGACGCCGAGGACGAGCCCGTAGGCCGCGGCGATGCCGATCGCCGGCGCCCCGCGGATGACCATCTTCTCGATGGCCTGGGCGACCTGGATGTAGGTCCGGCAGCGGACGTAGATCTCCTGGGCCGGGAGTTTCCTCTGGTCGATCATGATCACGGATTGGCCGCGCCAGGCGATCGTCGGCAGCATCGTCGACTCCGCGCTACTCCGTCTTCCAGCCCGGGGTCCGGGCGTCCTTCCAGCCCCACTTCTTCGCCCAGGCGGCGTGGGCCGTTTCGAAGGCCGCCCGCTCGGCCGCGTCCGACGAGGCCGCCAGCTTGTCGTAGCAGAAGACGACCTGGTTGTCGTTGTCGCGGAGGACCTTCTCCGAGGGCAGGCCCAGCTCGCGGGCCATGACCGCTTCCTCGTAGCCGCGCCGGAAGCCGCCGCGGTGGCCCTCGGCCTGGGCGTGGAGATAGTGGTAATAGCCGCAGGCGAAATCCGCCGCCTCGAGCCGCTCGATCGTCCGCACCAGGTCCGCGAGGGCGCGGGCACGCTCCGCGTCCGCGAGGGCCAGTGCCCGGGCCAGCGTCAGGTCGGCGTAGCGCTCGGCCGCGGCCAGCCGGACCGGCTTGAAGGAGGATTTCCCGAGCAGGTTCTCGTAGGCGCGAAGCGACGGCTCGCGGAAGCCGATCTCCTCGAACGAGACGGGCGAGGCCGAGGAGCGAGAGGTCCGAGGCCCAGGCCTCGCCCTCGCCGAACCCCAGGCCCGCCGCCTTGACGAAGCTCGTCTCGGCCTCACGCCAGAGCTCCAGGTTCGCTTCGGCCATGCCCTTGAGCATGAAGGCCTGGGCCGAAGGGTTCTTCGCCGCCTCGAGCGAGGCCTCGGCCAGGGCGCGCTTGTAGGCGGCCACGGCCTGGTCGGTCCGGTATTGCTGCGAAAGCTCCTGGGCCTCGGCGTAGGCCGCCTTGGCGTTCCGGAGGTGGGTCAGGCAGGCCGCGGAGAGGAGGAGGGTCAGGGCCGCCGCGACGGCCGCGAGGCCGGGCCCGCCCCGCCGCCGTGCCCCATGCGTCCCCGCGCCCGTCATCATCCGCCCTGCGCGCCCTTCGCCGCCTTCTTCTTCACGGCCCGGATGACCGCCTTCTCGACGTCCTCGTCCGAAAGGAGATGGATGCCGAGGGCGGCCAGCTCGGCGCCGAGGTTCTCCAGGGCCGCCCAGAAGCGGGCGTCCGCTGCGGCCGGACGGATGTCGTCCCGGGCCTTGGCCGCCCTTGCCGCGAACTCGGCGGCGATCTTCCGGTAGTCGCCGGCGGCGAGCTCCTTCTTGAAGAGGGCCTTGAGGAAGGCGTCCTCGAGCCCGCGGACGGGATAGAGGGCGGGGAACGCGGCCCGCAGGGCCTTCATGTCGCGCGAGGCCAGCTCGGCGGCATAGACCTTGCGCAGCGCTTCGTCGGCCGAGAAGAAGTGGAGGATGAACTCGTCCGGCTTGGTCAGGACGGCCTCCGGGTCGAGCCAGACCTGCCAGGCCAGGATCCGCTCGCGGTAGTCGAAGACGCGGCGCACGGCCCAGACGCAGGCCGAATAGAGGATGGGGAAATAGAGGGTCGTCTGGAGCGGCAGGAACTCGTCGAGGATCTCGACCCCGCGGGCCAGGGCGCTCTCGATGTCCTTCTTGCTCATGGTCCCCTCAAAGGCAGCCTCCCTCCAATTATCACAAACTCCCGGGAAAGGGAAGTCTGGAAATTGACTATTCCGCCGGCCACGCTTATATTGGGCTCAAGCCAGCAGGGGGGAGCCGATGGACACAGGAAATGCAAAGATCCTCGTTGTCGGAGCCGGTGCCATCGGGGGCATCACGGCGGGCTTTCTGTCGAAGGCCGGCCGGAATGTCGGGGTCGTCGACAAGAATCCGGAGCATCGTCGGCCGGATCCGGTCAGAGGGGCTGCATGTCTTCGGCGTGAGAGGCGAATACCGCGCTTTGCTTCCCGCCTACGCGGGGGTCGAAGAGGTCCCGGATAAGATCGATTTCGTCCTCCTGGCGACCAAGGCGACGACCCTGCCCGGAGTCGCGGAGGGCCTGAAACCTATCCTGCACGAAGGGTCACGGGTCGTCTCGCTCCAGAACGGGATCTGCGAGGAGACAATAGCCCGCGTCCTCGGCGAGGACTCGACCGTGGGCTGCGTCGTCGGCTTGGGAGGGACCATGCACGCGCCCGCAGAGGTGGAGATGACGGCGAAGGGCGATTTCATCATCGGCCGCCTGGACGGGCGGATCGACGATGGGCTCTGCGCCGTTCAGGAGATCCTGACGAACGTTCAGCCGACGGTCATTTCCACCAACATCATGGGCCACCTCTACGCCAAGCTCGTCATCAACTCCTGCATCACGACGCTCGGAGCCGTGAGCGGACTTTACCTCGGCAAGATGCTGGCCTCGAGGAAAGTCCGCGTGATCTTTATCGGCATCATCCGGGAGGCCATGGCCGTCGCCGGCGCCATGGGTCTCAAGGTCGAAAGGGTGGCGCACCTGGACTTCAACTCGTTCCTCGCCGGCCGCGGTCTCTTGGGGAACCTAAAACGGCATATCCTGATCCGTCTCATCGGGGTCAAGTATCGTCGACTCAAGTCATCCAGCCTGCAGTCCCTCGAACGCGGCGAGAGGACCGAGATCGACTACTTCAACGGTTATATCAGCAGGAAGGGCCGGGAGTTCGGCGTCCCGACGCCACTCAACGACCGCCTCGTGTCCATGGTCAAAGAGATCGAGGCCGGGACGCGGCCGATCTCTCCCGCCAATTTCGCCGGCCTATGAGGCCCGGGCGGAGGGGACGGCCAAG
>CAWDTC010000013.1:0-11779 GCA_963805045.1 Candidatus Aminicenantota bacterium
CGTTGCCCTCGAGGTCCTTGATGACGATCTTGACCGACTTGGGCTCGGCCTTGAGCCAGTAATAGAAGCTCGCGCCGACGGCCGGATTGTCGACCTTGGCGAATTCGCCGTACTGCTCCCCGGCCATCTCCAGCCGGTTCCAGCGGATGACGTCCTTGACGTCGAAGAGGACCGCGTCCTTCTGGAACGTCTCGGGCTTGAAGTCCTTGATCGGCCCGATGTCGGCGATATAGAAGCCCCGGCCGTAGGTGGCGATGGCCATCTCGCGGTCGCGCCTCTGGATGGCCATGTCGCGGACGACCACGTTCGGCGCTGTCGTCGAGAAGGGCAGCCATGTCTTGCCCCTGATCGAGGGTGACCTGGATGCCGTAGTCCCCGGCGATATAGAGGACGTTCGCGTTGTCGGGGTCCTCCTCGACGTCGAAGAGCGGGTTCATGAGCCCGCCCGAGATGTCCTGCCATGTCTTCCCCTTGTCCCGGGTGACGTAGAGCCAGGTCTTGTCCTCGTTGTGCGTCCGGTAGCCGCTGAAGGCGGCATAGCAGACGTTCTCGTCGAAGCGGGACGGCACGACCCTTTTGACCCAGCGGTCGTAGGGGATGCGGTCGCCTTTGGCGATCTTCTTCGGCTTGCCGGCCGCGTCGTAGAACTGGGCGGTGACGTTGACCCACGTCGTGCCGCCGTCCGGGCTCATCTGGACGTTGCCGTCATCGGTGCCGGCCCAGTAGAGGCCCGGCGTCTTGGGCGACTCGGCGAAGGTGTAGATCGTCGGGTACTGGAGATTGGTCTTCTTGGACTCCTCGATCCGGACCTTGTCGGCCTTGGTCAGGTCCGGGCTGACCGTCTGCCACGTGTTCGCCTCGCCGCGCGTCAGGGAGCGGTGGACGAACTGGGAGCAGACGAAGACGATGCCGGGGTTGTGCGGGCGAGAGGACAATCGGCGCGTTCCATTGGTAACGCTGGACGGGCTTGCCCGCGGCCCGTTCCTCGGGCGTCGTCCGCCGGGCGAGCGGCGAGATCTGACCGGTCTGGAGGTTCTTGCGCATGGACGAGCCGAACTGGCTCTCCCAATAGATGTATTCGGGATTCCACCAGTCGCGGACGACATAGAAGCCGTCGCCCGAGGGCAGGTAATCCCAGTCGCGGGCGTAGACGCCCCACGCGTTCCGGGTCTGGGAGGGGCCGATCCAGCAGCCGTTGTCCTGCGTCCCGCCCATGACGTTGTAGGGCTGCTCGTTGTCGACGGAGACGTCGTAGAACTGCTGGGCGCTGATGGTCGATTTCTGCATCCAGTGCTTGCCGCCATCCCAGGTCTCGCAGGCCCCGCCGTCGTTGCCGGTCAGGATGTGGTTGCCGTTCTCGGGGTCGACCCAGACGGCGCGGTGGTCGACGTGGGTCTTGTACGCTCCCTGGTCCCAGCCGGCGACCTTGAAGGTCTTGCCGGCGTCGTTCGAGAAGGTGACGTTCGTGTCGGCGCAGTAGACGGTCTGGTCGTTCGTCTGGTCGACGACGATGTGCCCGTAATAGCCGGCCTCCGTCTGGTTGACCAGGGCGCTGCCGCCGGAGAGCTTGTATTCCGTCATCCTCTTCCAGCTCTCGCCCTGGTCTTCGGACCGGTAGATGATCCCGGACTTCTTGACCGTCTCCTGGTTCCGGAGGGCGTCGCCGCAGAGGATCTCCAGGGCGTGCCGGTTGAGGACCTGCGAGCGCCCCTTGGCCTCGGTCGAATCGGGCTTGGGAGCCTCGGCCTTGAGGAGGGCTTCGACGGCCTTGACGTTGGCCATGAGGGTCTCGTTCTTGGGATAGGGCTTCCTGGCCGCCGCGTTGAGCTTGGCCATGTCGGCCCCGGCCTTGGTCAGGAAGTCCTTGTCCCTGACGAGCTCATTGAGCTTCTTGGCCAGGTCGGCCTCGGTGTCGGCCGTGGGCGGAGTGAACTTGGCCAGCTTGGCCAGTTCCGGGCTGACCTTGAAGGCCTTGAACCGGTTGAGGTACCAGTCGTCGCTGAAGACCTGGCCGGCCCGGAAGTCGGCGACCCCGTCGCGCAGGTCGAAGCCGAGGTCGACCTCCTCGTCGATGCGGGCGTAGACGATAGCCGGGTTCTTCTCGTAGACGGCGAGGCCCGTCCGGCCGACGCTCAGGCCGACCGGCAGCCCGTTCGCGAGCTCCTTCCAGGTCTTGCCGCCGTCGGTCGTCTTGTAGATGACGTTGCCCGGCTGGCGGTCGATGAAGGTCCAGGCCCGGCGGTAGGTCTTGTAGGCGGCGGCCAGGACGATGTCGGCGTTCCTGGGGTCGATGACGAAATCGGCCACACCACGGTCCTTCGCCGGGAAGACGTTCGTCCAGGTCTTGCCGCCGTCGGTCGTCTTGTAGAGCCCCCGCTCGCAGTCCATCGCGTTGTCGTAGAGCTTGCCCTCGGCGGCGGCGTAGACGACGTCGGGGTTCTTGGGGTCGACGGCGACCATGGGGATGAAGAAGCTCCTCTCCAGCCCGGCTTTCGTCCAGGTCCTGCCGGCGTCCGTGGACTTCCACAGGCCGTTGCCGTGCGTGCTCGACCGGGCGTGCATGGGCTCGCCCGTGCCGAGGTAAAGGACCTTCGGGTCGGACGGGGCGATGGCCAGGTATCCCATGCTCATGTTGCCGTACTTGTCGAAGATGGGCTCGAAGTGGATGCCCGCGTCCTCGGTCTTCCAGAGGCCGCCGCTGGCCGTCAGGACGTAATAGGTGAGGTGCTGGCCGCGGGGGACGGCGAACTCCGCGATGCGGCCCGAGAAGTCGACCGGTCCGATCCATCGCCAGGAGAACTGGTTCAGGTCGTCGGCCGTGACCGGCAGCGTCGCCGGCGCCGCCGCGGCCTTATCCTTCGCGGCCGGGGCGGGCGCCTGGGCCGCCGCGGCGACCGCCAGGGAGAGAAGCACCGCCAGGAAGAGGGTGCCCGTGGTCAGGTTCCAGCGGGAATGGGACATGGGACCTCCTAGGTTCGAAATAAATCGAGATATCCTATATAGCATAGAGGGGCGGTCGAACGAAAGGGGTGGTCCGCAGGTCGTCGGGGGACGGCCTCCGGCCGGGCCGGACGGGCCGCGGGAGAGGGCCCGCGACCGGGCTACTCGTCGACCTTCTCGACGACGATGGTCAGGTTGGAGGCCAGGGCGGCCACGGCGCCGACCGCGGCCAGGACCGGGGCGACGACGGCGCCGACGACGCCGACCGTCAGCGGGATCTCCAGGAAGGTCTTGCCCTCCGCGTCCCGGAGGAAGATGCGGCGGGCGTTGCCCTCATGGATGATCTCCTTGATCTTGTCGACGATCTCGCCGCCGTTGACGCAGAACTCCTCCGTCCTCGTCTTTTTCTGGCTCTTTTTCTCGTCCATCTTCTCCCTCCATCGAGGAAATACGTCAGAGACCGGGAAAGAGTTTTCGGAGCACGGCCAGCGACTCCGGGAAAAGGTCCGACATCGGCACGGATTCCCAACGCGCCCAGGCGACCTGCCAGCCGGCGCCCGGCGAGCGGGCCAGGCGGAGGTCGAAACGATAGCATTCGCCGGTGACGCTGAGGAGCCTGCGGAAGACCTCGGCCGCGCCCGAGGAGAGGAAGGCCTCCGCCTCGACCGAAGCCTGGCCGTCGGGGCCGGCCGGCGTGACACGGACGCCGAGGAGGTGAATGACGATGCCCGTGCGGCGGAAATAGTCGCCGATGAGGTCAAGGGTCCCCGCCTTATCGCGGCCCTCGAAATCCGCATAGTCGTCGGCCAGGCGGGACATGACGCCGGCGAGGTCCCTCTTCTCGGCCAGGGCCACGGTCTCCTTGAGGAAGGTCCTGATCCGGGCCTCCTCCGACGAAGTTCCGCAGGAGAGGACGAGGGCCGCCGCGCCCAGCAAGGCGAAACGCGACGCCTTTCTCGACACTCGCCTTTTTTCCACGCCCAGCTCCCCCCGAGCGCCCCTGGGATCGCCGCGGCCGGGCTCATCCGGCCCCGCCCCCCCCGCCGCCGCCTCCTCCGCCCCCTCCGCCGCTGAATCCCCCTCCCCCGCCCGACGAGTAGTGGGCGGCCGAGGTGCTGGCCTGGCTGACGGTCGTGGCCATGTGCTCGATGCTGTTGACCATGGCCGTCAGGTTCCCGGCCGTCGAGAGGAAGCCCGCCTGGTTGGCCCCCGCGTACCAACCGGGAACGGCGGCCCGCCGGTCCTGGAGGATGACGGGCAGGGACTTGAGGATCTTCTTGGCGTTGCCGAAGAGGATGCCGAAGACGAGGTATTGCTCCCAGAGCCTCAGGGCCTCGGGCGGCAGCTCCCGGAACTCCGAAAAATCATCCAGGAAGTGCTTGAGAGCCTTCCACATCGTGTTCTCTCTGGCCCAGGACGGTGTCCGCCGCTTGAGGCTCGGGATGAGCGCCGCGGCCAGGATGACGAGGACCGGGCTCGCGGTCAAGATGGCGACCGGCCAGGTCGCGGCGAGGAAGAGGTTCCTGGCCCGCAGGCTCTCCGGCTCGAGGAAGCCGAGGGGCTTGGTGGCCTCCCTGATCCCCTTGGCCCATTCCTGGTACCACTTCTGGAACTCCTGAGGGTTCTTCCTCAGATAATCCTTGAGATTGTCCAGCGTGAAGGAAGAGCCCTTGAGGGCGCCCGGCTCGCCGAGCTTGCCGAAGAGCATGTCGAGGAGGTCCTTCTCGAAGTCCTTGAGATCGGCCGCGCCATCGAAGTCCTTGAGGAGAGTGAGGCGGGTGTCGGCGTGCCGCCGCGTGCCCAGAAGAGAATGCTTCTCGACGGTCAGGTCCTCCATCGTCAGCCAGCCCTTGCGGGCCAGGTCGAAGATCGTGGCCGTGAAGGCGGCCGGCGTGATGCCCCGGCCCTCCCGCATGAGGACCTGGACGAAGGCGGGCGGCAGGTCCGACGGCAGCTCGCGCCAGTACTCGGGCAGGCCCTCGACCCGGTAGTCCTTCCCGACCCGGGACCATGTTTGGGAATAGAAGAGGAGCCAGATCAAGGGCCCGACGACCTGCCAGACGCCCCAAACCCCGAAGAGCTGTGCCAGGAGCCGGCGGCGTTTGTCCCGCTCCTCGGCCCGGCGCGCGTCCTCGGCCCGGGCCGCCTTCACCCGCTCGATCGTCTGCCGGACGAAGCCGGCCTCTTCCTGCTTGATCGAGGCGAGAGAGACGCCCGTGGCGGGCACGCCCGAGATAAGACCCGCCGGCCAGACGACGCGGACCTCGACGAACTGATGCGAGGGGACGTCGACGGCCGAGAAGCGGGCCGTTTGCGCATCGACGATCTCGGCCCAGCCGCTGAGCGGCCCGTGCCCCCAGACGTTGAGGTCCGTCGCCCGCGGCAGCGGTTCCGGCAGCCGGACCTCGACCGCGACCTTTCTCGTCGGCCGGTCCCAGCCGTCGCCGATGACCTGCCAATAGAGCTCGGTCACTTCGGGATAGCTGAGGATGCCGCCACCGATGCGGTAGTGGATGTGGAACGTCCGGCGCTCGCTCCTGGCGGAGAAATGCCACTTGGCCTGGAAGACGCCGCCGCCCGTGCCCGTTTCGCTCTTGAGCGGGCCCCCCCGCTCGTCGCTGACGGCAAACTCGGACAGGGTGGCGGCGTAGGAGCGGCCCTGGCGGCTCACGACGAGCGGGATCCTCAGGTCGGCCCAGGAAAAGCTGCCCTGGAATTCGTAGGTCCTGTACTCGTCGACCCGGAAGCCGCCGTCCCTGTCCACGGCGATCTCCACGCGGACCTCGGGGAAATAGTAGTTCTTGGCCGGGGCCGCCGGTAGCGCGCTGGCCGCGATGAGGGTGAAGCATAGGAGAATGGCGGCTTTCTTCATGGGCTTATCTTCGTTCGAGGAACAGCTCGACGACCGGAACCTCGACGTCCGGCTTGGCCACGGGGAGCTTCAGCGTCAGCGTGCCTTTCGGCCACTCCTCCCTCGCCCCGGCGAAGAAGCCGGCCTCCCCTCCCCGGTCGGTGAAGGCAACCTCGGAGGCGTCGTTGAGGAGCTGCGCGTAGGCGACCCGGCCGGCCAGTCCGTCGAAGTGAAGGGCGCCGGCCGGCCACTCGAGGACGTGAACGTAGAGGCGCTCCCGTCCGGGATGGTAGGTCAGCAGCGTGTTGGGGGGAGCAACGATCCCCTCGGGGGCCTGAGTGCAGCCGTGGATGGACCGGCCGTGGACCCCAATCCACGTCCCGATCGCCCCGAGCCGGTCGAGGGCCCGGCGGTCGAGCGTGCCGCGCCCCGTCGGCCCGACGTTGAGGAGGAAGTTGCCGCCCTTGCCGACGGTCTCGACGAGCATGACGATGAGCTGGCGGGCCGACTTCCAGGTCGCCTCGTCCCGGTGGTAGCCCCACGAGCCGGAGAACGTCTGGCAGGTCTCCCAGGGCACGCGCCGGCCGTCCGACTCGACCCACCGCCGCGGCAGGAACTGCTCGGGCGTCCGGAAGTCCCAGCCGCCCGGGACGTCGAGGAGGTCGAGGCGGTCGTTGACGAGGATCGCCGGCTGGAGCCCGCGGACCATGCGCAGGAGCTCCTCCGAGCGCCACTCGCGCCGCCCCTTGCCCTCGGGGCCCGGGAACGAATAGTCGAGGAACAGGACGTCGATCCGGCCGAACTCCGTCAGCAGCTCCCGGACCTGGCCGAAGAGGTAGTCGACGTACTTGCCGAGGTCGCGGCCCCCGGCCGCCGCCACGAATTGGGGATCGTCCCGCATCGGGTGGAACGCGTCGACCGTGTACTCCGGATGGTGCCAGTCGAGGAGCGAATAGTAGAGGCCGACGCGCAGGCCCTCGGCGCGCAGGGCCTCGACGAGCGGCCGCAGGAGGTCCCGGCCGGCCGGCGTCCGGGTCGCCTTGTAGTCCGTGAGCTTGGAATCCCAGAGGCAGAAGCCGTCATGATGCTTGGCCGTGACCACGGCGTACTTCATGCCGGCGGCCCGGGCCGCCCTGGCCCATTCCGCCGGGTCGTAGAGGTCGGGGTCGAAGCGGTCGAAATACCGCCGGTAGGCCTCGTCGCTGAGCTTCTCGCGGCTCCTGACCCACTCGTGGCGGGCGGGCAGGGCGTAGAGGCCCCAGTGGATGAAGAGCCCGAACCGGGCCTCGGTCCACCAGTCCATCATCGCCGGAGCTCCTGCGGAAAGATGCGCGCCCGTTCTCTTTTAGCTCAGGGGGGAAGGAAAAGCAAGCCCCGGCGCTCACTCGTGCCGCTTGGCTCTGCCGTAGAGGTGTTCCATGAGGGTCAGGCGGACCTCCGGGTCCATGCCGACGAACTCGAGGCCCGTCTCGTAGACGTCCTTGCCGAACAGCTCCTTGACCCAGCGGACCCGGGCCTCGGCCTCGATGCGCGACCGCGACCGCGTCAGCGCGACCTCGACCCGGACCCGGGAACCCACGGCGAGCGGGGCGTCGGTCAGGATGCGGATGCCGCCGACGGAAATGTCCCTGGTCAGCGAATAGTATGTTACCGGCGGCGCCTCGCCGGTTGCGCCGATCGGGGTCAGGACGACCTTGTTCTCCTGGCGGGTCCGGGGGTCGCGTCGCCGTTCCTGGGTAGGCTTCATCTCGGCTTCCATCTGTTCGGTCGCGCGGGAAGCGGGAAAATTGACTCTCCCGCTTTGACTTTCCCCCTGGGCGGGGTTAGGATGAGGCCATTCCGGCGGCTCGGAGGATGGACATGCCCGAAAGGACTCTCCCCCAGCTCTTCGAAGACAGCGTCGCCGCCTTCCCCTCGAACGTCTTGCTTTGGGAAAAATCCGGCGCTCCTACCGGGGCACGACCTACGCGGAAATGCGGACCCTCGTCCACCGCTTCGCCGCCGGCCTGGCCACCTCGGCCTGGCCGGGGCGAGCGCGCCGCCCTCATCTCCGAGGGCCGCAACGACTGGGTCATGGGCGAGCTCGGCATCCTTTACACCGGCGCGATCAACGTCCCCATCTCGGTCAAGATCGACGAGCTGTCGGACCTCAAGTTCCGCCTCCCCCACTCCGGCTCGAAGCTGGCCATCGTCTCGAAGTCCCAGGTGGCCAAGATCCGCCAGATCAAGAGCGACCTGCCCGAGCTCGAAAGGACGATCGTCCTCGACGAGATGCCGTCCTTCGAAGCCGACGAGATCTCGGCGGCGACGTCCTCCGCCGGGGCGAGGAATATCTCCGGACGCACGGGGCGGAGTTCGAGAGGACCTGGCGGTCCGTCAGGGAGAACGACGCCGCCAACATCTGCTACACGTCCGGCACGACGGCCGACCCCAAGGGCATCATCCTGACCCACCGCAACTACACGGCCAACATCGAGCAGGCCCTGGGCCTGGTGCCCGGCCCCGAGAGGACTGGGTGCCCTCGCTCATCCTGCCCTGGGACCACGCCTTCGCCCACACCGTGCGGCATCTACGCCTTGATGAAGAGCGGGCGCGGCCATGGCCTCGGTCCAGACCGGCCGGACCGCCCTGGAAACCCTCAAGAACGTCGCCCTGAACATCCGGGAGACCCGGCCGACGGTCCTCCTCAGCGTCCCGGCCCTGGCCAAGAACTTCCGCAAGAACATCGAAAAGGGCGTGCGCGAGAAGGGGCCTAAGGCCGAGGCGCTGTTCGGCAAGGCCCTCAAGACGGCCTACGCCTACAACGCCGAAGGCTGGAACCGGGGCCGGGGCCTGCGGAAGCTCGAAAAAGCCGCTCCTGGCGCCTCTACGACCAGCTGATCTTCCGGAAGATCCGCGGGAACTTCGGCGGCCGGCTGGAGTTCTTCGTCGGCGGCGGCGCGCTGCTCGACATCGAGCTCCAGCGCTTCTTCTACGCCATCGGCATCCCCATGTTCCAGGGCTACGGCCTGACCGAGGCGGCGCCCGTCATCTCGGCCAACAGCCCGGGCGCCCACAAGCTCGGCTCCTCGGGCCGGGTCGCTGCCGGGACTGGAGCTCCGGATCTGCGACGAGCCGGGCAACGCCCTTCCGGCCGGGGAGCAGGGCGAGATCGTCGTCCGCGGCGAGAACGTCATGGCCGGATACTGGAAGAACGAGAAGGCGACCGCGGAGGCGCTGCGCGGCGGCTGGCTCTACACGGGCGACCTCGGCTACCTCGACGCGGACGGCTTCCTCTTCGTCCTCGGCCGGGTGAAGAGCCTGCTCATCGCGCGACGACGGCGAGAAGTACAGCCCCGAGGTCATCGAGGAAGCCATCACCGAGCACTCGCCCTATCATCGAGCAGCTCATGCTCTACAACAACCAGTCGCCCTACACCGTCGCCCTGCTCGTGCCCGAACAGGAGGCGATCCTGCGCGCTGGCTGAAGGAGAAGGGCCTGTCGCCCGGCACGCCCGAGGGCCAGGAGGCCGCCCTGCGGCTCCTCGAAGGCGAGATCGCCGCGTACCGGGAGGGCGGGCCGTTCGGCGGGCAGTTCCCCGGCCGCTGGCTGCCCTCCGCGGTGGCCGTCCTGGGCGAGGCCTTCACCGAGCAGAACCACATGCTCAACTCGACCATGAAGATGGTCCGGGGCAAGATCGCGGACTTCTACAGGAACCGGCTCGATTACCTCTTCACGGCCGAAGCCAAGGACATCGTCAATCCCCAGAACCGGGCCATCGTCGCCCGCTGGGAGTCCTGAGGCGCCGGGGGCCGGCCGGCGGGACGGCGCGGCCGGGTCCGGTTGACAACCCCTCTTTATTTAAGGTATCTAGAGGCCTCGCGACGGAGGTCCGATGAGCGTCAAGTTCCGGCTCGGCGTCATGATGTTCCTCCAATACGCCATCTGGGGGGCCTGGGCGCCCGTGCTCTCGGCCTATCTCCAGAACAACCTCGGCTTCAGCGGCGTCGAGACGGGCTTCATCTTCAGTCTGCTGCCCCTGGCCACGATCATCTCGCCGTTCATCGGCGGGCAGCTCGCCGACCGCTGGTTCCCTACCCAGAAGGTCATCGCCTTCCTGCAGCTCGTCGGCGGCGTGATCCTCATCCTCATGGCGCCGGCGTCACGGCCTTCGCGCCCATGATGTGGCTGATGCTCCTCTATTGCTGCATCTACGCCCCCACGCTGGCCCTGACCAATTCCATCGCCTTCATCAACCTCAAGAACTCGGAGAAGGAATTCGGCAAGATCCGGGTCTGGGGGACGATCGGCTGGATCGCCGCCGGCTTGGCGCCTGGCCGGCTGGCGGCTCG
The DNA here is from genome assembly GCA_963805045.1 of Candidatus Aminicenantota bacterium. Classification (GTDB taxonomy): domain Bacteria; phylum Acidobacteriota; class Aminicenantia; order Aminicenantales; family Saccharicenantaceae; genus DATKJS01. The sequence continues at coordinate 10,124 of CAWDTC010000013.1, forward strand.
CTGGCCAAGTCGCCCGAGGGCGTCGCCATGAAGGGCGATATCCTATCCTGGCCGGGCGTCTTCTCGCTCCTCATGGGCGTCCTGTCCTTCGGCCTGCCCCACACGCCGCCCAGGAAGGAGGGGGCCAAGCCCTGGGCCTTCCTCGAGGCCCTCAAGATGTTCAAGGACAAGAACTTTCTCATCTTCGCCGTCATCTCGTTTCGTCGTCGCCACCGAGCTCCGGTTCTATTACGTCCTGACCGCGCCCTTCCTGACGTCGGCCGCGATCGGCGTCAGCCAGAAGTCCGTCTCCGGCGGTCATGACCATCGCCCAGATCGCCGAGATCTTCGTCATGGCCTTCCTCCTGCCCGGGCCCTGCCGGAAGTACGGCATCAGGAAGACGCATGACCCTCGGCATCCTGGCCTGGCCGCATCCGCTACATCATTTTCGTCATCGGCGGGCCGTCCTGGCTGGTCATCGCCTCGCTCTCCCTCCACGGCTTCTGCTACGTCTTCTTCTTCACGGTCGCCTACATCTATGTCGACATGATCGCCCCCAGGGACATCCGGGCCTCGGCCCAGAGCCTGATCGCGGTCATCATCCTGGGGCTCGGGCAGCTTCCTCGGCAGCCTCTTCTGCGGCTGGATCCAGAACCTGTTCACGACGAACGCGGACGCGGCCGGCGGAGCCGCAAACGGTGAAGGCGGGTACTTCCTCGTGCCGATGGTCCTGACCCTCCTTTGCGCCGTCTCTTTCTCGCCTTGTTCCGGGAGAAGACGGCCGTCGCGCGCCGGCGCAAGTCCTGACGCGGATACATGAACAAGGAGAGATCTCATGGCTAAAAAAACCCTCGGCATCGGCCTCATCGGCGGCGGGTTCATCGCCCGCTTCCACATCAAGTCCTGGGTCGGCGTCCGTGACGCCGACATCCTCGGGAGTTTTCGACCTCGACGCCAAGCGGGCGGCCGAGGCCTGCGGCCTTGTGAAGTCGCTCGGCGTGGGCAAGGCCAAGCCCTACCGGTCCGTGACCGAGATGGTCGCCGACCCGGCGATCGATGCGCTCTGGATTTGCGCCCCGAACTACACCCGGGTCGAGGTCATGGAGGAGATCGCCCAGGCCGTCATCAAAGGCAAAGGCGCGCTGAAAGGCGTCGCCTGCGAGAAGCCCCTCGGCCGGAACGCCGAGGAGGCCGCCGGATGCTCGAGCTGGCCAGAAAGGCCGGCCTCCTCGACGGCTACCTCGAAAACCAGGTCTTCTCCCCGGCGGTCGTCCGGGGCAAGGAGATCGTCTGGGCCCGCGGCGCCGCCTGGCCGGCCCGCCCTACCTGGCCCGGGCGGCCGAGGAGCACAGCGGCCCCCATATGCCCTGGTTCTGGGAGGGCAGCCTCCAGGGCGGGGGCGTCCTGAACGACATGATGTGCCATTCCGTCGAGGAGGCGCGTTTCATGCTGACCCCGCCGGGCGCGTCCCGCGAGGTCCTGACCCCGGTCAAGCGTCACCGCCTACACCAACTGCCTCAAGTGGCAGGAGCCCCACTACGCCGACATCCTGGCCAAAAACAGCGGGGGCAAAACCGACTACATCAACCGCCCGGCCGAGGACTTCGCCCGCTCGCTCATCGAGTACAGGGACGCCGAGGGCAAGATCGTCGTGGTCGAGACGACCACGTCCTGGT